>NZ_CP014839.1:2869833-3188703 GCF_001931675.1 Pandoraea thiooxydans | reverse complement strand
TCTACCGCAGCGAAGTCAACATCGGCGACGAAGACGTGCTGATGTGCGTGATGCTGGGTTCGGCCAAGCCGGTCACGCCCACCTATCCGCCCGACTCGCCGCTGGCCAAGATCAAGCGCTAAGGCCAGGACCCGCCATGCATTCGACCGCCAACGACGCGCCTTTGTCGCCGCCCCCGAGCGCCTCGTCCGCCACGCCGGACCTGCTGGCGAGCGCGCCGGCGGCCCTGCTCGAGCGGCTGGCCGCGTTCCCGGCGCGCCGCGTGAGCACGCGCGTCGGCGTGATCGGCTACCGCGAAGCCGGCGCATCGACGGCGGGCACGCCGTTGGTGCTGCTGCACGGCATCGGGTCGGGCGCGCCGTCGTGGCTGGCCCAGCTCGAAGCGCTCGGCGCCGCGCATCGCGTGCTGGCTTGGGACGCTCCCGGTTATGGCGAGTCGGCGCCGCTGGCCGCGCGAGAACCGGTCGCGGCCGACTATGCCGATGCGCTGGCGGCGTGGCTCGATGCGCTGGCGATCGAACGTGTGCTGCTGGTTGGACACTCGCTCGGCGCGGTGATGGCCGGTGCCTTCGCGCGCGTGGCGCCGCAGCGCGTAAGCGGTTTGCTGCTGTGTTCGCCCGCGGCCGGCTACGGCGCCGCCTCGGCCGAGCAACGCGCGGCCAAGCGCGACGCGCGCCTGGCTCTGCTCGAATCGCTCGGCCCGGCCGGCCTGGCGGCCCAGCGCAGCGCCAATCTGCTGGCGCCGCACGCCGAGCCCGGTGCACGCGCCTGGGTCCAATGGAACATGGCGCGCATCGTCCCCGACGGTTACCGGCAAGCCACGCATCTGCTCGCGCAAGCCGATCTGGCTGCCGATCTGACGGACTACGCCGGACCGGTCGAGGTCGTCGTGGGCGCTGCCGATGCGATAACCCCGCCCGCCGCTTGCGAGCCGATCGCGGCGGCCGCGCGCGTGCCGCTGCAACGCATCGAGGGCGCGGGCCATGCCTGCTATATCGAAACACCGTCGTCGCTGAACGCATTGATCGAAGCGCTCAGCCGGCGGGCCAACGCAAGCGCCAGCGCTTCAAAGTCATGAACAGCCCAATGGACAATCAAGACAAGGCAGACGCCGCCGAGTCCCGTTACTCGGTGCCGGGGCTCGAGCGCGGACTGAAGATTCTCACCGAGTTCACCCCGCGCGAGCCGGTGCTGGGCGCGCCGGAGCTCTCGCGTCGTCTCGGCATTCCCCGCACGACCGTCTTCCGGCTGCTGCAGACGCTCGAGTCGATGGGCTTTCTCGAACGTGCCGGCGGCGACAAGAATTTCCGTCTGGGCGTGGCGGTGCTGCGCCTGGGCTTCGAATACCTGAGCTCGCTCGAGCTGACCGACCACGGCATTCCGGTGCTGGAGAAGCTGCGCGACGCGACCGGCTTCACCAGCCACATCGTGATCCGCGACGGACGCGACATCGTGTTTGTCGCCAAGGCGCAAAGCGTGGCGCCGGTGTTCAGCTCGATCAAGGTCAATGTCGGCACGCGGCTGCCGGCGCACGCCACCGTGCACGGGCACGTGCTGATGGGCGACCTGACGCTCGACGAACTCATGCGGCTGTATCCGGAGGGACGCCTGGAGAAATTCACCGCGCAAACCCCGGCCACCGTGCACGACCTGTACGAGCGGGTGCGCGAGGATGCCGCACGCGGCTACGCGGTGAGTTCGTCGTCGTTCGAGCGCGGCATCTCGGTGGTCAGCGCACCGGTGCGCAGCGATCTCGGGCGCATTGTCGCGGCCGTGACGGTCACCATCCCGCGCGCCGAAATCGATCAACCGCTGCTCGACAGCGATTTGGTGGGGCAGGTCAGGCAAGCGGCCGCCGATCTGTCGCGTCGCTTGAACTACCGGCCGGCGCCAGCGGCTCAGGCACCGTCGCCGGCACGTGAATCACTGGAAATCAAATGATGAAGATAGACCTCAGCGGGCGGGTGGCCGTAGTCACGGGGGGCTCCTCCGGGATCGGGTTGGCCAGCGCCGAGATGTTTCTTGCGGCCGGCGCCTCGGTAGCCGTCTGCGGGCGCGACACCGAGCGTCTGGCCACGGCCGAAGCGAGGCTGCGCGAGCGGCACCCGGATGCGCAACTGCTTGCCGTGCGTTGCGACGTGCTTGCCGCCGATGACGTCGCGTCATTCGCCGAGCAGGTGCGGGAACGCTTCGGCCGGGTCGACATGCTGATCAACAACGCAGGTCAGGGCCGCGTCTCCAAATTCGCCGACACCACCGACGACGCATGGCGCGAGGAGCTCGAGCTCAAGTACTTCAGCATCATCCGGCCCACGCGCGCGTTCTTGCCGATGCTGCGCGCGGCCGCCCCGGCGGCCATCGTCTGCGTCAATTCGCTGCTGGCGCTGCAGCCGGAGCCGCATATGGTGGCGACCTCCTCGGCGCGCGCCGGCGTGCAGAACCTGGTGCGTTCGATGGCCACCGAATTCGCGCCCGACGGGATTCGCGTCAACGCGATCCTGATCGGTCTGGTCGAGTCCGGCCAGTGGCGCCGGCGCTTTGCCGCGCAGGCCGCGCCAGGGCAAAGCTGGGAGGACTGGACGCAGGAGCTCGCGCACAAGAAAGGGATTCAGCTGGGTCGGCTCGGCCGCCCCGAAGAAGCCGCGTCGGCCATATTTTTTCTGGCAACCGCCTTGTCCTCGTACACGACGGGCAGCCATCTCGATGTTTCTGGAGGCTTAGCAAGACATGTCTAAACAAACCACCGTGGGCGAACTGATCGCGGCGTTTCTCGAGCAGTGCGGCGTGAAAACCGCGTTCGGCGTGATCTCGATCCACAACATGCCGATCCTCGACGCGATTGCCCGGCGCAATCGCATCCGCTATGTCGGTGCGCGTGGCGAAGCCGGCGCCGTCAACATGGCCGATGGCCTGGCGCGTGTCTCCGGCGGCCTCGGCGTGGCCTTTACCAGTACCGGCACGGCCGCCGGCAACGCCGCCGGCGCGATGGTCGAGGCCCTCACCGCAGGCACGCCGCTGCTGCATATCACCGGGCAAATCGAAACCGAATATCTCGATCGCGACCTGGCCTATATCCATGAGGCCCCGGACCAATTGACCATGCTCACCGCCGTGTCGAAGGCGGCGTACCGCGTGCGTTCGGCCGACACCGTGCTGGCCACCCTGCGCGAGGCGGTGCGCGTCGCGCAAAGCGCGCCCAGCGGCCCGGTCAGCGTGGAGATCCCGATCGACATTCAGGCCGCCGCGATCGACTGGCCGGAGGACATTGGCGCGCCGCACGTCGGCATTGGCAGCCACGACGACGCGCGGGTCGCGCGCCTGGCCGATGCGCTGGCCGGCGCACGCCGTCCGCTGCTGTGGCTGGGCGGCGGTGCGCGCGGCGCCGGCGCCGCGGTACAGCGCTTGCTTGATATGGGTTTTGGCGTGGTGACCAGCGTCCAGGGGCGCGGCATCGTGCCGGAAGACCATCGCGCCACGCTCGGCGCCTTCAACGTGCATCCGGCGGCCGAGGCCTTCTACAAGACCTGCGACGCGCTGCTGGTGGTGGGCTCGCGCCTGCGCGGCAACGAGACGCTCAAATACAAGCTCAAGTTGCCGAGCCCGCTGTACCGCATCGACGCCGATGCGCTGGCCGACAATCGCGGCTACCCGAACGAGCTGTTCGTCCATGGCGACGCCAGCGCGGTGCTCAATGCGCTGGCCGACAAGCTGGCCGGGCGCATCGCGATCGATCCGGCCTTCCTGCCCGACCTGGCCGCCACCCGCGAGCGTGCAGTCCAGCAGGTCGCCGAAGGGCTCGGGCCGTATCGTCATCTGGTCGAGGCGCTGCAGCGGGCGGTCGGGCGCGACTACAACTGGGTGCGCGACGTCACCATCTCCAACAGCACCTGGGGCAATCGTCTGCTCAAGATTTTCTCGCCGCGCGCCGGCGTTCACGCCTTGGGCGGCGGCATCGGCCAGGGCCTGCAGATGGGCATCGGCGCGGCGCTGGCCGGGGCCGCGCAAAAGACCGTCTGCCTGGTGGGCGACGGCGGCCTGATGGTCAATGTCGGTGAGCTGGCCACGGCGGTGCAGGAGCGCGCCAACCTGCTGGTGATTTTGATGAACGACAAATGCTACGGCGTGATCCGCAATATCCAGGACGCCCAATACGGCGGGCGTCGCTGCTACGTCGACCTGCACCAACCGGAGTTTGCGGCGTTTTGCGCGAGCCTGGGCATGCGCCACGAAAAGATCGATGCGATCGACCAGGCCGAAGCCGCCATCGCGCGCGGGCTGGCTCATGACGGCCCGGTGCTGCTCGAAGTCGACATGCTCTCGGTGGGCCAGTTCGCCGCGCAATTCGCCGGCCCGCCGGTACGGGAGCCGGCCCATGCATAACGCCGCCGCTCATCCGGTCGACGTCGCGCTGATCGGCTTTGGCGCCATCGGCTCGATGGTCTATCACGAGTTCGAACACGATCAGACCCTGCACGTGGGGCACGTCATCGTGCCCGAGCGCGATGCCGAGCGGGTGCGCCACAGCGTACAGCCCGGCGTCGAGGTGATCACCTCCACCGCGCAACTCGGCGGGCGGCCCGACTATGTGCTCGAATGCGCCGGTCACAGCGCGTTGGCCGGCCACGTGGTGCCGCTGCTCAAGGCCGGCGTCGATTGCGCGGTGGCCTCGATCGGCGCGCTGTCGGATGTCGCGTTGCTCGATGCGCTCGAGCAGGCCGCGCGCGAAGGCGGTGCCACGCTCACGCTGCTGTCCGGCGCGATCGGCGGCATCGACGCGCTGGCCGCGGCCCGGCAAGGCGGGCTCGACGAGGTCGTCTATACGGGCCGCAAGCCGCCGCTGGGCTGGCAGGGCACGCCAGCGGAGTCGGTGGTCGATCTCGCCTCGCTGCGCGATGCCACGGTGATTTTCGAAGGCAGCGCGCGCGACGCCGCGCGCCTGTACCCGAAGAACGCCAATGTGGCCGCCACGGTGGCGCTGGCCGGACTCGGGCTCGATCGCACCCGCGTGCGGCTGATCGCCGATCCGGCGGTCACCCGCAATGTGCACCACATCCATGCACGCGGCGCGTTCGGCGACATGTCGCTGGAAATGGCGGGCAAGCCGTTGCCCGACAACCCCAAGACTTCCGCATTGACCGCATTCAGCGCGATTCGCGCGCTGCGCAATCGCGTCGCGCGCTGCGTGATCTGAAAGTCGATACGTCAGGCCTACATCATGAGTGCAAACGATTTGTTGAATAACTTCTCCAGCGACATTCTGGTCGGTGGCCAGTGGCGCGCCGGGCGCGGCGCGCGCTACGCCAGCCTGTATCCGGCCGACGAAAGCGTCAACGCCGAAATCGCCGCGGCCGACGCGAGCGACGCGGCCGAGGCGGTGGAGGCGGCCGATGCCGCGTGGCGCCGCGCCGACTGGTCGGGCCTCAAGCCGCATCAGCGCGCCGCGGTGCTG
Organism: Pandoraea thiooxydans; assembly: GCF_001931675.1. Lineage (NCBI taxonomy): Bacteria > Pseudomonadati > Pseudomonadota > Betaproteobacteria > Burkholderiales > Burkholderiaceae > Pandoraea > Pandoraea thiooxydans. The sequence continues at coordinate 3,183,254 of NZ_CP014839.1, read as the reverse complement.
CATCGTATCGCCGACCTGATTCAGGCGCGCGCCGAGCCGCTCGCGCATTTGCAGCGGCGCGACAACGGCAAGCCGATCAGCGAGACGCGCGCGCTGGTGGCCAGTGCCGCCGGCACGTTCCGCTATTTCGCGGCGTGTCTGGAGACGCTCGAAGAAAATCTCACGCCGCAGCGCGGCGACTACCTGAGCATGAGTGTGCACGAGCCGCTGGGCGTGATCGCGGCGATCACGCCGTGGAATTCGCCGATCGCCTCCGACGCGCAAAAGCTGGCACCCGCGCTGGCCGCCGGCAACGCGGTGGTGCTCAAGCCGGCTGAAGTCACGCCGCTGGTGTCGCTCGAACTCGGCCGTATTTGCCTGGAGGCCGGCGTGCCGCCGGGCGTGCTCAGCGTACTGCCGGGCAAGGGTTCGATCATCGGCGACGCACTGGTGCGCCACCCCAAGGTCAAGAAGGTTGCATTCACCGGCGGCACCGAAGTCGGGCGCGGCATCGCGCGCCTGGCCGCCGACAAGCTCATGCCGGTGTCGCTCGAATTGGGCGGCAAGTCGCCCACCATGGTATTCGCCGACGCCGATCTCGATCATGCGGTGGCCGGCGTGCTGTACGGCATTTTCAGCTCGTCGGGCGAGTCGTGCATCGCCGGTTCGCGCCTGTTCGTTCATACCTCCGTGCACGACGCGTTCGTCGAACGGCTGGTCGCCGGCGCGCGCGCGCTGCGCGTGGGCGACCCGCTGCGCGAGGATACCCAGATGGGGCCGCTGGTCACCGGGGCTCACCGCGCCTCGATCGAGCGCTACGTCGAGCTCGGCCTGGCCGAGGGCGGGCGCCTGTTGTGCGGCGGGGCGCGGCCGGCCGGCGAGGGGCGCGACAAGGGTTATTTCTATCTGCCGACGATTCTCGCGGGCCTGAACAACGAAGCGCGCATGTGCCGCGAGGAGATTTTCGGTCCGGTGCTGGCCGTGATGGCGTTCGACGACGAAGCCGACCTGCTGCGCCAGGCCAACGACAGCGTCTACGGCCTGGCCGCCGGCATCTGGACGCGCGACTACAAGCGCGCCTGGCGCGTGGCCCGTGCGCTCGAGACCGGCACGGTCTGGATCAATACGTACAAGCAGTTTTCGATTTCCACCCCTTTCGGCGGCTGGAAGGAAAGCGGGGTGGGGCGCGAGAAAGGCCGTCTGGGCCTGCTCGAATACACCCAGCAGAAAAGCCTGTATTGGGGCCTGAACGAGGCGCCGCTGCCTTGGGCCGCGGGCGCATGAAGCTGTTACCCACGGCGACGGGGGAGTCGCCAGGCAATTTCTCTTACCTTGAGCGAGGAGTCCATGTCTTCAAAATTCTCTGAATCCGTCCGGCATTTTTCCGCGCGCATGTCGCGCCGCCTGGCGATGGCCGGCGTGCTGGGCGCGGCCGCGCTGGCCGCTGCCGGCACCGCGCGCGCGCAAACGCAGCAGATCACGTTTTTGCTGCCGGCACCGGCCAATATGATCGCCTTCGCGCCGCTGATGCTGGCCGACAAGCAGGGCTATTATGCAAAAGAAGGCCTGTCGGTGCGCTTCATTACCGTGCAGGGCGGCGCCGAAGTCGGCAAGCAACTGGCCGCCGGCAACGGCGACCTGGGCGATGGCCTGGGCGATACCCCGATCATCCTGCGCCAGAACGGCATTCCGATCAAAGGCGTGGCGTTGTTGGGCGGGCGCACGCTGCACCAATTGGTCACCCGCGCCGATGCCAATATCAAGACGCCGGCCGATCTCAAGGGCAAGACGATTACCGTGCTCGCTTATCAGGACACCTCGTTCTACGCGACGCTCGCCGTGCTGGCCAGCGCCGGCCTGAGCCGTAACGACGTGCACATCCAGGCGGCCGGCCCGGCGGGCGTGTGGCAGCAGGTTGCCGCCGGCAAGGCGCAGGCATTGGTGGGCGTGCCCGAGTGGGGCTTCGACGTGCAAAATGCCGGAACCAAGGTCGTCATGACTTCGACCGACAAGTATTTCCCGGGCATGGCCCAGGCGATCCTGGCCTCCGACAAGACCATCGCCGAGCGCCCGGCGATGGTTGGCAAATTCGTGCATGCGACGCTGACGGCGTTGGCCGAGATCATGAAGGACCCGGCTGCCGCGGCAAAAGCCTATGTGGCCGCGGTGCCGTCCTACAAGGGGCACGAGGCCGAAGTGCAGAAGGTGTTGACCTACTACGCCACCGACGTCTATCCGGGTCAGAAAACGCTCGGCGCGTTCGATCCGGCGCGCGTCGAGAAGCTGCAGGACTTTTACGTCAAGGAAAAAGTCGTGAGCAAAAAGACTGACGTGAAGGACTTGTTCACCAATCAGTTCGTCAAATAAGCACGGAGCCCGCGCCATGGCAAGCGACCCCTCGACGATGCTGCTAACGGTTTTCCTGAAGCACGATCAGTCGAACAATCTCGACGCGTTTCAGTCGCGCCTGAAGGCCGCCGACTGGTGGGAGCGGTTTCCGCCCGAAGGCGCGCGCGTGGTGTCGTGGACCGTGGCGATGGGGTTTGGCCAGATCGTCACGCTGGAATTGCCGCCGGCCCTGCTGCCGGTGGTCAACCTCGAGCTGGAGCGCTCGGCCTGGGGTGTGTTTCGCACCGAATGTTATCCCACCTATGATTTTGTCCCGGTGCGCGAGCGGATTCGCGAACGGGTTCGCAATGGAGGTCAATGATGGAACGTTATCTCGAGCCGCATCAGGCGCGGCTGCGTCCGCCGACGCAATATGAAAGCCTGCTGGGCGATTCGATCGAGCGGGCATTTGCCCAGGGCATCGTCGAATTGCCTGGTCTGATCGCTTATCTGAATCAGGCCGGTCCCGGACCGCAGGTCGGCACCGCATGGACCGAGCAGAATTTTTGCCAGGAAATGGCCCGTCTGGGTCAATAGGCCGCCGCGGAGAGTTTCATGAAAACGAATCAACAGCAAGATGTGACCGATGCCGTCCTGGAACGCGGTCTGGTGAATTTGTGGTACCCGATCTGCCCGTCGAATTTGGTCGGTCATGAGCCGGTGTCGTTGCAGCGGCTGGGCCGCAAGATGGTCTTCTGGCGCGACCAGGAAGGCCAGGTTCGCGCGCTCGAGGACCATTGTCCGCATCGCGGCGCGCCGCTGTCCAAGGGCGTGGTGCTGGGCGATCGCATCCAGTGCGGCTATCACGGCGTGCAGGTGCGCTGCGATGGCGTGGTGACCAGCGTGCCGGGCAGTCCCGGTTGCAAGCTCGAAGGCTCGCGCGCGGGGCTCGGCTTTCACGTGCGGGAGCAGGCCGGCGTGATCTTTCTCTACAACGCCACCACGAATATCGATACGCCGCCGCCGCTGAATCTGCCCGAGGAGCTGACCGGCGACGCGTATTCGTCGTTCATCTGCTACACGGAGTGGAAGGGCGACTACCGCTACGTGCTCGACAATGTGATGGATCCGATGCACGGCACGTACCTGCACAAGCAGTCGCATTCGATGGCCGCCGGCCAGACTACCGCGAATTTCCGCATCCGCGACACCGAGCACGGCTTTATCTTCGAGAAAGAAGGGCAGCGCGACGTCAACTTCGACTGGACCGAGTGGGCCGACACCGGCATCCACTGGATGCGCCTGGAGATCCCCTATCCGAAGACCGGCGGCCCGGGCGGCAACTTCATCATCATCGGCAGCTATACGCCGATCGCCCCGAATCTGGCCGCGGTGTTCCATTGGCGTTGCCGCAAGGTCAGCGGCTGGCAGCGCGACGTGTGGCGCTTCCTGTATCGCAACCGCCTCGAAGCGCGCCATTGGGCGGTGCTCGAGCAGGACCGCGAGATTCTCGAGAATATGGAGCCCGACGCCAACCAGTACGAGCACCTGTATCAGCATGACATGGGGATCGTGCGCCTGCGGCGGCATCTGCGCAATCTGGCCAAGGCTGAACTCGAGCGGTCGGAAAAAGCATGAGCGCCAGTCACGATGCCGCGCGCGGCGCGGTGCGCATCCGTTGCGCGAGCGTGCCCGAGGCGCCCACGGCGACGTGGAGCAACGGCATCGTGGCGGGCAACGATATCGTGCTGTCGGGCATGACCGCTCATCCGGCTTCGCGCGATGCGGCGAGCCCATTGTCGGCGTATGAGCAAACGCTGCTGGTGCTCGGCAAAGTCAAGGCGCTGGTCGAGGCCGGCGGCGGCACGCTGGCCAACGTCTATCGCCTGGTGGTGTACGTCACCGACATCGCCGACAAGGACGAGGTGGGGCGGGCGCGGCAGGAATTTTTCGCCGGCATCGTGGGGCAGGGTGGCGCTTACCCCTGCTCGACGCTGGTACAGGTCAGTGGCCTGGTGTTTCCGGAGCTGCGCGTGGAGATCGACGCATTCGCGCGCCGCGACATCGATATGACTCGGCTGGGCTGAGCGCGTCGCGCGGCCCGCAAGACGGTAGAAGGCAGGACGTAACATGAGCAGTGCAAATAATCTGTCGGCAATGATCCGCACGCTGCGCTACGAGGCGCGCGGCATCATGAGCGTGGAACTGGTGCCGACCGAAGGCGGCAGCTTCCCGCCGTTCGAGCCCGGCGCGCATATCGACCTGCACCTGTCGAGCGGGCTGGTGCGCAGCTATTCGCTGGTGAATTCACCCGGCGAGCGCGATCGTTACGTGCTGGGCATCCTGGCCGACCCGAAAAGCCGCGGCGGCTCGCGCTTCATTCACGATAATTTCCGCGTCGGCATGACCGTGCAGATCGCACCGCCGCGCAACAACTTCGCGCTGGTCGAGGACGCCCCCCATACCGTGCTGATCGCCGGCGGTATCGGCATCACGCCGATCCTTTGCATGTATCGCCGGCTGAGCGAACTCGGGCGCAGCGTGGAGATGCTCTATTGCGCGCGCCATGCCGCGCAGGCGGCGTTTGTCGACGAGCTGCATGCGCTCGGCGGCAAGCTGACCTGCCATTTCGACGAGGCGCATGACGATCGTCCGGCCGATCTCGCCGCTTACCTGGCAGGCAAGCCGGCCGGCACGCATGCCTATTGCTGCGGCCCGGCGGTGATGCTTGGCGCATTCGAGCAGGCGTGCGAGGCCGCTGGCATCGCCCACGTACACCTCGAACGCTTCGCTCCGGCGCCCGATGCCGCGCCCCCCGCGGCGGCCGCCAGCGGCTACACGGTGGAACTCGCCAGGAGCGGCAAGAGCGTTCGCGTCGAGCCCGGCGCGACCCTGCTCGACAGCTTGCTTGCGGCGGGTGCCGACGTCCAGACCAGCTGCCTGGAAGGCATTTGCGGCACCTGCGAGACGCGCGTGCTCGAAGGGTGCCCCGATCACCGCGACTCGGTACTCAGTGCAGCGGAGCGCGCCACCAACAAAGTAATGATGATCTGCGTATCGGGCTGCAAGGGCGAGCGCCTGGTGCTCGACCTCTGACTGCCTGCCTGGAAATAACACAATGACGATTCTCGGTATTGAACAAATCACCTACGGCGTGACGGATCTCGACACCTGCTGCCGTTTCCTGCGCGACTGGGGCCTCAAGGAGCTCACGCGCGACGCGCACGGCGCGCGCTTCGAGACGCTCAACGGCTGCCGCGTGGTGCTGGCCGCGCATGACGATCCGTCGTTGCCGCCGGCCATGGAAGAAGGCCCGACGCTGCGCGAAGTGACCTGGGGCGTGGCCAGCGCGGCTGAGCTCGACGATCTGCGGCCGCGCCTGGCGCAGCAACCGGGCTTCTATGCACGCGACGGCGCGCTCGGTTGCATCGATCCGAACGGCCTGGCGATCCGCATCGAGGCGAGCCGCAAGCGCGAACTCGACGTGAGGGGCTCGCCGTCCAACGCATGGGGCCAGGCCGCGCGCATCGACCAGCCCAGCCCGATCTACGAGCGCGCCGAGCCGATCGAGGTCGGGCACGTGGTGTTCTTCACCAATGCGCTGGCCCAGACCGAGCGCTTCTACCGCGAGGCGCTGGGCTTCGAGCTGTCCGACCGTTATCCGGAGCGCGGCGCGTTCATGCGTTGCGCGCCGCACGGCGGGCACCACGACCTGTTCCTGCTGCAATTGCCCAACGGCAAGCGCGGCCTGAATCACGTCGCCTTCACGGTGCGCGACATCCACGAGGTATTTGGCGGCGGCCTGCACATCGACCGCTGCGGCTGGCAAACGCAGCTGGGGCCGGGGCGCCATCCGATCTCATCGGCTTACTTCTGGTATTTCAAGAATCCGTGCGGCGCGCTGATCGAGTATTACGCCGACGAAGACATCCTGACGCCGGCCTGGCAGCCGCGCGACTTCGAGCCGGGCCCGACCGTATTCGCCGAATGGGCGGTCGACGGCGGGCTCGACGGCGTGACGCGCCGGCAGAAGAACGCCGGGCAGGCGCCCGGCGGCAAATTCATGACCGATACCGACAAGCGCTGAACGGCCTGGCAGGCCGGCGGCGGTATCAGGCCGGCGCCTGCCGGTAATTGAGCTTGTAGGACAGTTCATTGGCCGCGGCAACGACCTGGCTGACCAGATCGTTGTCCTGCGCCCGGTCCTCGAGTTGCGGGCGCGGCACCGTGACGCTGATTGCCGCGACGATTTTGTTGCGGTGATCCCGTACCGGCGCGACCACCGTGGAAATGCCGTACTCGAAAAACGACTGGCTGGTCGCATAGCCGCGCGCCGCATACTCCTGCACGCGTGCGAAGAGCGCCTCGATGGTCTCGGGGGTATGGTCGGTGTAGCGCTTGAGCGGGCCTTGCGGATACAGCTTGTGCAATGCCGCCAGATCGCAATCGCCCAACAGCACCTGGCCGATCACCGTGGCATGCGCCGGCAGGCGGGTGCCGATGCTCACCGCGCTGAACACCGGATCGCGGCTGGCGGCCTTGGCGACGAAGACCGCGTCTTGCCGATCCAGAATGATGATGTGGCTCGAATAGCCGGTCGCGTCGCGCAATCTCTCGATGATCGGATTGCCCAGGTCGGTCAGCTCCAGCGAGTTCAGATATTCGAAACCCAGCCGCAGCACCGATACGCCCAGCCGGTAATTGCGATCGCCGCTGGCGGCGCGCTCGATAAAGCCGAGCGATTCGAGCGTCTGCAGCAGGCGGAATACCGTCGAGCGAGGCACGTCGAGCCGGCGCGACAACTCGGCCCCGTTGAGCACGGGCTCCTGTTTGGAAAATTCCATCAGGATCCTGAGCCCGCGTTCGAGGCCGGGTACCGCATATTTATTGTCTTCGCTCATGACATCACTGGGGTCTTGCTGACGTGAAGGTGGCGCCAGCCCTGCGAAGGGGCCGATCCTGCGCAGGGATTATGCCTTAAATCGGTGCGCGTCCGGCCGCCCGGCGCACGCCAGTGCGGCCGATCAACCCGGAAAGCGCGTGCGGCCGGCTTGCATCAGGCATGCCGCCAGATAGGCCGCGGCCGGCGTCAGCGGCACGTCGGCGCGACGCACCAGACTGATCTCGGTGCTCAGGCTCGGCAGCCGCGCCGGCACGGCGACGATGCCGGTGCATTCGGGCAGCGCCAGCAAGGGTTCGGGGAACAGGCTCAGCAAATCGGTATTGCGCACCAGCGCGACCGCCGTGCTGTATGACTCGCACACGAGGATCCGCTCGGGCGGCGCGACGCCGCTGGTCGCGAATACTTGCTGGATCAGCCCGCCGTGCCCCTCCTGCAGACGGCTGCTCAGCGCCCATTCCTGCGCGGCCAAGGCGGCCGGCGACGGATCGGCCAGCACCGGGTGGCCGGCCCGCGCGGCTATCGCCTGCTGGGCGTGGAAGCAGGACTCGGTGACGAAATCGTTGCCCAGAGACACATTGCTTTGCACCGTCATGGCGAAGTCGAGCGTGCCGTTGCGCACCCCCGGCACGACGATCGGCGCAAGGCCTTCGACCAGACGCAGCGCGACGTTGCGATAGCGCTGACGGAATGCCTTGAGCGCGTCCGGCAGCACCGTCAGGACAACCGCCGGTGTCAGGCCGATTGCCACGCTGCCCGTATCGATGCCTTGCGACTGATTCAATTCATCGCGCGCCTGCTGCATTTGCCGCACGATCAGCCGGGCGCGCATCAACAGCCGCTGCCCATCCTGGGTCAGCTGGATGCCGCGTGCATTGCGCGCGATCAGCGGCAAGCCGGCGTCGTCTTCCAGTTCGCGCAGCGCCTTGGTCACGGCGGCCTGCGACAGAAACAGCGCGCGCGCCGCGGCGCGGATGCTGCCGTGCTCGGCGGCGCTGACGAAGGCGCGCAACTGGTGATATTTCATGCGGGCTCCTGGCCGTAATCGGGGGGTGGGCGGCGGCGCGGTTGGATCGACCGAATGACAACCAATGGTGTTCGGTACCCGAAAATATTGTCTTCCGGTAGTCTCAGAGTCACTCTACCATCGTCTGATAAGACTTCCTATTCAGACTATTCCAGGAGACGCCGTTGGCCCTGCACGATCCCTCCCCATTGGATGCCATTGCCGCCTTTGCCGACGACATCGTTACGTTGCGGCATCAGATTCACCAGCACCCCGAACTCGGATTCGAGGAGTATCAGACCAGCGACCTGGTCGCCGACCGGCTGCTGTCGTGGGGGTACGAGCTCACACGCGATATCGGCGGCACCGGGCTGGTGGCCACGCTGCGCGTGGGCGACGGCCAGCGTCGCCTGGGCCTGCGTGCCGACATGGATGCCTTGCCGATCCAGGAGCAAACCGGACTGCCATATGCCAGCGTGCATGCCGGCAAGATGCACGCCTGCGGCCACGACGGACATACCGCGATGCTGTTGGGCGCGGCACGCTATCTGGCTGCCACCCGGCGTTTCTCGGGTACGTTGAATCTGATTTTCCAGCCCGCCGAGGAAGGTTTGGCGGGCGCCAAGCGCATGCTCGACGATGGCCTGTTCGAGCGCTTTCCCTGCGACGCGATTTTCGCCATGCACAACATGCCCGGGTTCGCCGAGCGCAAGCTGGTGTTTCACGCCGGCGCATTCATGGCGTCGTCCGATCGGGCCAGCATCACGCTGCACGGCAAGGGCGGGCATGGCGCCGAGCCGCACAAGGCGATCGACCCGGTGGTGGCCGCCGCCAGCATCGTGCTCGGACTGCAGACCATCGTCGCGCGCAACGTCGATGCGCAGCACCCGGCGGTCATCACGGTGGGTTCGATCAAATCGGGCGAAGTCGCCAACGTGGTGCCGCAAAGCGCGCAGATGGAATTGAGCATCCGCGCCCTGGACGCCGGCGTGCGCGATTTGCTGGAGGCGCGCATTCGCGCGCTGGTGGAGGCCCAGGCGCAGAGTTTCGGGCTGCGCGCCGAGATCGATTACTGGCGGGGGTACCCGGTGCTGGTCAACGATGCCGGGCAGACCGAATTCGCGCAACGCGTCGGCGAGGAACTGGTCGGTAGCGAGAACGTGATCGCCGACGCCCGGCCGCTGATGGGCAGCGAGGACTTCGCCTACCTGCTGCAGCATTGCCCGGGCAGTTATCTGCTGATTGGCAATGGCGCGGGCGAGCAGGTATGCACGGTACACAATCCGGGCTATGACTTCAACGATCGATGCATCGTGACTGGCGCCGCGTATTGGGCGCTGTTGACGGAGCGCTTCCTGGCCGCCTGACGGGCCAGCGCTCGAGCCGGCTGGCCGCGCAGGCCTGACAAACAGAATTCACAAAGAGGAGACACCATGGACATTTCGATCACGCCGCAGGCCGTGACGCAACCTCGCGCAATGTCGCGCGCCAAGGTCATTTTTGCAGTGACGCTGGGCAACGGCATGGAGTTTTTCGACTTCACCGTGTACAGCTTTTTCGCGGTGCTGATCGGCAAGCTGTTTTTCCCGGTACACGATCCGCTCGGGCAATTGCTGCTCTCGGTGGGCACCTTCGGCGCGGGCTTCATCACGCGCCCGCTGGGCGGCGTGATGCTCGGCGCCTATGCCGACCGGGCCGGCCGCAAGGCGGCGATGACACTGACGATTTTCCTGATGGCGCTGAGCACGGGCCTGATCGGCCTGACGCCGACCTATGCGCAGATCGGCCTGGCCGCGCCCGCGCTGATCGTGCTGGCGCGCTTGCTGCAGGGTTTTTCGGCCGGCGGCGAAGTCGGCGCGTCGACGACCTTGCTGGTGGAGTACGCGAGCGCCCGCACGCGCGGCTTCTACGGCAGTTGGCAACTGGCGAGCCAGGGCGCTGCGGCGCTGTTCGGCGCTTTGCTGGCAACGCTGCTGTCGGCGGCGCTGCCGGTCGAGTCGCTGGAGAGTTGGGGCTGGCGCCTGCCGTTCCTGCTGGGGATTCTGGTCGCTCCGCTGGGCGCATTCATTCGTCGCCGCCTGGGCGAAACGCATACGCCGCGTGCGGCCGAGGCGCCGCACGGCTCGGTGCGTGAAGTGCTCGGCCGGCATCGCACCATCACGCTGCTGGGTATCGTGCTGACCGTCGGCGGCACGGTGGCCAACTACATCGTGCTGTTCTACATCCCGACCTACGCGATCCGCATCCTCGGCATGTCGATGAAAGTAGCGATGCTCGCCGGCGTGATGGCGGGTCTGATCACCTTCGTGTCGTCGCCATTGTTCGGCGCATGGTCCGACCGCTGGGGACGCAAGCCGCTGATTCTGTGGTCGCGCCTGGCGATCATCGCGTTGATCTATCCGGCCTTCTGGCTGCTGCACGGCTGGCCGAGCGTCGGCATGCTGCTGGCGGTGGTGGCCGTGATGTCGCTGCTCAATGCGATGAGCGGGGTGCCGACCATCGTGATCATGCCGGAGCTGTTTCCCAAAGCCGTGCGCGCAACCGGCATGGCGATCGTCTACAGCGTCGGCGTGGCGCTGTTCGGCGGCTTCGCGCAGTTCATCGTGACCTGGCTGATCAAGGTCACCGGCGACCCGCTGTCACCCTCGTGGTACGTGATCGGCTGCGGCGCAGCGTCGCTGCTGGCGCTATGGCCGATTCGCGAATTCGCCGGGCGCGAACTCGATTAAGGCGTTACGGCCGGTCGCTATGGCGATTCCGGCCGGTGAAGCCGGTCAGCGCGGCAGGCGGTTGCTGTGCGAGCCGGCTTTGTAGTTGTCGGCCACGATCTCGTAGGTGCGCGCGTGCGCATCCCACATCTCGGCCAACAGGCGGCCAAGTTTGGCAAAAATCGAGGAAGAGGCGGTCATCGTTTGGGTGGTCATGAGAAAGCTCCTAAGGGTTTTCCCGAATGATACGGCCACCATTGTTGCGCCGCAACATAGCAGCAACGAATTACGCTGTTTCCGAGACAATATTGCTCAAAAGATGCACGCTGAAGCGTCCAGCCGGGTCCTGCCATACCGCTTGGGGGTGCCAGCCGGCCGAGGCGGCCAGCGCCTGGAATTCCGGGACCGAATATTTGTAGGAATTCTCGGTGTGGATCGTCTCGTCCGCCTCGAAAGAGAAACGGTGCCCGAGCAGATTGACGATCTGCTTGCGCTGGCTGACCAGATGCATCTCGATGCGTCCCAGCCTGTCGTGGTAGCGCGCTTCGTGGCGGAACGCGTTCACATCGAAATCGGCGCCCAGCTCCAGGTTGATGCGATGCAGCAGATTCAGGTTGAACTCGGCTGTGATGCCCCGGCTGTCGTTATAGGCGGGCACCAATACCGCGGGATCCTTGGTGGCGTCGACGCCGATCACCATGCGCCGGTTGTGCCCCAGTAGTCTGGCGGCATGCTGCAAGAAGCGCACCGCCTCGGCGGGCGTGAAATTGCCGATGGTCGAACCCGGGAAAAAACCGAGGCGCGGGTGCGGCGTGCCGCTGACCTGCGGCGGCAGGTGGAACGGCTGCGTAAAGTCGGCTACCACCGGCAATACCGTCAGTTCGGGGAAATCCGCGGCGAGCGCGCTGGCCGATGCGCGCAAGAAGTCTTCCGCGATATCGACCGGCACATAGGCATGCGGCTCGCGCAGCGCGCGTAACAGCAGCGGCGTCTTGCGGCTCGAGCCGCTACCCAGCTCGACGACCACCGCGCCGGGCGCGATCGCCTCGGCCAGCAATGGCGCACAGGCCTGCAGAATGCCGATTTCGGTGCGGGTCGGGTAGTACTCGTCGAGTTGGGTGATTTCCTCGAAAAGCTCCGAACCGCGCTGATCGTAGAGCCACGCACAGGGGATGATCTTCTGCGAGCGCCCGAGGCCTTCGAGCGTGGCGCTGGCAAAGGCGTCTTGCGGCAGCGACGGACAGGCATATGCGGATAATGGGTTCGATGACACTAGCGGTCCTCCGCCAGACGCAGACCGGTGAATTGCCAGCGCTGGTGTGGGTAGAAAAAATTCCGGTAGGTGGCGCGGATGTGACCGGCCGGCGTGACGCAGGAGCCGCCGCGCAGCACGAACTGGCCGCACATGAACTTGCCGTTGTACTCGCCGACGGCACCCGCGGCGGGGCGAAAGCCGGGATACGACATGTAGGGGCTGGCGGTCCATTCCCAGACGCTGCCGAACATCTGCCGCAGCCGCGCCGCCGACGCGTTGGCGCCCGATAGCGGGTCGAGCCAGAGGCTGTCGGCGAAATGGCCGTGCGTCGCAGTGCCGCGCGCGGCGACTTCCCATTCGAATTCGGTCGGCAGGCGCTTGCCGGCCCAGCGAGCAAATGCATCCGCTTCGAAATAGCTGACGTGACTGACCGGCGCGTGCGCATCGAGCGGGTGCATGCCATGCAGGGTCATGCGCCACCACCGGTCGTCGCGACGCTCCCAGTAAAGGGGTGCCTCCCACGCCTCGCGCTGGACGGTTTGCCATCCGTCCGAGAGCCACAGCGCTGGATTGCGATAGCCGCCGTCATCGATGAAAGCGCACCATTGCGCATTGGTAACCGGCTGCGCGGCCAGCGCGAAATCGCGTAGCAAAACGTCGTGACTCGGTCCCTCGCAATCGAATGCGAAGCCATTGCCGTCGTGGCCGACAGTGAAGCGCCCACCGTTCACTGCCACCCAGTCGTGCAAATCGCCAAGCACCGGCGCGGCTGTCGCAGGCTGCGCCGGGTTGGCCGCGCGGTAGACCGGGCGCAGCGGATTTTGCGCGAACAGATGCAGCACGTCGGTGAGCATCAGCTCCTGATGCTGCTGCTCATGGTGCAAGCCCAGGTCGATCAGCGCGAGGGTCGCGTCGTCCTGCGCGGCCTCGATCAGAAAAGCCATGGCGTCATCGACGTGCGCGCGATACGCCAACACCTCTGGCAGTGTCGGACGGGTCAGCAGGCCGCGAAGCGGGCGAGGGTGCCGCGGACCGGCCGCTTCGTAGTACGAGTTGAAAAGAAAGGCGAAATCGGCGGAGAACGGTGAATAATTCGGACTGCATGGAATCAGCAGAAAGGTTTCGAAAAACCATGTGGTGTGAGCCAGATGCCACTTGAGCGGGCTGGCGTCATCCATCGACTGCACTGTCATGTCCGCCTCTGTCAATCCGGCGCAGAGGTCGATCGAGGCGCGCCGGACGACGGCAAAGCGCTGCGCCAGCATGGATGTTCCAGGATCCGCGGTGTCCTGCAGGGCGGCGTGAACTGCGCTCATAGGTTCTCCCGGGCTGCGATCGCTTGGATCGGTAGATGGGGATTGCGACACTGTGCCGGCCGAACCTGCGCGAACCGGCGTGTCGCGCAAGATTTATCTTAACGACGTCACCGCGTCGGGACAAGTAACATTGCGATGCGCATGGCGGTGCGCGCGCTCAGGACTGCCCATTGCCGGAATTCGCGTGCAGCTCCTGCTCGATGCGCACCACCTCCTGCGCGACCAGGCCGATCGCATTGCGAACTTCCATCAGCGCCGTATAGAGCTCCTGCGACGCCTCGGGAAAGCGGATGGCGACGCCACGCGCGGCGGACTCGATAGCGTCCAGGGAATGAGCGATTCGGTCGAGATTTTCCAGCATCGTCAACTCTCCAATAGAGATCGCGGGGCCATGCTTCCAGACATGATACACGCCCACCGTGACAACCGCTGGCAGCGGGTGTCGGCGCAATGGTAGAATGCTGTCCCCCGTGCCGGGGTGATGAAATTGGTAAACATAGCGGACTTAAATACTTGAGTGCCCGCCCGGAAACGGGCGGTGCAGAACCCTTCAAATTCGGCGAAACCCCTGGCCCCGGGCCGAGGCAACGCCGAGCCAAGCCCGGCGCGCAAGCGGCGGGAAGGTGTAGAGACTAGACGGGGGGCGCCTAAAGCACACGCCAAGGCGAAGGCATAGTCCAGCGCACGAACAGCCCAGCTGGCGTCGAAAGACGCAGTGTGAAGAAAATCCGCCGCCTTCGGGCTTGCCGGTTCGAGTCCGGTCCCCGGCACCATCCCTTGTTCGGCAAAGAACAAGAAAAACCTGTAAAAGCGCGCGAACGTCCGGATTTAAAAGGGGCTTGGCCGTGTCGGCGCGCTCCTGATTGCCTTCATGAACCCGCATATCTTCATCCCTGACGCGAGTTGCCAATGCGTCATCTCGTCTTGCGACGCCATCGCCAAACATGCCGAGCGTGCCGTATGACCCGTTCCGGCGACTTCACCGATTCGTGGTACCGGTCGTGCGGCAAGACGGGTATTGACGCGCACTGCCGTCCTGCCGAGGCCCGACACGACGGAATCGAACGGCATTCGCGCGCCTTTTCCGTTGCATGGGGAGGTGCCGCATGACAATCCGTTATGCGAGCAGATTACTCGAGCGAGTGAGGGAATCGGAGACGACCCCCTTGCTGACGGCCACCGGCGCGTTCCGCGCGACGCAGAACATGGCGCAGACCACGCTCTCGCTGCTGGGCGTGTCCCTGGGACTCGGCAGCGCGGCGATCGGGGCGATCGCGGCCGGTGCCAACCTGGTTGCCGTGCTCACCATGCTGCTGATCACCGCGCATCTGAGCACCAGTGCCGCACAGCGGGCGGTCTACGTGGGCCTGCTCTTCATGACCGCCTCGCTCGTGAGCTTTCTCATCCCGGCCCAGTTCATGCTCCTGGTCGGCGCGCTGCTTCTGGGTGTCGCGGGCGGCCTTGTGCTGCCGAGCGCGGCCACTGCCATCGGCCAGCGTGCGTCGAACCAGGGCGACCGAACCCACGCGACTCGCGGGCGCGCCTTTGCCACGTTGGCGCTGGTGCTCTCGATCAGTCTTACGCTTGGCCCGATCTACGAGTCTGTTGTCCTGTCAGCCGCGCATGAGCACCTGTCGGCGGCGTATCTGGCGTTTCTGCCGATCGCGTTGATCGGTGCCAGGGTGACACGCCAAAGCCAGGCAACGACCGACGCGGCGCCTGCGGCGCCGGCCTCGTTCTGGGCATCGATGGCGGGCCTCGGGTCGCTGTTTCGCAACCAGAAGTGGTGCCTTGCCGTATGCGGCCAGGCGGTTTACATGGTTCCCTTCTCGCTGGTCGTCGTTTTCATCGGCCTGATCGGCAAGTCCCTGTATCACATCCCCGCTTCGACCACCGAGGTGGGCATTGCAATCTTCTTCACGGTCTCGTTCCTCTGCCGCGTTGCACTGACGCGTTGGCCTGCCGTCGGACATCGCTTGAGATTGTTCGGTGTGTGCGTCGCGGCCACGCTGTGCGGCATCGGTCTCCTGGCGTTCGGTCACGGCATCGGTCTTTTCATGTTTGCGCTGGCAATTCTCGGCGCGCCGCACGGATTGACCTACCCGGTCGCCCTCGCGCTGGTCGCGGACGCGGTGCCGATCGAGGAGCTGCCGCGTGCGAACGCGGGCTTTCAGGCCGTGAGCAACCTAATCACGGTGGCCGCACCGCTTGCCTTCGGCCTGGTGATCGACCAATTCGGCGATCGGGCGGTGCTGCTGTGCGCAGCCATTCCCATCCTGCCGCTGGCCGGCTTGCTGTGGGTGCTGCGCGATGCTGGCCGGGTCCACTGAATCGCGGCATCAAGATCGGCGGGGCCTTTCACTGCATCTGCCGATGCTTTTGACGTGCCCGGCCGCAGAGCTTCTGTCTGCAATGCGCGGTCACCGGCCCGTGCGCCGGCGCGACAATCTCCGAGACGCAATCGGCAACACGCTGTTGTAGCGCCCCGCGGCTGTGTCATCATGGCGGCATGTCGCTGCCGCCACCCATCCCGCTGTTTCCGTTGAGCAATGCGCTGTTTCCATCCGGCGTATTGCATTTGCGCATTTTCGAAGTGCGCTATCTCGATATGATCCGCCGATGCCTGGCCGAGGGGACGGAGTTCGGCGTCGTGATACTGCTCGAGGGCAATGAGGTGCGCCAGCCGGGCAAGACCGAGCTGCTTGGGTCGGTCGGTACGATGGCCCGGATCGAATCCTGCGAGGCACCGATGCCGGCACTCCTGGAGCTGACTTGTGTCGGCACGACACGTTTTCGGCTGAGATCGACCGAGCCAGGCAAATACGGCTTGTGGCAGGGGCAGTGCGTGACGCTCGAAGACGATCCTGTCGTGCCGGTTCCAGCGGCGCTGCAGGGCAGTGCCGACGCACTGGGGCGGCTTATCGCGCGTCTGCAGAAGCAGGCGGTGCCCATCGAGCAGATGCCGATAGCCGCGCCGTTTCGGCTCGACGAGTGTGGCTGGGTCGCCAACCGCTGGAGCGAGTTGCTGGCGCTGCCGCCAGACCTGAAACAAACGCTGCTGAGCCAGGATGATCCGAAGCTGCGCCTCGCGCAGGTGCATGCGTTGTTGGTCGAGCGCGGGTTGCTCGACTGATCAGGCGCCATCGCCAGGAGCGTTCTAGCGGCGCACCAGCGCCACGACATAAACGCACGGGTCGGAGCCCGGATTGAAGAAAGTGCAATCCGTTGGCGGGCCGAGCTGCAGGCAGTCGCCAGTCTCCAGGCGATGAGCTTGCGATCCCTCCTCGAAAATCAGCGTTCCTTGGCGCACCCAGATCTGCTGGTGCTGAAAGGCAAACGCCGTGGCCGGATACGGGATTCTCACCTGCGCTGGCAAAACGACTTCCAGCAATTCGAGTATGCCGCCGGTGGGCGTGGCCGAGCCTGAATCGATCGGCACGCTGCTGACCGTGCAAACCTGCGCCGGCTTTTTGCTGACCACGGTGAGTATTCAACTGGTGCCGGCGGTCGTGACCAAGTTCGGCTGGCAAGGCGGCTTCGGCATGCTCGCGCTCGGGCCTGCGCTGGGGTGCATCGCGATGCACCCCAGCGCAGGCAACCACAGGCCTTCAAACTCGCCGGCGGCAAGCGATAGCGTGCTGAAAGCTTGCGTGTCCCGTGGCGCGCTTCAATTACCTTGCCCGACTCGTGCGGCGAGTCGGCATTGACCGGGTCTTCTGACTGAACTGAAGCCCCGGTTGTTGCATCGTGCGTCAATGCGTCGCCGGTGACGCCACAAACCTCGGCGTATCGGTTTCGCCCTGGCTGGCCGACTCGGTCATCTGCATTTGTGTGCCGCGCCGCTCCGGACCGAACATGATCAGCACGCTGATGACGATCGCGACGATGCCCGCGACCAACGCCATGGCATAACCGTAGTCGCCGCCGTGATTGGCCGCGATGCCGGCCTGCAGCGTTGCGTTGGCGCACGCGAGGAAGTTGCCCAGTTGGTAAATGAGCCCCGGGAAAGTCGCACGCACCTCGCCGGGCGAGAGTTCGTTCAAATGGGCTGGAATCACGCCCCACGCCCCCTGCACCGAAATCTGCATCAGGAATGCGCCGATGCCGAGTGCGAGGCTGCCGGTCGAGAACGCCCACAGCGGCAGCACCGGCAGCGCGAGCAGGGCGGCGATAGCGATTGCCTTGCGCCGGCCGATGCGCTCCGAGAGCGCGCCGAACACGATGCCGCCGATGATCGCGCCGATCGCCGAGGTCGCGGCCAGCAGCCCGACCATGTGCGCCGACAACTTGTGCTGGACCGTCAGGAAAGTCGGGTACATGTCCTGCGTGCCGTGGCTGAAGAAATTGAAGGCGGTCATCAGCACAATGCCATACAGCGCCAGCTTCCATTCGCGTGCGAACACCGCGACGATGCTTGGACGGGGTTTGCCGGCGCCGCGCTGCCAGGTCGGCGACTCGGGCACGTTGCGGCGGATGAAGAGCACTACCAGCGCGGGCGCGATGCCGATCACGAACATGCCGCGCCAGCCGATCGTGTCGTGCAGTAGGCCGAATACGCCGGAGGCCAGCAGATAGCCGGCCGGGTAGCCGGCTTGCAGGATGCCCGACATGATGCCGCGCGATTTTGCCGGAATCGACTCCATCGTGAGCGCCGATCCCACGCCCCATTCGCCGCCCATTGCCACACCGAACAGGCACCGAAGCACGAGCAGCATAGTGAGACTCGTGGCGAAGCCGGAGGCCAGGTCGAGCACGGAAAAAAGCAGAATATTGGCCATCAGCACCGGGCGCCGGCCAAAGCGATCGGCGAGCCGCCCGAAGA
This sequence comes from Pandoraea thiooxydans, assembly GCF_001931675.1. Lineage (NCBI taxonomy): Bacteria > Pseudomonadati > Pseudomonadota > Betaproteobacteria > Burkholderiales > Burkholderiaceae > Pandoraea > Pandoraea thiooxydans. Next base: position 3,164,940 of record NZ_CP014839.1, on the reverse strand, counting down.
TCAGGGCGCCTAGCGGGCGCAGCGCTAGTGTGAGCATGATCGCGATCGTCACACTTGTGATCTCGACGTCGAACGCCTTGGCAATGTCCTTCAGTACGAAAACCATCAGAAAGAAGTCGAACGCATCGAGCGTCCAACCGAGAAAACTGGCGAGCGCAACGCTCTTTTGCTGCTTGGTCCAGGCCATAACGATTGTCTCCTTTGTAACTTCGGTGGCAGGTTTGAATGTCGCCGTTGAAGTTAGCAAGAGTCGGGCCAGCAGCGCGGCGGCGCGCAAGCCCCATTGGCTGGGCATATCCTTTGATTGACATGAGGCGGTTGTGCGAGATTTCGCACAATCGGCGCCGCGCATGGCCGGAGAAAGTCACGAGCGGAACCGAGCATCGCGGCAAACGATCGTTTGGCGTAACCGCAGTCATCCGCCCGGATCTGAGTGATAAGAAGTGCGCTTATGCCAATGTATCGCCAGCGCCCCGAGCGCTCCTCTGACAGACGCGATTGTAGGCGTTGAGGCTTGCCCAGTGCTGGCCTGGCCCGGCGCTGCCGTTTCTCACGCGCGCCCGAACCGGTCCTCGAACCTGACGATGTCGTCCTCGCCGAGATAGGCGCCGGATTGGACTTCGATGATTTCAAGCGGCGTCTTGCCCGGGTTTTCCAGTCGATGCGTGGTACCCAACGGGATGAAGGTCGACTGGTTCTCGGTCAACAGAAACGATTTCTCGCCGCACGTCACCTTGGCGGTGCCGCGCACCACCACCCAGTGTTCGGCGCGGTGGTAGTGCATCTGCAGCGACAGGCTGGCGCCGGGGTTGACGATAATCCGTTTGACCTGAAAGCGCTCGCCGGTATCGACCGAGTCATAGCAACCCCAGGGGCGGTGCACCTTGCGATGGTCGCTGACCTCGGCACCGTGGTCGGATCTGAGGCGGCCGACCACCGCCTTGACTTGTTGCGCATACTGCTTGTCTGCCACCAGGACCGCATCGGCCGTCTCGATGACCACGACTCCGCGCAGTCCGATACAGGCGATCAGGCGGCCCTCCGAGTGGGCCAGACTGTCGGTGCTCTGCTCGAACACGACCTTGCCGCGCGCGACGTTGCCTTCGTGGTCCTTGGGCATGATTTCCCAGATGGCGTCCCATGAGCCAATGTCCGACCAGCCCGCATCGAGCGGCACAACGACACCGGGAAAGCGGGCGTCCTCGCCAAGCCGCTCCATCACCGCGTAATCGATCGAGTCGGCCGGACACTGATCGAATGCCGCCGCGTCGAGGCGGGAAAACGATGCATCGTTGGTGACGCCGCGATATGCGGCGGCACACGCTTCGAAGATGTCGGGCCGCAATGTCTTGATGGCGGCCAGCCACACGGAGGCGCGCATCACGAAAATTCCGCTGTTCCACCAATACTCTTCGGAGCGCAGGTATTGCTCAGCGAGTTCCCGGTGGGGCTTTTCAACGAAGCGATCGAGCACGTAGCCGCCTTCCCGGCCAAGTGCCATGCCGACGCGAATGTAGCCATAGCCGGTTTCCGCCCGATGCGGTATCACGCCCAGCGCCACGATGGCACCGTCCGCGGCATACGTGGCAGCCTTCGACAAAGCGAGTTGAAAAGCCGCGTTATCGGTAACCGCATGATCGGCCGGCATGACCGCCAGGATCGGATCCTGTTCGCCGCTGGCAGCGGCAAGAGCCGCAACGGTGAGTGCCGGGGCCGTATTGCGCGGATCGGGCTCGAGTACGATCCGTGCGGCGCGGCCGCCGCGCCGCAGCAGCTCGGCGCTCATGAAGCGATGATTCTCGCCACACACCAGGATCCATTCGTCGGCGACGTCGAACGCCCCGGAAAAGCCGTCCAGTCTATGTACGGTTTCTTCAAGAAGCGAGTCATTACTTAGCAATCCAACCATTTGCTTTGGATGATGTTCGCGAGATAGAGGCCAAAGACGGGTTCCCGATCCGCCGGCCAGCACAACCGGCTGAATGTGTCTGATGGAAGTCGGGGGCGCGTCGGGCAGGGCGGCTAGGGAGTCGGCTGAAGATGCTCGCGTGGCATGCGTGGTATTCATGATAGGGCTCCCAAAATGACGGCCACCTGCTCGGGCAATTCACCCGCGGCCGAGATAGCCCGTTGTTGAGACGACCCGCCGGCGATGGCGCGACGCCGCCGGCCGGCGGGGGTCGGCCGCCAGGCCATGGTCAGGAACGACATGCCATAGTCGAGAAATGGGCCGACTGCTTTTTTGAAACCGAACCGCTCGTAGAGGGTTGCCTGATCCGCCGGGACATTGAGGTAAATCGGCTGCTCGGGCCACCTGGTGCGAGCAGCCACTAGTGCGTGTGCGACCAGATGATCGCGCGTATCGTCATCGCGCCGATGCGATGCCGTGAGCAGACGGTCGATGGTGATTTCAGGGTCCTGCTCGTCGCCTGGCTGCAGCCGTGCGTAGGCCGCTACCTGGGGTGTGTCCTGTGCGGGTTCGAGAGCGACGACATGCAACGCACCCGGGTCCCGGTGATCGATGTCGAGATGAATGTGTGCGTATTCGACAACGAAAACTGCGCTGCGTACGCTCAGTATCGCGTACAGCTCAGGCGTGCTCAGTTGTGTGAACTCAGCATATTTCCAATCCATGTTTATTCTCGCATCGTCAAATTTGATGTTCCTCTCCAGCGATCGCGCGCAAGAAAATCGAAAATGCGTGCGTGCGGAAATGGGCGTCGAGGCGGTTCGAAGTTACGCCCTTAGCTGCAAAAGCTGTGTGCGCTAGCGCACGGTTGGCGTTTTTGACGCGACATACGATGCAAAAACCGAGTGGTTCCGCGGCCCTGCCGAAAGCCCGTCAACAGCAATCGCCGATGAGGTCGATGGGTGCAACGGGGTGCCGCGATCCTTCTATCTTCTGCGAGTGCGCCATGTGGGAAAAAGCCAATATCAATCGGACGCTACGAAGCATTCTGTCGGAGCGCGTTCATCTGGAAATACCTGTCGATCATATGCGTGACGAGGATGATCTCTACGCCGCCGGGCTGTCGTCGCTGGTGACCGTCCATATTCTGTTGGCCGTCGAGGACGAGTTTGGCATTGAGATCCCCGACGAGATGCTCACGCGGGAACTGTTCCAGAGCATCGCCAATCTGAGCCGAACCATCGCCGAGTTGGTACCGGTTGACGCGGTGGAGGGCGCCTCCGGTGTTGCGTGAGCGACATGAAAATTGTGTCGAGATGTTACATGCTCGATTTTCGAATCATATTAATGAAAGAGAGCCGCGCATATCTACCATGTGGACGAGCCATCGCGCCGTGCCTTGTTTCAATCTGAAACAATTCTCCGTGCGTCGATACAACGGGTAGCGATTTCCCGATTGGCCGGATCAAAAGCCGGTCATAGAATCGCAGGTAACCTCCAGAGTGACGCGTCCTCGATGAAACATTGACGCGGTTCCCGGTCGAAATGAGGCTTGCGCGATCGCTGAGATATTGCCTCAGCAGATCACTGTCCTTTTGTTCCTCTTAAGGCTGCCCTGGAGCGTGTAGCAACAAAGAAGGAACGGAAATAATTTTTATAAATAATCCGTTGTCCGGGGATTCTTATCTCAATGAACTCAAGAGGTAGATCATGCCGGATGCAAGAGGTGATCCGCAGTCGATTCATCAAAACGGCCTGCTCAGCGCGCTGCCATTGGACGAGTGGGCCGCGCTGGAGCCCAACCTGCGATTGGTGCGGCTCAAAGTGGGCCGCCTGCTCTCCGACGTCGGAGAGACATTCGATTCAGTGTATTTCCCTACCACGGCAATCGTTTCAATTCTCTACCTGCAGGAAGACGGCTTGACCATGGAAGTTGCCTCGGTCGGGTCCGAAGGCATGGTGGGCGTATCGGTGGTCGCTGGCGAGGGTGTGACGCTCGACCGGGCGGAAGTGCGTCACGCAGGTTATAGCTATGTACTCAACGCACGCCTGTTCAAGCGCGAATTCGAGCGTGGCGGCTATCTCCAGCATCTCATGTTGCTTTATTTCCAGGCTCGCATGGCGCAGGTTGCGCAAAGTGCGTTATGCAACAGACGGCACTCGATAAAAGAGCGACTCTGCAGCTGGCTTTTACTGACGCAGGATCGTCTGACATCGCCGGAAATCGATACGACGCAGGACATGATCGCCAACATGCTTGGCGTGCGTCGCGAGGGCGTGACCGCGGCTGTGAAAGTGCTGCAGGACGCCGGCCTGATCCAGGGGCGGCGTGGGCACATTTCGATACTCGATCGGCCGGGGCTGGAGCGACAGGCCTGCGAGTGCTACGGCATCATCAAGAGAGAGTTCGCGCGATTGCTGCCCGATAGCGCGCCCCCTCAGGTGATGCAATCGGGTCAGTTGCTGCAGCTGGTGCCGTCGCGTTGAGCGCGCCTGTTGGGCGAGGCGAACGCCAAGGCCGTGCTGGAGGCAGGATATCAGGAGATACGCGATGTCGATTTGGGGCATGACCGCACGTCTGACAGACATTTGCCTGGTCGTGTTGGGCGCGACGATCGCGCACATGTTGCGCTTTCACGGCGCGTTCGGTCTTGGCGATTTCGAGAAATCGATAACGGCCGTACACTGCGCGCTGCTGCTGGTGGTGTTTGCCAATGCTGGGGTGTATCGGTCATGGCGTGGGCAGCGGCTCGCGCGACTGGCCTGGCGAGTGCTTAGCGCCTGGCTCCTGGTGACATTGGTCGGCGTTGTGTTTCTGTTCACGCTGCATCGCGCCGAGAGCATTTCACGCTTGTGGCTCGGTCTGGCAACGCTCATCTCGGCGTGCCTGCTGGTAGCGTCCCGGATTCTTGCGCACCTCGCGCTGCAGCGGCTCAGGCGTGTCGGCATCAATCACAAAGCCGTGGCAATCGTCGGACCGGAGAGTCACAGCCGCAGCATCATCGAGCACATGGGCGCGGCCGGAGAGGCCGGCTTCACGCCGCTGTGCGTGTTCGACGAAAATGCCGCCTCGGGCGCCAGCGTGGCCGGCGTTGCAGTGATGACGCGCTTCGACGATCTCGCCAGACTGGTGCGCCAGCGCAAAATCGCGGAAATCTGGCTGGCATTGCCGTTGTCCGAGGAGCACACCATCCAGCGTTTCATGCGGGAGTTCCGGCACGACTTCGTCGACCTGCGCTTCCTGCCCGACGTGCGCAGCGTCTCTCTTTTCAACCATGCCCTGACCGACATTCTGGGCATGCCCGCCATCAATGTCGCAGCCAGTCCGGTTCCGGAATTCCGGCTATGGCCGAAGCTCGTGTTCGATCGTCTGTTTGCCGCGTTTGTTCTTATCCCGATGCTGCCGCTGTTTTGCGTGATTGCGATCCTGGTCAAGCTCTCGTCGCCCGGGCCGGTGTTGTTCAGGCAAAAGCGCAAAGGCGTCGACGGGCAGCTATTCGATATCTTGAAGTTCCGCACCATGAAAATCCATGGCGGCTCACCGGGGCGCGTGATCCAGGCCAGCCGCAACGATCCGCGCGTTACGCCGCTGGGGGCATTCCTGCGGCGCACCAGCCTGGACGAGCTGCCGCAATTCATCAACGTGCTGATGGGGCAAATGTCGGTGGTCGGTCCGCGCCCGCATGCCGTCGAGCACGACGATTTGTACAAAGACCTGGTCGACGGCTACATGTACCGCTACCGAATCAAGCCCGGCATTACCGGTTGGGCGCAAGTCAACGGCTATCGGGGCGAGACCAGGACCGTCGGGAAGATGGAAGCGCGGGTGAAATTCGATCTGTTCTATTTGCAGAACTGGTCGTTCTGGTTCGACATCAAGATCATTGTGCTGACCATGATGAAGGGCTTTGTCGGGAAGAATGCTTTCTGATGCCATGCCCGCCCACTGGTTCGATCTTGATGAGCGCCTCGCGCCGCCGTGAACGGAGACGATGATGACGATCAAAACAACGCTATTCTCATTGAGCCTGATCGCCGCGCTTTCAGGTTGCGCGCTGGCGCCCGGCCCGCACCTGGATGCCTCGCGCATGCGGGATAACCTGAACGAGCCCACCGGCCACACCGCGTATAAAGTCCATCTGATTACCCCGGCGGTCATCCTGGCGCAAGCCAAAGCCGCGGCGGCCGACGGACCAGCGAGTCCGACCCCGGCCGGCGAGCCGCACCCGGCTTTGCAGGAGTACCGCATCGGCCCGATGGATATCGTCGGCGTGACGATCTGGGGGCATCCGGAACTCAGCGCGAGCGATGGAGCATTGCCGCAGCAACGCACACCAACGAATGCCGCCACGGGCGATCAGACGAGCGGAACCATAACCGGCCTGTCCGGCGCGGGCGGCAATGGCGTGGGCACGGTGCGCGAGCGAGTGGCCGCCGACGGCACGATATTCTTTCCCACGCTGGGCCGCGTCGCCGTTGGCGGCAAGACGCCGGCCAACGCCGCGAGGCTGCTGACAAGCATGCTGAGCGATCACCTGAAGAATCCGCAGGTCGACGTCTCGATACTGCAGTATCGCAGCCAGCGAGTCGAAGTCACTGGCGACATCAAACGTCCCGGCACATTGCCGATCACCGACAGCCCGCTGAGCGTGGTCGACGCGATCGCCCGCACCGGCGGCGCGCTGCCCGATGCCGATTTGCAGCGCGTGCGCGTCACGCGCGGCAACAAGGTCTTCGTGCTCGACGTCAATGCTGTGATGCGCCATGGCGATGCATCGCAAAACATGACGTTGCGCAGCGGCGATATCGTCGACGTACCCAACCACAACGACAGCCGCGTGTTCGTGATCGGCGAAATCAGCAAGCCTTCGGTGCTGTTCATGAACAACGGACATATGGCGCTGGCCGATGCACTGGCCAGGGCCGGCAGCATCAATCCGACGTCGGCCCAGCCCCGGCAGGTCCTGGTGATTCGGCGTACCCCGAAAGATCCGACCCAACCGGAAATCTTCCGGCTGGACATGACGCAGGTCGACGCGCTGTTGTTGTCCACCGAGTTCTCGCTCAAGCCACTGGACGTGGTGTACGTCGGCACGGCCCCGCTGGTCTCGCTCAACCGTCTGCTCAACCAGGTGCTGCCGTCGGTCGAATCGCTCTACCTGATCAGCACCGTGCACCCCTGACGGGATGAAAGGAAAGCCAATATGAGTGTGCGAAATATCGAATGGGGCGCGGTCCCCCTGCGCCGCGGCAGCGGTGCGGTCACGCCGCGCGAAGCGCTGCGGCTCGTCGCCGACAAGGCTCGGGTCGTGCTGTTGATTACCGCCATCCTGGTTGCTTTCAGCGCACTCTACGCGTTCCTGGCGCAGCCGATCTATTCGGCCAACGCGCTATTGCGGGTGAGCCCGCCAAATGCCAATGAGCTGGGTATCGGTAACCGGCAAAAGCAAATGACACTGCCGGAAAATCCCGATACGGCCACGGAAATCCAGCTCGTCAAGAGTCGCGAGATATTGCTGCCCGCAATCAAGCGATTCCACCTCGATATTCATGTCGCGGCCCAGCGCCTGCCCCTCATCGGCAGCATCGCCGAGAAATTCGCCAAGGACGGGCACCCGGCCGCCCCATGGTTCGGGTTGGAAAATTACGCGTGGGGTGGCGAGGCGGTGAGCATCGGACAACTTCACGTGCCGCCCGAGCTACAAAACAAGCCGCTGGAACTGCGCGTGCTGCCGGGGCGGCGCTTCGGCCTCTATGATCCGGCCGGCACATTGCTGGTCACGGGCGAGGTCGGCGTGCCGGCGCAGGGCGCCGGCGTCACCGTGCTGGTGAATCGCCTGAGCGCACGTGCGCACACACGATTTACCGTGACACGCTATGACGACATCACCGCGGTGAATCTCATGCTGCGTCATCTGCAGGTCGTCGAGGAGGGGAAAAACACGGGCGTAGTCAAGGTTTCCTACGAGAACAGCAACCCCGTGCTGGCCATGCAGGTAACCAACGCGGTGGTGCAGGGCTATCTTGCCGCGAACGCCGCGAGCCACCAGGAAGAGGCCAATAAAATGCTCACCTTCGTGCAGGGCGAGCTGCCTCGCCTGCGCGCCGAGCTCGACGACGCCGAGCGCAAGCTTAGCCAGTACCGGACGCACGCGGGAACCATGGAGCCGGATCGGGAGAGTCAATCCTATTTGCGCGGCGGTATCGATTTCGATCGGCAAATCGCCGCGCTCAAGCTGCAGCGCACACAATTGCTGTCGCGTTTCACGGCCAACAGTCCCGAGGTGCGCAACATCGACCAGCAGCTCGCCGAACTCGAGGGCTACAAACACTCGTTTACCGCCCGTTTCGACAACCTGCCGGCCTCGCAGCGACGGCTTGCCGAGTTGACCCGCAATGAAAAAGTCGCCTCCGAGATCTATGTGGCGATGGTCAACCGGGCGCAGGAACTGTCGGTCACGCGCGCCAGCAATTTCGGCAACGTGCGGATTGTCGACACCGCCTTGGTACCGCAAAAGCCGATCCGGCCGCGACGTGCATTGATCGTCGCCGTCGCGACCCTGCTCGGCTTGCTGCTTGGCGCCCTGTATGTGTTGCTGCGGCGGCAGCTTTCGTCGCGCATCGATGACCCGCTGCTGGTCGAGCAACGTCTGCGCTTACCGGTGTTCGGCACTATCGCTTTCAGTAATCAGCAAAGCCGGCTTGCCGGCGCCGCGCAGGGGCAGTTGCTCGCCGCGCACGATGAGCGGCCTGGAGACCTCGAGCCGCGCCTGCGGCCCGCACTCGCCATTCCCCCTCCGGCCCAGGCGTCCGCGCGCTCGCGCGCGCTCGAGCCGGCCGAGCCAGGCAGCGGCGAAGAAATCCGCGCGCCGCGTGGTGTGATGGCGGTCAATCGTCCGCACGACGTGACTGTCGAAGCGTTGCGCAGCGTGCGCACCGCTCTGCAGTCAGGGGCTGCCAGCGCAACCAACAACATTCTGGTGGTGAGCGCGCCGACGCCGGAGACCGGCAAGAGTTTCGTCGCGGCCAATCTGGCGGTGCTGGAGGCCGAGACAGGCAAGCGCGTGTTGCTGATCGACGGCGACATGCGCCGCGGGCGCCTGGCGACGCATTTCGGACATCCCGATGCGCCGGGGTTATCGGAGTTGTTGATGGGGCGCGCGGAAATTGCCCAGGTGATTCAATCCGCCGGGGTCGGTGGCATGTCGTTCCTGGCGGCCGGACGCACGCCGGGGCACCCGGCCGAGCTGCTCTCGACGCGCCATATGGAAGGGCTGCTGAAGATGTTCAGCGAACGGTTCGATTTGGTCGTGATCGATACGCCGCCGGTATTGGCGGTGGCCGACGCCCCGATTCTGGCGCGGCACGCCGGCACCACGGTGCTGGTGCTGCGGCCGAACGCGCAGACCGAACGCGAGATCGAGGACAGCGTGATTTGGCTGGGCCGGGCAGGGGCGCGGGTGGCCGGGACGATCTTCAATGCGATGCCGCCGCGGCGCGGCGAGAAGCGTAGCTACGTCTATGCCTACGCGAGCGCGCCGGATTCGGCCGGGTACTGAGCAGGGCGCGGGCGGGTGCGAGACTATCGACCGCGGTCCAGTGTTCTGTTTGTCTCGTCAATCGGATTGGCGGCGCGGCGCGCCAGAGCCTCCAGATAAATCTGGTGGTATTCGTTGTAGACGTGATCGACGCCGAGTGCGTCCAGGTTCTCGCGGGCCCGCATTTGCCAGTGTTTGCGCCATTGTTCGTCGCGCAGTAGCGCGACGATTGCCTCGGCCAGTGAGGCCGGGTCGGACGGCGGCACCATCTGGCCCGCCGCGCCGTGCGCGAGGGTCTCCGGAATGCCGCCCACCGCGGTGGCGACGATCGCGCATCCGGCCACACGGGCTTCCATGATCGCCAGCGACGACGACTCGCTGTGCGAGGGCAGCACGAACACGTCGGCTTGCCGGAAATAGGGCGCCGGATCCTTCACGTAGCCGATGAAATGCGCCGCCTGCGTCAGGCCCAGCCGACGGGAGAGCGCCTCCAGCGCGGCGCGGTCCGGTCCTTCGCCGACCAGATACAGGTGGGCGTGCGGCTGCTGCTCGCGCACGATATGGAAGGCGCTCAGCAGATCGTGAATACCTTTGCGTTTATACAGACCCGAGACCGTGACGACGCTCGGGCGCTCGATGCTGGGCGCGGGCGGCGCGGCGCTCGCGCGTTCGCTCTCGCCGCCTGGTTCGTCATGCAGGAAGCGCGGCGCGCCGATGATGCCGTTACGCACCACGCTCATGCGCTCGGCCGCAATGCCGCGCCGGATCATCGCCTGCGCAACCGCCTCGCTTACCGCGACCACCTGATCGCCGACCCTCATCAGGTCGGATGCTCGCTGGAATTCGTTGTGCACGGTGGTAATCAGGGTGTAGGGCGCACGGGCGCGCGCCATCCAGGCCAGCAGCGCGCCGGTCATCATGTGGGCGTGAACGATATCGGGCTGAAACCGGTCGGCAATGCCGCGAAATTGCCGCAGCATGGCCGGCACGCGCCAGGGGTGCTTGGTCTGCACCAGCGTGAGGTGCTGCACGCCGTAACGGGTCAGCAACGGCTCGAAACTGCCGCCCGAGGAGGCCACCGCGACCTGGTGGCCGGCCTGAGCCTGCAGGCAGGCCAGATCGACCATCACGTTGACGATGCCGTTACCGATTTTTTGCGAGTGATTGGCAAGATGCAATATCTTCATGGATCAATGAATTCGTCGACACGGTACAACGGAGCCCGCTCATGGGTTCTTGCGCAGATTGAGCCGGATGAATAGGGTCTGTGCCATGATGCGCAGACTGGCCAGCCGATAGAACGACAACCCCACGTTGGCTGCGAGTATCACCAAGCCGGCAGCGCCAAGCAGCGCGGGGCTATCCAACGCATCGGCCAGCAACACGCTGGCGACCAGGAACGTGAAGTGCGTCAGCATCGGCGGCACCAGACGACGCGCGCCCATGTGCGACAGACGCAGCAGGATGCAGTAATCGATCAACCCTCGGATGACCACCACGATACTCGCGCCGGTGATGCCGAAATTCGACGTGGCGAACCACAGGAGCGCGCCAAAGAACGGCAGTTCGATCAGGCCAAGATGGGCCAGCGTCGCCGGATTCTTCTGCGCCTGGATCAGCACGCGCAACACATTCGATTGGCCGGATACCCAGATCGCGACGATCAGGATGCGCCCGACCGGCGAGGAAACGATCGACAGGTCATGGCCGATCCACAGGCTCAGGAAGGGCCCGATGGCAAAAATGCAGACGATAGCCAGGGGCGTGAACAGCGTGGTCAGAAATGTCAGCGAGGTGCGTACGATCTGGTCGGCGTGCTCGCGTTCGCAGGCCACCAGGCGAGGGAACAAGGTCCGCGTAAGCGATAGCGCCACGAGGTTCAGGCGTGTCACCAGCTTTTGCGGCACCGTGTAATACGTCACGAAGCGGGCGCCAAGTGTCATCCCCAGCATGACCGTGTCGAGTGTGTCGCCGATCATCGCGATACCCGTGGTCAGCATGATCCAGCCGCCGTAGCCGAACAGCGCGCGGTTCGTCCTGAATACCGGAGGCAGCACTTGTCGAATGTGCAATATGCGCAAGGATGCGATGCCCAACGCCACGACCGTGCCCAGCCGCACCAGCGCGATGGAGGCGATAACGACCGGCAGGTGCGCGCCCAGCACCCAGATTGCGCCCAGCGGCAATAATTGTTCGATGAACGTGCCGATCGTCTGATTCATATTGAGCACGGCAAAGCGCTGCGCGCCGGAGATCGCGCCGGCGAAAACCGCGCCGACATTGGCCACCGGGATCGAGCCCGCGAGCCAGGGAAGCGAATCGATCAGTTCGCCCCGCAATGGCGGCTGCACGGTTGAAAAATGAGTGACGTAGAGCAGGCCGGCGAAATACATGATCACCGCGCCGGCGATTCCGGTCACCAGATTCGCCCAGCAGGCGCTCCAGAACACGCCTTCGATCGGCGTGTCGCTGGTGCCCAGGTGGATTCTGCAAACGCGGTTTTCCGTCGCGATACCCATGCCGAGATCGAGCATGCCGAAATAGGCGACGAACACCCCGGTCAGGGCCACGAAGCCGTAACGGTCGACGCCGAGCAGGTGGATATAGAGCGGGACCGTGACCAGGGAGACGAATGTCGGCAGGATCTGGCCGGTGAAGTTGATCGCGAAATTCCTGAAAATAGCCTTGTCCATCGTGTCTTCGGTCTCCGCAGAGGGGGCGCGTCAATGCGCGCGGCAAGGCAAACCCGCGTTTGGCGCGAACGGCCCCAAATTGCAGTGCCCATGTTAGTAGCTCCGAATCGAGGCCTGTGTGCGCGAGCGCACACAGGGACGAACAAAACGGCGGTACTGTGCTTGCCAAAGAGGTGCCCGGCACACCGTCCGGGCCGGTCCTGTTTCGTCCAACGCAGCGGATACCCGAATGAAACGCACCGTCGATCGTTACTTCTTCCTGTGGGCGTTGCTCGCGCCGGTGACTTCGGTTTTGATTTTGCCGACCGTGCAGGGCACCGTGCCGGCGTTCATGATGTGCTTCCTCTCGCTTTTCGTGGTGAGCGTCGCGGGAGGGCAGGAGCGACCAAGATATTTCGGCTTGCTTTGCATGTGCGTGCTGATCTGGCTGTTGTTTTTTGCGTTGAGCCAATTCGCCGACTTGCTGGTGAACTACGTCGTATCGTTCCACGACGTGGTTCTCAATCGCGTCACGGATCACTCGTTCGTGATGCGCTCGAGCCTGTTCACGCAATCGTTGTATCTGGCCGCGGTCATGCTGTTCGGTGTCTTCGTATTCGTCTATTACGACGAGCGATGGGATCGTGTGCTGATTGCCGGCGGGGTGTTGATGGCGCTGTTCGGCCTCTATGAATTCGTGTTCTTCAGCATCGTCGGTCACACGGGCGACTTCCTGACCAACCGGGGTTTTGGCACCGCCCTGGGAAAGGAAGCGGTGGCGCGGCTCGACAGCCAGCGTATCGTGCTGGCCGGCCATACGTTCGAGCGCCTGAGGAGCCTGACGGGCGAACCCTCGATGTACGCTTTTTCGATCTTTCCCTATTGGATTTATGCGCGCGCGGCAAGCCGCTCGCGCTGGCCCTCGCTGCTCATCGGCATCTCGCTGATTCTCACGGCGTCGACTACTGCCGCGGTCGGCCTGATCTGCGCGCTGGCCGTGCGCGCATTGCGCATGCGAGTCGACGTTCTGAAATGCCTGCTTGCCGTGTTGGCGATGCTGGTGCTGGCCTACCTGTTTCGGCACACTCTGCTGGCGTTCTACCAGCACGGCATTCTCGATAAGATCGAGGGAAAGAACGCATCCGGGCACGAGCGCTTCGGGTACTTTCTCGGCAGCGTGAAATTCTGGCTGTCGCTGCCGCTGCTCAATCAGTTTGTGGGTATCGGATTCGGCTATGTCAGATCGACCGACATGGCCTCGACGCTGCTCGTCAATAACGGCATTCTCGGTGTGCTGCTGTTCTCCTTCATCTTCCTGTATCCGGTGTTCCGGCTCGACTGGTCGGAGAAATCGATGGCGTTGCGCCAATGCCTGGTTTCGGTCTACGTGATGATGATGGTCTCGGTGCCTGAATTCTCTTATCTTGCGCCGTGGGCTTTCGTGGCGCTGGCCTACCATCGCCTGAACCACGGCACTCGAGCGGCCAGTCCCTATGCCGTGGACTCGGCAGACGCCGGTGCCGCACTGCCGCTCACGAGCGGCTATGGGGCGTGAGATGCGGCGTCGCCGCCCGAGGGTGTGCGCGGTTCTCGCCCGTCTCGGCGTTGCTGCGGCGTTAGCATGCCACGGGGGCGCTGCGCCCGGCGCCGAGCCCGGCGTGAGCCTGAGCGTGCGCGATCCGGCGACATCGCTGCTCGCGCCCGGCGCGGGCCCGCGCACGCTGCATTTTGCCGTGGTCCCGGCGCCGGCTGCCGGCGCGCGATTGGCGGTGAGCCTGCACGAATATCTGGCCAGCGGCGCACCCGACCCGGCAACGCTCGCCACGATACAGGTGCCGCTGGGCGGAGCGAACGAGGCCACCGTGCACCTGCAACTGCCGAGTATCGGGTTCTATTTGCTCGATGCGCGATTGCTCGCAGCGAATGGCCGCGTCATCGCGCAGCGTCGCGTCAATCTCGCGGCGATTCCGCCGCGCAGCGCGCTGGGGCCGCCCGATTTCGGGGTCGGCGCAACCTTTGATCACGGGCCCTACGCACCGCACGTGCTGCTGTCGATTATCAGGAATGCGGGCTTTTCCTGGATTCGCGGCGAGTTGCCCTGGGCCGAAATCGAGAGGCGCCCGGGTGTTTTCAGCTTTCCGTCGCAATTCGGCAGCGCGCTCGATCTGGCCTCGCGCATGGGCATCAAGAGCCTGGTGTTGCTCGATTACGGCAATGCGCATGCATATCCGTCCCTGTTCAAGACCGACAACGCGTTTCCGCTGACGTCCGCGGCCCGGCAAAAGTTTGTGCAATATGTCGCCGCCGTGGTCAAGCGATACGGCGGCCAAGTCAACGAATGGGAGATATGGAACGAGCCGCATTTCAAGGAGATTGGCTACCACGCCTACGTGGCGTTGCTCGAGGACGTCTATCCGGTCATCAAGCGCCTCGCGCCGAGCTCCGGTGTCGTCTCTTGTGGCGGCGACTGGGGCGGCAACCCAATCGATGCATGTATCGATGCCATCCTCAAGGCCGGCGCGCTCGACGATCAGGACGGCTTCAGCATTCACCCCTACATGTTCCCGGCCGCGCCGGAGGTCGGCTACGCCGGGGTCGGCGTCCCGGTCACGCCCGTCAATATCACCACCGTGTGGCCGTATCTCGGGCGCCTGATCGCTGACAACCCAAAATCGAACGGCCGGCCGCTGCAACTCTGGGTATCTGAAATTGGCTGGCCCAGCGCGCCGCGATCGCCCGGGCAAAACACCGTGACACAGGCGGCCTATTTGCTCAGAACCTATTTGCTGTCGCGGCGTTACGCGGTGGCCCGGGGCGTGTTCTGGTACGACCTGATCGACAACGGCACGGACCCCGACGACAAGGAAAGCAATTTCGGCCTGTTGCGCGCCGATCTGTCGCCCAAGCCCGCGTTTGCCGCCGCCGCGGTGCTGGCCGCCACGCTGGAGCGCCGTGCGTGGCGTGCGGCGCTTATCGATACGCCGCAAACCAAAGTTTTCGAATACGGCCGGCGTGACCCGGTGATCGCCGGATGGACCGTTGGGGGCGAGCGCGTGGTGCATTTGACGCTGCCGGCCGGCACTTATGTGCAGCGGGACTGGGATGGCAGGCAGCGACGCGTGGCCGCGAGCAACGGACAGATCGACTGGAAGCTGGGCCCGCTGCCGCGCTATTTGCTGCCGGCAACCACGCCTTGAAGCGGGAATGCGTGATGCTCGAAACCGTTGGGAGCACCAAGAGTTGTTGCCGATCTGCACGCAATGTGCGATATGCAACAGACAGCGCGGCGAGATCGGCAAAAACTGACGCAACGATCCTGCACTGAAGGAGTGATGTCGAAATGAATCGTCCGCTGCGGCGCTCAACTTCGCCCTCTGCCCGCGCCGGCCAAGGCGGCGCGGCCTGTTCCGCGCAGCCCGAGGGCGCGGAGATGCAACAAGACTCGGGCGCGGGCGATCTCGTGATCAACGGGAAATTCACGTCGCAGCGCATCACCGGAGTGCAGCGCGTAGCGCGCGAGCTGACGGCGGCCCTTCAGCAATTGCTGGGCGCCGATGCGCGGCTGCCAGTGATCGTGCCGCGTGACGCGTTGCCGCAGCGCGCGCGCCTGCGCGACGAGACCGCTTCACCGTCACGGCTTACCGGCCTGCTCTGGGAGCAGTTTGCGCTGCCGCTCGAGACGCGCGGCAGCATGCTGGTCAGCCTGTGCAACATGGGCCCGCTTTTCAAGCGCCGGCAAATCGTGATGATTCACGACGCCGCTGTATACGACGTCGCCCAGAACTATTCCTGGAAATTTCGCTGGTGGTACCGCCTGGCTTTTCGCGTGATGAAGCACCGCGCGGCGCATTTCGTGACCGTATCCGCATTCTCCAAGCGGCGCATCGTCGCCCATCTGGGAATCGACGAGGCCCGTATTTCCATCGTGCACAACGGTGCCGATCACCTTGACCGAATCGACGCCGACCCCGATATTCTCGCGCGCCTGGGACTGCGCGAAGACGCATACGGACTGATTGTCGGCAGCCTGTCGGCCGCCAAGAATCTCACGCGCGTGCTGGCTGCGCTAAAGCGGATGGAGGGGCGCCTGGACGCTCGGTTTGTGATCGTCGGCGGCGGCAACGCGCGCATCTTCGGCGAGGCGATCGTCGGCGCCGCGGAGCTGCCCGGCAATGTGCTGATGGCCGGCGCCGTGACGGATGGCGAACTCAAGGCACTGTATCAAGGCGCCGCATGTTTCATATTTCCTTCGCTATACGAAGGATTCGGCTTGCCGCCGCTCGAAGCCATGCGTTGCGGTTGTCCGGTGATCGCTTCGCGCGAGGCTTCCTTGCCGGAAGTCTGCGGCGACGCGGCACTGTATTGCGACGCTTATTCGGTCGAGGATATCGCCGACAAGATTACCCGCATGATGGCCGAGCCCGCGCTGCGCGAGCGCTTTCGCGCGCGTGGCCTGGCTCGCGCCAAGGAGTTCGGCTGGGCCGCGGCGGCGCGCGAGTTGCTGGCCATAGCGCAGCGTGTGGCGGGTCGCGGCAGGCACGGGGGTGGAAGAGACTATTTCGAGGTGACACAATGACCGACGGCTATCAGGGAGCTGTGACTGAAACGAAGAGTGCAAAAGGCGCGCGCCGGCCAGCGGCGCGCGCATCTGCCGGCGGGCAGAGCTATCTGGAGAGCCTGCTCGACCAGGGCCTGCTGATCGACACCGGCCTCGAGGGGGTCTATGGCCGCAGCGAGGCATTCGAGGAGGTGGTCGATAGCGTCAGCGCGCTGATCGGTATGTGGGGTCTGTCGCACCAGGCCGAATTGCTGCGCTTTCCGCCGGCCATGGGCCGCGCGACGCTGGAACAAAGCGGTTACCTGGCCAATTTCCCGCAACTGGCGGGCGCGGTCTACAGTTTTTGCGGCGGCGAGGCCGAGCACCAGCGGCTGCTGCGCTGTCTCGACGGCGGCACCGATGCCGGCGGCCAAGCGTGGGACGGCTCGCAGCGCCCGACTCGGCTCGCGATGACCCCGGTGGCATGCTACCCGGTGTATCCGGTGATGGCCAGGCGCGGGCCGCTGCCGCCCGAGGGGCGCACCCTCGATATCTTTTCCTACTGCTTCCGTCACGAACCGTCACTGGCCCCAGAGCGGATGCAGCTTTTCCGCCAGCGCGAGTTCGTCCGCATGGACAAGCCTGCCGGGGTCGTGGCATTTAGGCAGGAGTGGATGGCGCACGCCCTCGATATGTTTGCCGCGCTGGGTCTGCCGGCCGAAATCGCGGTCGCTCACGACCCGTTTTTCGGGCGGGCAGGGCGGGTCATGGCCGACAGCCAGCGCAACCAGCAACTCAAGTTCGAATTGCTGGTGCCGGGCGTCAATCCGGAGCGGCCCATCGCTTGCGGCAGCTTCAACTACCACATGGACCGCTTCAGCAGCATCTGGGGAATTCTCGACGCCGACGGGCAGATCGCGCACACCGGTTGCTGCGGCTTCGGCCTGGAGCGAGTCGCGCTGTCGCTGTTCAAGTGGCACGGTTTCGAGATCCGACGCTGGCCGGCACCGGTGCGCAGAACGCTCAGGAATGCGCGGCGCCGGCGCGGCGCGTCGGCCCTGAACGAGCGCGCCGGCGTATGAGCGGCGCGCACGGCACGAGGAGCGGCTGGCCATGACCACAATGAGCCCCACGGTATTCGACGGACGTTTCGGCTGGCTCCATCCGGCGCCGGGCGCTTGCGGCGTGGTGATCTGCAATCCCTTCGGCCACGAGGCAATGTGGCTGCATCGCAGTCTGCGGCAACTGGCGCAGCGGCTTGCGGAGCAGGGAATGCCGACGCTTCGGTTTGATTATGCCGGCTGTGGCGACTCCGCCCCAGGCGAGGCAGACGCTATTTCAGGAGGCACGGCTGACATCGCCGCGGCCGCGCAACACCTGCGTGAGCTTGCCGGCGTGACGCGAGTCGTCTTGCTTGGCGTACGCATGGGGGCGACGCTCGCGGCGCTGGCCGCGGTGCAAGTCGGCGCCGATGCGCTTGTCATGCTCGAGCCGGTCGTGTCCGGCAAGACCTATTGGCGCGAGCAGACCGTCCTGCGCCGCACGGCGGCCGCGCCGACGGCGAGTCCCAGCGATGCTGCCAGCGTTGCCGAAGGGCAGTGTCAGGTGCTCGGGTATGACGTCGATGCCGCGACTATCGAAAAATTGCGCTTGCTCGACTTGCGCGCGGCCACTCCGCACCCGGCGCCGAAAGTCCTGATTCTGGCCACCACCGGCAATGCCGCCGTCGATGTGCTGGCGCAAAGCTATCGCGCTTGCGGCGCCAGCGTCGAGACGCACGGATTTGCCGAGTTCCACGCGATGCTCCAACCGGCGTGGCTCTCGCGCGCGCCGCGCGAGGCTTTCGAGACCGTGCTGTGCTGGCTCGGGAGCCAGCCGCCGCACGTGATCCTGCCCAGCCTGAGCCCGGACGCCGGAGCGCACTCGGCGCCGGTCATCGAGCTCGATGGCGCGCGCGAGCGTCCGGTCATGTTCGATACGCGCGGCCTGTTCGGCATGCTGTGCGAGCCGGATGCCGATCCGGCGCGAGGACTGGCGATTCTGCTGCCCAACACGGGCTGCACTCCGCATCCAGGTGAATCGCGCTTCGCGGTGCGCTTCGCGCGTCGCATGGCGAGCGTGGGCGTCGCAACCCTGCGCATCGACGTGAGCGGGCTGGGCGAGAGCCAGGCCGCGGGCCGATGGGACGAGGCCCCGCTGCCGTTGGCAGGCGCTTGCGCCGATACCGCGCGGGCAGCGGCCTGGCTGGCCGCGCGCGGCTACCGGCGCGTGCTCGTTCTGGGGGTTTGCACCGGAGCCTATCTCGCGCTGCGCGCGGCCGCGGGCGAGCCCGCGATAGCGGGCGTGATACTGGTCAATCTGCCGCGCTTCGCATTTGCGGCGGACTGCACGATTCAGGACGTGGGCCTGGCCAGGCAAGGGTCCACGCGTAGACACCTGAAGTCGATGCTCGAGCTGCGCAAGTGGCGCGAGGTCGTGCGCGGTCAGGCGAGCCTCGCACCGGTGATTGCCACCATGCTGCGGTATGCCGCGCGCCGGTGCGCCAGCCTGCTAGGCGCACCGTTGCTTGTCAGGCGGCAAGGCGGCGCGGCGGGCTTGTTGCGCGACCTGGATGCGCGCGGCGTTCACACGCGGTTGCTATACAGCCCGGATGACGTCGGGCTGGACGATTTCAGATTGAATTTCGGCGCCGGCGGCCGCCGCCTGAAGCGCTTTGCGCACGCCCGCGCGCGGGTCGTCGACGAGCTCGATCACGAGCTGGCCAATCGCGCGTCGCAGGCGATCGTGACCGAATACTGCGAGGGCCTGCTGCGTGAATTCTTTGACGTCGGCGAGGCCCGCATGGCGGACGAGACAACGCAGCCGACGCCACCTCAGCGCGCCGGCACTCTCCTGGCCGGGGCCGAGTGTGGCTCCGCGAGGTACGGATAGGCGCGGGAATTCACCCTTGCGCGAGCAACCACGACGGACAGAAAAACGGCGGCCCTCATGCACGTGCTTATCGCAAACACGCTTTACTACCCCGATGTCGTCGGCGGCTCGGAGGTCTCGACACAGATCCTCGCCGAAGGGTTGGTTGCCGCCGGCGTCAACGTCAGCGTCGTGTGTGTCACGGAAACCGGCGAAGATCGCATGTGCCGTATCAATGGTGTGAATGTGCATTATCTGCGCCTGGCCAATCTGTATTGGCCTTATACGACGCGGCGGCGCATGCTGTTCATGAAGGCGATCTGGCACGCCTTCGACGTGCAGAACGTTTTCATGGCGCGGCGCTTGCAGAAGATCGTCGAGCGGGAAAAGCCGGATATCGTCAGCACCAGCAATCTGTCCTGTCTGTCGCTGGGCATCTGGGGTATTGCCCGGCGCGCGGGGCTGCCTATCGTGCATACCATTCGGGACTATTACCTGATGTGCCCGGCGGCCCTGATGTTTTCCAAGGGCAAGTCGTGCCGCAAGCAGTGCAGCACGTGCGCGCTATATGCGGCGCCCAGAAAGATCAAATCGAGCCAGGTCGATGTGGTGATCGGCGTGAGCGATTTCATTCTGCAGCAGCATATGACGCGCGGATTCTTTCCGCGCGCCTCGGCCGCGCATGTCATCAATGACTGCTATTTGCCGCCGCATCCTGCCGAGATGCGGCTGCCGCCGCCGCGCCTGCCGGGCTTCGGCGCGCACGACGCAAAAGTGGCCCGCATTGGCGTGCTCGGGCGCGTCTCGCCGGAGAAGGGTATCGAGATCGTCGCGCAGCAACTGTTGGCGCAACGCACGCTGCCGCAATGGCGCTTATATATCGCCGGGACGGGTGCGCCGGCCTACGTCGACAAATTGCGCCGCAAGTATGCCGACCCGCGCATCGAGTTCATGGGGCGCGTGGATCCCCGGGCGTTCTTCGCCGGCATCGACGTGCTGGTGGTTCCCTCGATTTGGCGCGAACCCTTCGGGCGCGTCACGGTCGAGGCCTACGCGCAGGGCGTGCCGGTGGTCGGCGCCAATAGCGGCGCCATCCCGAGCGTGATCGAGCCGGAATCGGCGCTGGTGTTCGATATCGAGCGGCCGTCGACCTTGATCGGCAAGCTCGATGCTGCGCTCGCGCTGCGCGCGATACCCGGCTTTCGCGAGCGGCTGATGAGTCACGCGCAGGCATTTCGTCCGGATCGGATGGTCGACGCCTATCTCGAGATCTACCAGAAGGTGCTCGCTGCCGCGCCGCTTGCCGCGCCGCTAGAGGGTTTGGGACAACAGATGTGAGAGCGCGGGGGCCGACTCGACGATCCAATTCTGGATCGGCGCGACGTGCCCGTAGCACACCAGCGCCAGCATCAGCGACAGCGAGACGAATAACGCCGGGGCGACTGGGGGCTCTTCGGCGTAGCGCGCGAGCGCGGCGAGCACCGCGGCGCTCACCAGCGAACCCAATAGCCAGCCGGCGACGACTTCCGAGGTCGAATGCACACCGATCATGACCCGCGAGACGCCGATCGCCAGGGCCAGCAAAAAGCCGCCGGCCGCCCCGGTGACGGCGCCCCACCGGCCCAGCGTGCGCAATGTCATGCAACCCAGTAACGGATACACCGCGGTAGAGAGCATGGTGTGGCCGCTGACCACCGTGAAGTGCCATTGGCGAATTTGAATGTGCCAACCCGCATAGGCGAATTTCGTCGCGCCGACCAGCAGCGAAGCAAGTGCGAGAAAAATCGCCCACACCAGGACGATGCGCCGGCGATGCGAGGCGGCTAGCCAGAGCAGGACCAGGCACGCCAGCGGCAGGGTCATGAACGGATCACCGAGATTGGTCAGTCTGTCCCAGAATCTCATGGCGCGAGGTCGTAAGGTTGATCGGACATGGCGGCGGCTTGCGCGATGGGCTCGCGCTTGGCGGCCTGGGGCGTGACGAGCATGTCGGACTCGCCAACGAAGCGGCGCCATTGCAGATCGACGAACGACGCGAATTCCGCGGCAAAGCGCGCCGACGAAAAGCGTTCGGCATTGGCGCGGCAGTGCTCCGGCGTAAACAACTCGGCCGTGCTCTCGAATCGGTCGATCGCATCGAGCAACGACGCCACTGTTTGTTCGCCGAAAAACAGCCCGGTCGGACAGGGGTGGCGTCGGTCGAGCACCGTCTCGAGGGCTCCGCCCTTGCCGTAGGCGATGACCGGCGTGCCGCAGGCTTGCGCCTCGAGCACCGAAATGCCGAAATCCTCTTCCGCGGCGAACACGAATGCGCGGGCTCGTTGCAGGTAGCGATGCAGAACGTCGAACGGCTGGTGGCCGAGCAGCGCCACATTGCGCCCGGCGTGCGCGGCGATCTTGCGCATCTCGGGGCCGTCGCCGATGACCACGAGCCGCCGCTGCGGGGTGCGCGAGAAGGCCTCGACGATCAGATCGATACGCTTGTACGGGACCATGCGCGAGGCGGTGACATAGAAATCCTCCTTGCGCTGTCGCAGTTGCAGCGATTCGATGGCCACCGGCGGCGCAATCACCGTCGAGCTGCGCCGGTACACCTTGCGGATGCGGCGCGCGACGAAGCGCGAGTTGGCAATCAGGTGGTCGACCCCATTGGCCGAGCGGGCGTCCCAGTTGCGGATGTAGTGCAGGAGTGCGCGCGCGCCGGCCGATTTGAGACCGGCACTCAGGCCCGCCTCGCGCAGATACTGATGCTGCAGGTCCCATGCATAGCGGATCGGCGAATGCACGTAGGCGATATGCAACTGATCGGGCCCGGTCAGCACGCCCTTGGCGACCGCGTGCGAGCTCGAGATGACCAGGTCGTAGCCGGACAGGTCGAACTGCTCGATGGCCAGCGGCATCAACGGAAGATAGGCACGATAGCGGGTGCGGGCCGCCGGCAGCCTCTGAATGAACGAGGTATGCACGGATTTGTCGCGCACGCATGTTCTGTCTTCGAGAAAGTCCACCAGGCTGAAGACGTCGGCTTGGGGAAAGCAGGCGAGAATCTGCTCCAGCACGCGTTCGGCCCCGCCGTAGACGACCAGCCAGTCGTGAACCACGGCGACTTTCAGCCTGTGCAGCGGCGTGATTCGCTCCTGGGCGCCGGGCGCGGACATGCTGCTCAACGTGTCCATAGCGCGTCCCGAACCGCTTGCGGCCATGCATCGATGTCCAGGCCATGGTGCCAGAGGAGTGCCAGTGCGATGCGCTCCATGCCGAAGCCCACGCATCCCGAATGCGCGCGCGCATTGTCTTGCAGCCGCAAATCCCAGCGTTGACTGAAGAAGTCCCGGTGCAGATTGAAGCTCAGGCAGGCCACGGCGTCGGCTGGGTCGCCAAATGGAATGCGCAGCTCGAACTTCAACGCTTCTGCGTATTGGTTCTGGGCGGCGATTTTCCCGGCGCGGCCGAAGAATGGATCGCTGGCCAGCGCAATCTCGTTCGGCAGGCCCAGGCTGTCGATCATGCGCTTGCCCCGCTCCACCCATAGCTGACGAAATTCCGCGGCCTGCGACGGCGTGCCGATGCGCACGTATTCGCGGATGCGGAACAGCTGCATGCGAGTGGGCTCGGGCGACGGCTCATGACGAAAGCAGTACGAATAAACGTCGAAGACCTTGCCCGCCGGCGGCAGCGGGCCGCGCCTGGCGCTCAGCGGATAGACCGGATAGCAGGCGGCGGGCGCCATCGCCAGGCCTGCCGGCCGCTGCAGATGCGACCAGTCGTGGCCATCGGCGATGCATTGCAGGGCACGCCGATGCTCCTTTTCTCCACCGCAAAAGCAGTGAATCGTGCCGCTGAGGTCCGGGCAACTGTTGAAGTATTCGCTGGTCTCGAAATCGGCCTGCGAGAGCACAGGCGGAAAACGCAGCACTTCCGCGCCGAGGTCCTGTCCGGCGGCGGTGATCATGGCGTCCAGACCATCGACGACGGCCTCGAAGCGTTGGCTGCGACCGTATAGGCCGTCGATACCGGTTTCGGTGAGCAACCCGGCCTCCACCAGCCGCCGCCGATAACCGGCATTCGAACCGGCGACTTCGCGGATGGCGTCTGCCTGGGCGGGCGCTGCCACGTTGCATTGCGGATCTAGCGATATGTCCACGGCGTTTGCCTCATTGGTGTTCACCCGGCGAGGTGGGAAGCATCAGCGTGGCGCAGGACGATGCGCGAGTCCGTGCGGTGTCGCACATTGGCGTTGCATTGCCGCACCGCTTCGGCCGGCGGATGACGGCGACCGACGCCGTCCCCGGTACGCTGAGACACGTTCGTTGCGCTGCGTGTCGAATCGTTTTGGGTAACTAAGTCAGGTAATCCCAGCGTTGCGACCAATCGGCGTCCTCCGCGACGATCTGGCGGAGAATGCGCAGGGCGGCATCGACGGCCGTGCCCGCCGCGGTAGGCAGGTAAATGAGGTAGATGGGATACGAGAATTCCGGTGCATCCCTGACGCGTTCCATCACGCCCCGGTCGAGATAGAGACTCACCACGCGCGTTCGAAAATACCCCGAGCCGCCGAACTGGAGAATGTACTGCAGCGCCAATGGCCCGAGGTTGAAGTACAGCGGGCCGCGAGCGTGCTCGGGCAGCGCGGCATCGTGCTGGCGGCGGAACTCCGGGCCCCAGTCGACATAGACGTAGGGCGAGGGGCTGTGTACCGCGCAGATCTGAATCAGTTTTTCTTCCAGCACCTGCTCGACCTGAATGCCTGGGGCGTACTCGGGCTCGTACACCAGGGCGGCATCCAGCGCGCCGCTTCGCACTTTTTGCTGCAGCGCAGAGCCATCGCCCAATTCGGCGCGAATGCCGTAATTCGTCATGTCGCGCCGCATGCGCGCGGCCCAATGCAGTACCAGGGGCGTCGCGAGACTGGCCTCGGCGCCGAAGGTAAACACGTCGTCATGTCCACTCGGCAACGGAAGATTGCGACGCGCCGCCTCCCAGGTTTGCACGAGCTGGCCGGCGTACCCAAGAAATTTCTCACCGTCGGCGGTCAGTTTCGCGCCTGCCTTGTTGCGCTCGAAAAGACGGCAGCCCAGCTGCGACTCGAGATTCTTGATACGGGCGGTGACGGCGGTCTGGGTGATGTGCAGTTGGGTGGCAGCGGCCACCAGACTGCCGCTTTTGACCACCTGCAAGAACGTGCGCGCGAGTTCAACGTCCATCAGTGCCCCAAGCAAAAGTCGCCCCAGGCAAAACAGCTGCCCGGCAAGTATCGGTTAAATGCAATTATTTTGATAATAATTAACAATAAGTTTAACTTGTTGCTCGCGCAGTGCAATGCTTAAATGAATTAGCGTAGCGTGGGGTGTACGGCCCCATGCCGCCATGCCGTCGCGCGATACCGCGCGTCGTCGGATTGCCCCGGCAGCCCGACGACGCCGGGTCGATATGCGCAGATCGGCGCAAACCCATGTATGCAACGAGTTTCAAATGAGCATCGCACAACTGATTGAGAACGCCCTGATGTTGCTGGCAGCCGGCGCCGCCGCCACATTTTTGCTGGGCATCAGCCTTTCAGAAGACACGGTTCGGCGCGGTGCCGAACATGGCCGATTCGGCGGCATGCCGCTCGGTGAGCGTAACGGCGCACGCCGCCCGCGGCCCGATCGCGCATCGCGCAAGCCTACCCTCTAGGCAACCGCTCGAATCCGACCCACCGGCGCGTGCCGCGCGCCGCTTTCCTGACCGCAGTCACACACAGGCGCTTGCCGTATTCCTCAGCCACGGCTATGGGGTTGCGCGAGCATGACCGGCTCGCTGCGGGGCCGATCGCGCGTCAGCCGTTGCGTTCTCTGCGACGCGGGAGACCAAGGGTATGATGGCGTACGCCGCCGTGGCGCCAACGTGAGGCGCACATGCCGGCTGTGTGTTTGAACCGCACCGGCCGGGTTGCGTTTGAATGGAACGCACTCGCCGTATTCGCCAGCCGCCAGGAGGCTCCATGACCCTCGCAGCGCCAGTCTCATTGCCCACCCTTGAATTCTGGTTCGAATTCGGCAGCAACTACAGTTACCTGAGTGTCATGCGCATTGGCGATCTGGCACGGCAGCGGGGCGTGACGGTGGCATGGAAACCGTTTCTGCTGGGGCCGATCTTCCAGGGGTTTGGCTGGAACAGTTCGCCGTTCGTGCTGCAAAAGGAAAAAGGCATCTACGTCTGGCGCGACATGGCTCGCCAATGTGCCAAGTACGGCTTGCCGTGGAAGCAGCCGAGCCAGTTTCCGCGGCGATCGGTTCTGCCGGTCCGGGTCGCGTTGCTTGGCGCCGAAACGCCCTGGATCGAGGCATACAGCCAGCGCATGATGCAGCGCAATTTCGTCGAGGATCGTGATATCGATGCGCCCGAAGCGGTGAGCGAGGTGCTGGCGGACCTTGGCCTGCCGGCCCAAGACCTGCTGCGCGCCGCGCAGGCGGAAGGCAACAAGCAGCGCTTGCGTGAGCAAACCGACGAAGCGCGCCGCCGCGGCATTTTTGGGGCGCCCACGTTTTTTGTCGGTAGTGAAATGTTCTGGGGCAACGACCGCCTCGACGATGCGTTGGATTTTGCCGTGTACGCACCGCGCTGATGCCCGCCAATGGCCTGGCTCAGGATTGGCGTTCCGGCTTAGCGCGGCCGATGGAGTCGATGGGGCCGGTGAGGCCGCTCACAGGGCTCCGCGGCGCATGGCCTTGCATGACGGGTGTCCGGCGTGCCGGCAGGACTGGCCGCATCGGTTTCGCCGCCGGCCCAGACGAACACCGGGCTCGCGCTGCCTTGCCGCGCGATGGTGACGTTACGTTCCTGCGCCGCACCTTCGTAGCGCGCCCGGACCCGGTAGGTCCCCGGCGGCAGTTCGACATACAGGAACGGCCCGGTCGTGATGGTCGACAGCACTACGGCGCCGTCGGCCCGCTCGATCCTGACATGGACGTCGGCCAGATAGGCGCCGCCTGCCTGCGCGAAGGTCATGCGCAGCGAGTATTGCGGTGCCGCTGCACGCATTGCCTGGACTTCGTCTTCACCGACCCCGCCACTCAGATAAGCGACAGATCCCGCCCGCTGAGGCGACAGCTCGCCTGGCAGGGGAGCCTGCGCCGCCGCGGCGCCGGCCAGGGCGAGTGACACGGCCAGTGTGGCCGCTATGTTTTTCGCGTAAGACATCGCAACTCCCGTAAAAATCTGCCAGCAAACCATGCCGGTGCCCCGGTGCCATGGTGCCTTGCGGCAGGTGCCGCTTGCAGCCCGGGCGCGTGCGCCGACACCCAGCAGTGTGACCGTTCGTTTCGGGGGATTCTTGACGCACGTCAAGGGGCGATCGGCCCGGCCGTCCACAATAAATACAAATTGACCCGGATGCCGAGGGAGGCAATATGGACCACCTGAGCGAACAAGCGATCGCGGCACTGGCGAAGCACCTCGACGAGGCCGAGGCGCGTATCGCCACGGAGTTGGAGAGTGCCGAGCGTGCGTCGCGCGATTTGCCGGTCGGGGAGGTCGAGGACGAGGCCGACGTGGCGTTCGACACTGAAACCAAGGCGATGGGCGAGGCGATGTTGCAACGCCATCTGGCACAACTGCGCGATGTCGCCGCGGCGCGCGAGCGGATCAAAGCCGGCGTCTATGGCGTGTGTGTCGACTGCGGCAGCGAGATCGACTACGCGAGGCTCGAGGCCTATCCGACGGCCAAGCGCTGCACGGCGTGCCAGCGCCATCATGAACGTCTGTTCGCGCCCGAAGCGGCTTCCTAGCGTTGCCAGGGAGGAGATCGTGAGACGAGGCGAGTTTTTCATCTTTTTGGCGATTATTGCCGTGTTCGTGTCGCTGGCTGGCGTTGCGGTGGCAATCTATGGCCTGCTGCGGCAGGAGCGGCCAATCGTCAATGGCGGAATCACGACCATCGTGATCGGCGCATCGGCCGTGGTGTTGCTGCTCAATGCGCCATTCAGGAAGCACCGCTGAGCGCCATGCCGTAATACCGGCGATAAGCGCCCGGCATGCGCACGGCAAGACAAATCCGCTAGAATTTTCCCCACTGTGTTACGCTCCGGTCGATGCCGGCGCGGGCAGGAGGCTCGACGGGTAAAACACCATACCGAGCTCCCGAGCCTGCTGGCGTGGTCCGCCGTACGCGCGAGCGACCCGCCGGCAAATGCCTGCGACAGCGCAGATGCCTTCGCAGTTGCCCCCATTCATTTGCAGGAGACTCGGCCGGTGGTCATGGCATATTTCAGGAAATCGACGCGCCTGCTGCTGCTGTGCGCATTGCTTCTGGCAGGCTGCGGCAGCAAACCCCAACAGTGGTCGCTGACCGACGTGACCGGGCATCTGCCGGATCTCCAGTTTTCGCTGACTTCCGATCAGGGGCGCGCGGTCAGTGCCAAGGATTATCGCGGCGACGTGGTGTTGCTGTATTTCGGCTACACGCACTGTCCCGACGTCTGCCCGACCACCATGGCGCACCTGGCGGCGGTGATGCAGAAGCTGGGCGCGGCGGCCGATCACGTGCGCATTCTCTTCGTCAGCGTCGATCCGGCCCGCGATACGCCAGCGCTGCTGCACGAATATGTCACCGCCTTCTCGCCGCGCGCGGTCGGCCTGACTGGCAGCAACAACGAACTCGCCACCGTCGCCCGGCGCTATCGCGTGGCCTACGAGGCCGAAAAGCCCGGTGCCAATGGTAATTACGAGGTCACGCACAGCTCGGCCGTGTATATTTTCGATGCGAGCGGACGCGCTCGCTTGCTGGCCACGCCGGACGACTCCATCGACGCGATGACGCACGATATCCGGCAGCTCCTGGATTCCAACTCCTGAGGCGAAACATCATGAAAAAATTGAGATGTCTGTTGGCGGTCGCGGGCCTGGCGATCGCTTTTTCCGCCTCGGCCGCCGGCAATGCATCGCTCGAGGTGCAGCACGGCTGGGTTCGCTGGCTGCCGGGCGGATTGCCCGCCGCCGGCTATCTGACCATCGTCAACCGAGGTAACGAACCGGTGGCTCTGGTCAAGGCCAGCAGCCCCGACTATGCCGACGTGATGCTGCACCGAACCACATCCTCGGGCGGCACGACCCGGATGGAGCCAGTCGACCGGATGACGGTACCCGCCCATGGTCAGGCGGCGCTCTCGCCGGGGGATTATCATCTGATGCTGATGCAGGCCAAGCGTCCGGTGGCGCCGGGTGACAACGTCGCGGTGACGTTGCAGTTCTCCGACGGGGCGTTGCTGCACACGCAACTGAAGGTCCGGCCTGCGAACCAAGTGAACTGATCGTGTCGCTGCTCGGATGGCTCGTGCCGTGGGAGCCTTCGCCGACGGTGGTGCTGTCCATCGCGACGAGCGCGCTTCTCTACCTGCGGGGCTGCCGCGTGCGGCGCACCTCCGTGGCGCGCCAGATCGCCTTCTGGAGCGGACTGGCGCTGCTGTATGCCGCGCTGCACACGCGGCTCGATTATTACGCCGAGCACGCCTTCTTCGTGCATCGAATCCAGCATCTGATGCTGCATCACCTCGGGCCTTTCCTGATCGTCCTGAGTTATCCCGGCACCACCCTGTATGCCGGGGTGCCGCTTGCCTGGCGCCGGCGCTGGCTGCGGCCCACGCTCGATTGGGCGCCGGTGCGCAAAACACTCGACGTGCTGCTGCATCCGGCGGTGGCCGCCTTTCTGTTCGTCGGCCTGATTTATTTCTGGCTGATCCCTGCGGTACATTTCGACGCGATGCTCGACGTGCGGCTGTATCGCATCATGAACTGGGGCATGGCGCTCGACGGCCTGATGTTCTGGTGGCTGGTGCTCGACCATCGTCCGGCCCCGCCGGCGCGCCTGGCGCCGGGCGTGCGCATTCTCCTGACGATCGGCGTGATTCCGCCGCAGATCATTCTGGGGGCGGTGATCGGCCTGTCGTCGCGCGATTTTTATACCGTCTACTCCGTTTGCGGGCGCGCCTTCACCAATATCAGCCCGATCATGGATCAGCACCTGGGTGGGCTGATTCTCTGGATTCCGGGCTCGATGATGAGCGTGATCGGTGCGCTGGTGGCGCTGCGTCATTGGATGCGCAACGATAGCCGGCGAGGCAAGCGCGCGCCGCGCACTGCGGCGCGCCGGGTGGCCCACGGCAAGTAGCCTGGCTCAGCCGTATTCAAATGTATAATGCCGCGGCCGCCGATCCGATGCGGCGTTTTCCAACACTGGGCGGGCGATCACGATGGCGCAGACACTGAATCCATCGAACCATACTTTCGACTTTCACTGCCGCGGTGTCGGCGTGCCGCAGGCCGCGCGTGCCGGCGTGCAGGCCTACCTCGATGCGCTCGGCCTGCGCGATGACGTCAACCTCACGGAAGCGCCCGGCGCGCAGTTGCTTGTCGCGCTGCGCGAGGAGCGTGCCGCCGCCTGGGTGCCGCGCGGTGACACCACTTCGCTGGCACGCACGCTTGGCCTGGATCCGGTCGGCAAGCCCGAGGACCTCGAACGCGAGACCGTCGTGGCGATGCTGGCCGCGCCGCGCGTGTGCGGCTTCAACTACCCGAGTCTCGAGGAATTCCTCGCCGCCGTGCAGGTGCGTTGCCATATCGCCAGCGCGGCGCGTCGCACGCAACTGGCGTTCGACACGGTGGAAGCCGAGCGTCCAGCCGACTGCTGGACCTACGACGAAGAGCGCGGCTTCACGATCCTGCCGGGCAAGTCGCTGATCACGTCGCTGCAAAAGGCGACTCAGCCGGATGTGTCGGGCAAGCTGTATTCGTTTTCCTGCTACCGCGCCACCGAGTATGTGATCCTGCTCGGCATCGCCCAGACGCTGGCTGAGGTCAACCCGCCGCTGCTCGACCGGCTGCAGCGGCAGTGGCAGACCAAGGCGGTGATGTCGGGCCCCTTTCACGATGTTTTCCTGGTCGAATTCGGCGCCATGAACGATCCGCTGCCGCCGGGTTATTACGTGCCGGGCGACCGCCTGTGGTTCCGCAATCCCGACGAGCCGTCGTCCAACGTCCCGGGTTATGAGGGTTCCTGGGTGTTCTATTTGGGCGGCGGGGAGTTTTCGAACTTCTGGAAGCGCGATCAGCATTACACGCTGACCACCAAGTGCGTCGAAATCTATCACTGGCGGCACGGCGCCTACCGCGACGCGGCCGGGCAATGGCAGATGGACGAGAATATCGTCGAGGCGCGCATGCGCCAGACGCTCGCCGACCCGGCCGAGGTCGAGCGCGTGCTGCGGCAGGTGTTCCGGCTGCGCGATCCTCAGGGGGTATATGCCGAGGGCGGTTGCATCGATTCGTCGCGCGAGTGCCCGCGCCGGCTGTGCCCGACAACGTCGGATATCGTACTGCCCGACGTTGAGTGACGCTGGGTGACGTGGGTTGAGGTGAATCAATGCGGGCCCGGCGCGCATGCCGGGCCGCATATCTAGCGAATCAGCGTGGATTTGCCGAACAGGCTTTCGATCAGTTCCACCACCAGCACGGCGGTTTCGTTGCGAATGTCGCACGCCGGGTTCAACTCCATGATGTCGAGCGAGGCCAGGCGCCCCGTGTCGGCAATCATCTCCATGCAGAGCTGGGTTTCCCGATAGGTCGGGCCGCCGCGCACCGCGGTGCCGACTCCGGGCGCGATGGCCGGGTCGAGAAAATCGATGTCGAAACTCACGTGCAGATGGGTACGCTCGTCGATGCCGGCGAGCGCCTGCTCCATGGTCTGGCGCATGCCGTTCTCGTCGATGTGGCGCATGTCGAAGACAGTCAGGTGCAGGTCCTGCAGATGGTGCTTTTCCCCCGCGTCGACGCTGCGAATGCCGATCTGCCGGATCGCCGCCGGAGCGAGCGCCGGGGTCGCGCCGCTTAGCCCGGTGAGCGCTGCCGGGCCGCGCCCGCACAGGCAGGCCACCGGCATGCCGTGGAGATTGCCGCTGGGCGTGATCTGACTCGTATTGGCGTCGGCGTGCGCGTCGAGCCACAGCACCACGAGCTGCTTGCCGAGGGCGCGACAGTGTTGCGCCACGGCGCTGATCGAGCCGATCGCCAGGCAGTGATCGCCGCCGAGCAGCATCGGCAACTGCTCGGCGCGCAGGCACGCGAGGGTGGCTTCATGAACGGCGCGACACCATTCGGTGACTTCGGCCAGGTGCCGGAAGCCTTCGACCGGCGGCAGCCACGGATTGGCCGGCCCGCTCAGGTTGCCGGTGTCCAGCACGTCCAGCCCATGCCGCTGCAGGATGCCGGGCAGATCGGCTACGCGCAGCGCCTCCGGGCCCATCGAGGCGCCGCGCAGGCTGGCGCCGATATCGGTCGGTGCGCCGATCAGGCGAATGGTCTTGGTCATCGTGCGGCAAACCTCCTCGCCCTCAGGCATTGGCACGCGCCGCGCGCGGCACGGAAGATATCTTCGAGCCGCCCAGTGCGACCCGGTAGAGATCCTTGGCATCGGCCGGCGCCGGAATCAAATCGATCGACTGATGAAAGCCATGTCCCAGATGCGCATCAAGATAGCGCAACGCCGAGAAATCTTCCAGCGCGAAACCGACCGAATCGAACAGCGTAATTTCCTGCGCCGATGTGCGTCCGGGCGCGGCGCCGGTCAACACCGACCAGAGTTCGGTGACGGGAAAATCGGCCGGCATTTGTTGTACTTCGCCCTCGATGCGCGATTGCGGTTCGAACTCCACCACCACGCGCGCTGCTTCCAGCACGGCCGGGGCCAATTCGGTCTTGCCGGGACAGTCGCCGCCGACCGCGTTCAGGTGCATGCCGGCTTCGAGCAGGCCGGCGTCGAGCACCGTCGAGCGGCGTTTGTCGGCGGTCACGGTGGTGACGATGTCGGCCCCCCGCACCGCTTCTGCCACGCTGCCCGCCTGGATCACGCGCAGCGCCGGATAGGCGGCGAGATTGCGGCACAGTTTCGCGCTCGCGCCCGGATCGACGTCGAAAACCCGCAATTCGTCGATACCCAGCAGCGCGTGAAAGGCAATCGCCTGGAACTCGCTTTGCGCACCGTTGCCGACCAGCGCCATCGTATGGCTGTCGCGGCGCGCGAGGTAGCGCGCGGCCAGCACCGAGGTCGCCGCAGTGCGCAGCGCGGTGCTCAGCGTCAGTTCACTGAGCAGCCGCGGGTATCCGGTGTCGACGTCGGCCAGTACGCCGAACGCGGTGACCGTGAGCAGCCCCTGGTGCGTGTTGCGCGGATGCCCGTTGACGTACTTGAACGCATACAGCGTGCCGTCGGAAATCGGCATCAGCTCGATCACGCCGAGCGTCGAGTGGGCGGCCAGTCGCGCGGTCTTCTCGAACTGCGGCCAGCGCCGGTAGTCGGCCTCGATGTAAGTGGATAGCTCGCCGATGACCTGCTCGAGCGGATGATGCGCCAGATATTGCTGCAATTCCTGAGTGCCGATGTATTTGAGCATGATGCACGACCGGGGTTGGAGAAAGTTCGTGAACTTTCTTGATGTTCGTCATGTAAGAAATTGTAGGTTTTTAACGTCGAAATTTGCTTTCTTTTTATTATTTGATGTGGCATTTTCATGAAATTAAATTTCACATCGATGGGAGGGCGCCATGGACGCGTTCGACGTCAAAATTCTCGATTGCCTGCAGCACAGCGGCCGCATGAGCAACGTCGAGATGGCCGAAAGCATTCACTTGTCGCCCCCGCAATGCTTGCGGCGGGTGCGTGCGCTGGAGGAAAAAGGCGTGATTCGCCGCTACGCCGCGCTGGTCTCGCCGTCGCAGGTCGGGCTCAATGTCATGGCGTTCGTCGCGCTGTCGCTCGATCGCGATCAGTTCCGCCGGGTGCGCGAGGTGGAGAAGGTCATCATGTCGTTTCCCGAAATCATCGAGTGCTTCACGATTTCGGGCGACTTCGATTACCTGCTGAAGGTCGTCGGACGCGACCTGAAGAGCCTGTCGCAGTTTCTCACCGATCGCCTGATGCAGGTGCCGGGCGTCGCCGGCGTGCGCTCGATGATCTGCCTGGAGGAGGTCAAGCCGCTCGCGCCGTTGCCGGTCGACCTGAACAACCTCTAGTACGCGCGCAGCGCGAACCTCGGCTCTAATCCATCGCCACGTGCAAATTCTCGTCGCCGCTGGACTGCGGCGATTTTTTTGTGCTGATGAACAGCAGCAGCGGCATCACCAGCAGCGTCATGATCATCATGAACTTGAAGTCGTCGTTGTAGGCGATCATGGCGGCTTGCCGGGTGACTTCCTGATTCAGCAGCGCCAGCCCGGCGGCGCTGTGCGGATCGAGCAGCGTTTTCGCCGCGCTGCCCAGCGAAGTGAACGGCGTGATGTATTCGGCCAGCGACGCATGCGCGATCTGGGTATTCTGCGTCAGCAGGGTTTGCACGATCGAGATGCCGATACTGCTGCCGATGTTGCGCGACAGGCTGTAGATTGCCGTGCCGTCGGCGCGCAATGAGGGCGCCAGCGTCGCGAAGGTGATGGTCGTCAGCGGCACGAACACGAAGCCCAGGCCGAAACCCTGGATGACGCCGGGCCAGACGATGTCGCTGGGGCTGAGCACGGTCGTGTAACCGCTCATCTGATACAGCGAGTAGGCCGTCAGGGCGAAGCCGAACCCCAGCAGCAGCCGTACGTCGACGCGCCCGACCATGCGGCCCACGAACAGCATCGCCAGCATCGTGCCGGCGCCGCTGGGCGCGGTGACCAGCCCGGTGAGCAGGGCCGGGTAGCCGAGCACGGTTTGCAGCAGCGGCGGCAGCAGCGCGCGGGTCGCGTACAGGATCAGGCCGACCACGAAAATATAGATGACGCCGGTGTTGAAGTTACGGTCCTTGATCAGCGACCTATTGAAGAACGAGTGCTCGTCGGCGGTCCAGGTGTGTACCAGGAAATACGAGAAACTGATGATCGCGCCAAGTGTCTCCAGCCAGATTTCGGTGGAGTTGAACCAGTCCTTTTGCTCGCCCCGATCGAGCAGCATCTGCAACAGGCCGATCGCCAGGCTCAGCGTTGCAAAACCGAAAAAGTCGAATTTCTGCGTGGTTTGCAGCGCGGTCTCGCGCATATAGGTGGCGATGCCGAAAAAGGCGATCAGGCCGATCGGCAGGTTGATGTAGAACACCCAGCGCCAGTTGTAGCTGTCGGTCAGCCAACCGCCCAAGGTTGGCCCGAGAATCGGGCCGACCATCACGCCCATGCCGAACATCGCCATGGCGCTGCCATGCTTGTGCGGAGGGTTGATGTCGAGCAGCACCGCCTGCGACAGCGGCACCAGCGCCGCGCCGCACACGCCCTGGAACAGTCGCGCCAGCACGATTTCAGGCAGCGAGCCGGCAATGCCGCACAGGGCCGAGGCCAGCGTGAAGCCGGCCACCGACAGCAAAAAGATGCGCTTGCGTCCGAAGCGCGCGCTGAACCAGCCGGTCAGCGGCGTGGCGATGGCCGCCGCAACGATATACGAGGTCAGCACCCAGGTGATCTGATCCTGCGTGGCCGACAGGCCGCCGGCCATATGCGGCAAAGCGACGTTGGCGATCGTGCTGTCGAGCGTCTGCAGCACGGTGGCCAGCATTACCGAGATCGAGATCAACCCTCGGTGCTTGGGCTCGCCTGTCAGCGAAGGGGAATGGGCGGAGGTCATGGATGAATTCGCGGGCCGCGTCGGCGTGGTTCAGTGCGCGCTGCCGTCGGTGCGCTGGGCCGCGGCGGTTTCGCTGGCGGTCAGATTGTTCAGCACCTTGCGCAGCAGGCGCACGAGTTCGGCTTTTTCGGTGGCGCTGATTTGCTGCAGCGCCTCGGCTTCGATGACATTGCTGAAGGCCACGATCGCATCGATCATGTCCTCGCCTTGTTGATTCAGATGCAATTGAAATGCTCGCTTGTCGCAGGGGTCGGGAACGCGGCGCAGCAGGTTCTTCTCTTCGAGCCGGTCGACCAGACGCACCAGGGCCATTGGCGTGAGTTCCATGCGTTCGGCCAGCGCTTTCTGGCTCATCACGCCGTAGCGCTCCAACATCACCAGCACCCGGCATTGCGCGCGCGTCAAATCGAAATGATCGCGCGCCTGCCGGTCGAACGAGCGCGAGTACACGCGGGCCACATCGTGGACCAGAACACCAAAGCGGGACGACCAATCGATTCTGCGCATGACGGCGGAAATAATAAACGTGTTTATCATTTTCTCAGAAAACCCGGGTCTTGTGCAAGCCAGTGTTGCGCGCGCCACGTAGAACTTCCGGGCGGCGCGGCGCAGGCGGGTTTGCGCCGGACGGCGAGCACGTCCGCGCCCGGACATGCATGCCTACGTAATCCCGTGGTTGGCGGGCCATGACATATTGCTGTCATCGCCGTTGCAGATGCTGTGCGCGATCTTCACAAAATCGTGTGCAACGCCATGACATTTCCCATCGATGGCGGCCTGCTGGCCGACCGGCCAGTCGAGCCGTTTGCAGGGCTGGCGACGACGCCGGCCCTGACCGCTGGCACTCCGGCGAAGCCGGTTATCAAGCCCGCGTCAACGCAACAGCAAACGCCAAAACCGGGGCCGACCCCGACTCCTGGACAACTTGCGGCGGGCGCGCGCCTGACGGCGGGACAAAGCGTGCTGTCGGCAAACGGGCGCTTCGAGCTGAGGATGCAAAGCGACGGCAATCTGGTCGAGCTCGATCGCACCACCAATGTGGTCGTCTGGGCCAGTCACACCGCCGGTTCCGGCGCGACGCTCGCGCTGATGCAGAGTGACGGCAATCTGGTGTTGTATCGCGGTGCGGCCGATGGTGCGGGCGGTGGGCCCGCGGTCTGGTCCAGCGGTACCGCCTCGCATGCGGGGGCCTGGCTGGCGGTGCAGAACGACGGCAATCTGGTGATCTATCCGACGGGCCGCGCGCGGCCGGGGCACGACCTGTGGGCCAGCGGCGTGCCGCTGGCCGAGACGCCGGGTGCGCTACCGCC
Source organism: Pandoraea thiooxydans (assembly GCF_001931675.1). Classification (NCBI taxonomy): domain Bacteria; kingdom Pseudomonadati; phylum Pseudomonadota; class Betaproteobacteria; order Burkholderiales; family Burkholderiaceae; genus Pandoraea; species Pandoraea thiooxydans. The sequence goes on along the minus strand of NZ_CP014839.1, from coordinate 3,128,442 downwards.
GCTGCCTACCCAGTCGGCCGCGGCCGACGCCCAGCTCCTGCCGTCGAGCGGCATCGGGCTGTTCGCGCCGGGCGCGCCCGAGCTGGGTATCGAGCAGACACCTCTTGCGCCCGGCATGTCGCCCTACCAGGTGCTGCAGCAGCAAAACATTTTCGCCCAGCCCAAGCTACTCGACGATACGGCGCTGCTCAACGCGAATCTGGCGGCGACGCCGTCGCTCGATCGTGCCGCGTTCGGCACGCGCCTGGCCAATCCGGTCGGGACGGTGTACTCGCTGCCGATCGGCACCTCCGTGACGGTGCTCGATCCGACCCGTCTTGCGTTGCTCGAGCAGCAGCGTACCGAACTGCATGCGGCGGAAACCGCACCCGCATCGCAATACAAATCGAGCGTGGCGACACTGTCCGCGACGATTTACCAGGAACTCGAATACGCCGGCACGCGCCAGTCGGTGCCCGATGCCAAGGCGCTGGCAGCCACGATCCGTGCGCGCGCGCCGGGCGATGCAACTTTCCAGAAAGCCGTCGACGATGCGCTCAGGATGTATCAGGGCACGCTCGACGCGCAGGGCCGCAACAGCGCGCAACTCGGCAAGATCGACGCGGCCGCGGCTGCCGGCGACTGGGCCCAGGTGCGCACGCTCGCCGCGCAGCAGACCGCGGCGACCGTCGGTGCTGACAAGGGCGCTGCGGCGCTGGGCGATATCACCGCGCGGGGCAGCGTCTACCTGACCTATGCCGGTGGCGATCCGCATTTCGCCCAGGCGATCAAGGCGGGCATCGCCGATGCGCGCCAGGCGGTGCTGATCGATAAACCGGTCAACGGCGTGCTGGCCGCGTATCGCAGCGGCGGTGCGCTTGCGGCGATGAAGGCGCTGGCCGGCGCCACCGATCCGCAGACGGCGACGCCCGCGCAAGTCGCGCAAATCCTGGCCGATGCGCGTATCCAGCAACTCGTCAAGCAGGTGCTGCATGGCTTGACGAGCTACGACGGCATGAGCGACCCGCCCGTCACGATCATTGGCTACCTTGCCGCCGCTTGCCAGCATGCCACCGAGAGCGACCAGGGGAAGGCCGGGCTGGGCAAGCAGGCGGTCGACCGCATCGCCATCGATTTCGTCGCCGAGGCCGACGGCATGCCGCCCGACAAGGGGCTCGACGTCTTTCAAAACCCGCGTTTGATGAGCCAGATATTCACCGACGCGACCGGGCAGGGCAATGCCTCGCTCGGGCTCGCGGTGGCCGCGCAGGCGCAGCGCTATCTGAATCCGATCTTTGCCAGCGCCGCGCTAGACGGCGTGCGGGTCGGACTCGATACGCTCAAGGGCTCGGTCGACTCGCTCGACAAGCAGACCACGAACGATGCAGCATTTCTCACGGTGCCGCTCAAGGACTGGGGCGGCGACAGCACGCCCGCGCAACAGCAGCAATTGATCAAGACGCTGCTGGCCGATAATCCCGCCGATGCCAAAAAGCTCAATGACGACGGCGCCCAGATCGCGCAGATGCAGGAGACCACCGACAGCGTGCGCATGGCCGTGGCGGCATATCGCGGCGAGCTGCACGGTGTCACCGGCTTCGACGTCGACGCACCGATGAGTTTTCGCAGCGGCCAATACAACTGGTCGGTGGCGAACACACCCAGCGTTACCAAGGCGCTCGCCGCACTGCCCACGCTGGTGGGCGCCGGCAAGCCGGGCAGCACCGCGCCGGTCGAGCCGTCGACCAACACGGTATGGCTGCAGCGCTCGCTGCGCAAAGTGGTCGAGCAAATGGGCACGAAGCTGATTGCCAATCTGGCCAGCGCGGGGCCCGGCAAGCTCCTGACGCCTGGCGGCGCCAAGCTCGCGCAAACGGTATGGAAGCGGGCGAACAAGACGCTCGGTGCGGTGCTGTATTTTCAGAATGGCGCGTATTCGCTCAGCGAGGCGGCCGACGGAGGACTTTCGGTGTTGCTGACCGACGGAGCCTCGGGTATCCGTCAGGACCTGGCTGGCGTGTCGTACGCAATGTCCGCGACAATTCCGAGCGACGTGCTTGGTTCGGTTCGCCCCGGCTCTGGCGTCACGCCGCTCGCACGCGGCTATGAGAAAATCGCCGCCCAGCTCGACGAGCTTGGACTGCCCAAGCTGGCCAGCTCGGGACTCAAGATATCGATTCACCTGGCCATGCAGGACACCTCGGATCTCGCCTCGTCGATTCTCGGCGCGGTCGAGGCGGCGCAGGAATTTGCAGACGGCGAGAACTGGAAAGGCGTGGGCAACGTGCTGAACGCGACCGGCTATGCGGCATTGCTGACCGGCCCGGGCATCGACGCATCCGAGCTGCCGGCGGGCGCCACCGTGCTGGGGTTGGACGCGGCGGGCTGGACCGGTATCGGCGCGCTGCTGGTGCTCGCCGGCGCGGCCATCTACACGGCCGCCGACGGGTACTCGCGCTCGCACGCCTACGACGGCAACGACAGGCAGTTGCTCGTGGCGATGGGCGTACAGCCGGATATTGCCGCGCAGCTCGCCAAGCATGCGACGGCATTCTCCGGCGCACCGCCGAGCGCCGGACCGTTCCTCGGTGCGTATTTCAAGCACGGTCACCAATCCGAACAGCAGATGGTCGCCTGGCTCAATGGCCTGACGCCGCATCAGGCCGATGTGATCGCCAGCGCGATCAAATCGTTTCCCGACAATTGGCAGAGCGTGCCGATGACGCGGCTCGCGCAGGCGTTCGACGATGCGCTGCTGAAGTATGGCGTGATGCCGCCGATTCAGCTCATCTGAAACGCGCTGCCGGCCGGCGCGCCGCCCGGGTGGGCGACGCTGCCGACGCGGCATGCGGGAGCGACACGAATCAACGGTACATCAGGAAATACAGCAGACCGATGTTCGCCGCCAGCAGCAGCAGCCCGGTGGGAACCTGCACCTTGATTACGGCGTTCTGATCGGGCAGCTCGAGCAGCGCCGCCGGCACGATATTGAAGTTCGCAGCCATGGGCGTCATCAGCGTGCCGCAATAGCCCGAGAACATGCCGATAGCCGCCATCACGGCCGGATTGGCATGATGCATGCCAACCAGGATCGGTACGCCGACGCCGCCGGTGATCACCGGGAAGGCCGCGAAGCCGTTGCCCATGATCATGGTGAACAGCGCCATGCCGACGCAAAACACCACGACTGCCACAAGTCGCGAGTCCATATCGATATAGGCTGTCGCCAGATGTGCAACGGCCTTGCCAACGCCGGCGTCGGAGAATACCAGCCCAAGCATGGCCAGCATTTGCGGCAGCACCACCGCCCAGCCGAGCGATTCGGTCAGGCGGCGCGATTCGCGCATCGACTGCGCCGCCGAGTCGCGTGTCAGCCAGCAAGCGAACACCAGCGCCGCGATACAACCCAGGCCCAGCGAGACGAAGGTGGTGTTGTGCGGATCGAGCAGCGGCACTCCGCCGATTGTGACGCGGTTGAAAAGCACCGTGCCCAGGACCGTCACCACGGGAATCGTCAGGGCCGGCACGAACAGCTTGTTGCCCAGACGCTGCGCGCTGGCGCGTCGTTCGGCGTCCGGCAGCAGTTCATGCTTGCCATGCGTGACGCCGCCGAAGCCGGCAATCAGTGCCATCACGATCGCCGCAACGCCCACCAGCGCGGCCGGCAGCTTGTCGCCGACCAGGAAGATCGCCGCATACAGCGCCCAGAACAGCCCGCTTTGCAGGCGCTTGGGATGGCGCTTGTCGGTGAGCGTCATGATCGCCGTGACGGCCAGCACGAGCCCCATCAGCCAATACAGATATTCAATGGAAATGATCATGATGTTTTACTCCGTGGCTGTGGTGGGCTGGGAGCTCACGCCGCGCGCGGCGGCCTCGGCGCCGGCGCGGACTTCGCGCTCGAGCCAGCGGTCGAAACGCAGCAGCCGTGCGCTATGAATGAGGAACGCGCAGATCGCCGTCGGAATACCCCACACGGCGATATGCAGCGGCGCAATGTCGATACCCGAGCCGAGCAAAAAAGTGTGCATCAGCGCGATGGCGCCGAAGGCGACGAAAATATCTTCGCCGAAAAACACGCCGACGTTGTCGGCCGACGCGCAATACGCGCGGATCTTGTAGCGCACCTCGTCGGAAATCTCGCCGTAGCGGTTCTCTGCCGCGCCCTCGGCCATCGGCGCGAGCATTGGCCGCACCATTTGCGGATGGCCGCCGAGGCTGGTCAAACCCACCGATGCGGTTAACTCGCGCGCCAGCAAATACACGATCAGCAACCGGCCTACCGTGGCCGATTGGATGCGAGCAATCCACTCCTGCGCATGTTCTCGCAGGCCGTGCCGCTCGAGCAGGCCGATCACCGCGAGCGGCAGCAGGATGATCAGCGGCAGCGCGCGCGTTTTGATGAAGCCGGTGCCGATGGCCGCCAGTATCTGCGGCACCGGCATCGCGGCGGCAAGCCCGGTTACCACGGCAGCCGCGGCCACCACCAGCATCGGATTGAAGCGGAGAATGAAACCTGCCGCGATGACGGCCACGCCCAGCAATGGCCATAGGTTGATGGATTCCTGCATGTTTGTCTCCTGCCTGATATCAAAATAACGGGCCGTGCGGCCCGGGCTGAGTCACACCAGACCGAGCCGCCCCGCTGCATAGGCCAATTCGGTGCGATTGGACGCCGCGTACCGCTTGCGCAAAAAGCGCAAGTGATAATCGACGTTATGCGTGGTGGTGTGCAGTCGCTGAGCAATTTCTTTGTCGCTCATGCCGCTGGCCACACACGCAAGAATGCGATGCTGCATGGATGACAACGATGCTTCGTTATCCTGCAAAGCGAGGCATACACTGCCACTGATGCTCTGATGCAGCGCACAGGCCAACATCAGCGCCTGACCGAATACCGCGTCGGTTATCCATCCGCGATCGCGATGAGGCGCCGCAAAACTGATCAGAATTTGCAGCGGCACATTGGCGATTGGCACACGCAGCATGAAGCCGCTGTGAGCGACGGCGCTTTTCAGGCTCGACAGAAAATCGCGCACGCGCAGGGTGGGCAACAGGCTGCGCAAGCTCGCGCAGAGATGGTCGATGTCCCACACCACCGGCATGCCGCTGTCCGCCATCGTCTGCAGACGCGGGTCAATCAGATAGTGACCCTGAGAGAAGTAAGCGTCGTCCAGATGGGCGGGAGCCGCGCTATCGAGAAAGGTTGCGCTGGAGATCCGCTCGCCGCTGGCGTGCAGCGTCACATAACTCAGGTGGGTGAATCCGATGATGCGCAACATGCCGTGAATCAAGCGCATGCGTTCGGCGGGATCGCGGGTGCTCACCAACTCGCCGGCGATCGATGAACTGTCGCGAGACGGGATGGTCACCCACTCGCTCGGCGCGGGTTGAAATGGCAAATGATGAACCTGGAGGTGAGCGATTTCTGGCGTTTGCATGGGGGCCATGGGCTGCTGAGTGCGCGGCGCTAACAAAGTCAGACCCGGCCAGGGCGATATGCGCGAGCTTGCACGAGGGGTGAGAAGGGCAGATGTCACGATGCTGTCTCCTAAGACGCCGCCTGGCGAGCCGCATTGGCGGGCTTCGTGGGAGGGCGGTGTTGGGTCGGTTGCGGCATTCCCGTTGAGGCGATGAATGGCGCTGTGCAAAACCTCTTTCGTAGTAATTGAGTAAAATGTTGATAAATTGTAGATGATATGTCAATATAAATTTAAAGTTTTCATGAACGGGACGCCGCCAATAGCCAAAGCCGGACAGTCCCGCCGGGTACGACAAGGAGGTGACATGTTCTCTATCTACGCGTGGTGCTGCCGGCGCCGGCACCGTATCCGCCGACTCTGATTGGCGCGCCGTGTGCGGCAGCCGTCCGACTGCACGATTCAAAACGACCACAATCTCGCCGCGCGACAACAGTCGAATGCGGATTTTTGCCGGGACTTATCCATGACAACGCTCAACTCATCTCGCCTTGCGCCTGCCTCTGCCAAACCCGCCGATCGCTGGCAATTCTGGATTGACCGGGGCGGCACGTTCACCGATATCGTGGCGCGTCGCCCGGACGGCGCGCTGGTCACACATAAATTGCTCTCGGAGAACCCGGAGCGCTATGCCGACTCCGCGGTGCAAGGCATTCGCGAATTGCTCGGCGTGCGTCCGGGCGGCGAGATACCGGTGGATCAGATAGAGGTGGTGCGCATCGGCACCACGGTGGCCACCAATGCGCTGCTCGAGCGCAATGGGGAGCCGACCGTGCTGGCCATCACGCGCGGTTTTGGCGACGCACTGCGCATTGCTTATCAACACCGTCCGAAATTGTTCGTGCGGCGTATCGAGCTGCCCTCGCTGCTCTACGAGCACGTGGTCGAAATCGACGAGCGCATCGATGCTCATGGCGATGTGACCCGTGCGCTGGATCTGCAGGCGGCCGAGCGCGACCTGCGCGTGGCCTACGAGCGCGGCATTCGTGCCTGTGCCGTGGTGCTGATGCATGGCTATCGCTTTACGCGCCATGAAGAGGCAGTGGCCGAGCTGGCCCGGCACATTGGCTTTACGCAAGTGTCGGTAAGCCACGAAGTGAGCCCGCTGATGAAACTGGTTTCGCGCGGCGACACCACGGTGGTCGATGCCTACCTCTCGCCGATTCTGCGCCGCTACGTCGCGCAGGTTCAGGGCCAGCTCGGCGGCGTGCGCCTGCAGTTCATGCAAAGCAGCGGCGGCCTGACCGATGCCCACAAATTCCACGGCAAGGATGCGATTCTCTCCGGCCCGGCCGGCGGCATCGTCGGTGCGGTGCAGGTCTCGAAATTGGCCGGATTCGACAAGATCATCGGCTTCGACATGGGCGGCACCTCGACCGACGTCACCCATTACGCCGGCCAGTACGAGCGCGAATTCGTCACCGAAGTCGCCGGCGTGCGGCTGCGCGCGCCGATGATGAAAATTCATACGGTCGCCGCCGGCGGCGGCTCCATCTGCACGTTCGACGGCAGCCGCTTCCGGGTCGGACCGGAGAGCGCCGGCGCCAATCCCGGGCCGGCCTGCTACCGGCGCGGCGGCCCGCTGACGGTGACCGATTGCAACGTCATGGTGGGCAAACTCGATGCCGCGTTCTTTCCGAAAGTCTTCGGTCCGCACGGTGACATGCCGCTCGATACCGAGGTTGTTCGGCGCAAGTTCGAGGCCGTGGCCGAGGAAGTCGAGCGCGCTACCGGCGTCAAGCAGAGCCCCGAACAGGTGGCCGAGGGTTTTCTAAAGATCGCGGTCGAAAACATGGCCAACGCGATCAAGCAGATTTCCGTGCAGCGCGGCTACGACGTCACCCGCTATACGCTATGCAGCTTCGGTGGCGCCGGCGGCCAGCATGCCTGCCTGGTAGCCGATGCGCTCGGCATGGAAAAGGTCTTCATTCACCCGCTCGCCGGCGTGATGTCCGCCTACGGCATGGGGTTGGCCGACGTGCGCGCACTGCGTCAGCAGGCTGTCGAAGCGCGCCTGAGCGACGCCGAACTGGACCGCTGCGAGCCACGCTACCTGGCGCTTGAAGACATCGCCATGGGCGAGGTGGCCGAGCAGGGTATCGATACCGAGCACATCAGCGCGAAGCGCACGCTCTACGTCAAATACGACGGCACCGACACCACTCTCGAAATTCCATTCGCGCGCGACAATTCGTCGGTGACGGCCGTGTTCGAGCGTATCTATCGTGAACGCTACGGTTTCCTGATGCCCGGCAAGCCGCTGGTGATCGAAGCGATCGCCGTCGAGGCGATCGGCCGCGGGCAGGACGTCGAAACCGAAATGCTGGTCGACGAAGACAAGACGGCGAGTGCCGACCCGGTGGCGCGGGCGCGCGTCTATGCCGGCGGCGAATACCTCGAAGCACCGGTCTTCCAGCGCGAGCATTTGCGCCCCGGCGTGCGGCTCCAGGGGCCGGCAATCGTCATCGAGAAAAACGCCACTACCGTGATCGAGGCCGGCTGGAGCGCGCGCCTGACCGGCCGCGACCATTTGGTGCTCGAGCGAACCACCGCGCTGGCGCGCACTTACGCGGCCGGCACGCATGCCGATCCGGTGCTGCTCGAAGTGTTCAATAATCTGTTCATGTCGATCGCCGAGCAGATGGGCGTGACGCTGGCCAATACCTCGTCGTCGGTCAACATCAAGGAGCGCCTGGACTTCTCGTGCGCGATTTTCGACGGCGACGGCAACCTGATCGCCAACGCGCCGCACATGCCGGTGCATCTGGGCTCGATGGGCGAGAGCGTGCAAACCGTCCTCACGCGCCGCGCCGGCACCATGAAGCCGGGCGACGTGTTCGTATTGAACGCGCCGTATGCCGGCGGCACTCATTTGCCGGATGTCACGGTGGTCACGCCGATGTTCATCGGCGGGCACGCGCAGCCGCTGTTTTATCTGGCCGCGCGGGGGCATCACGCCGACATTGGCGGCATCACGCCGGGTTCGATGCCGGCCAATTCCTGCCATGTGGATCAGGAAGGTGTGCTGCTCGACAACGTGCAGCTGGTCGCCGAAGGCACGTTCCTGGAGAGTCGCATGCGCGAGTTACTTTCCTCGGGACCGCATCCGGTGCGCAATGTCGAACAGAATCTGGCGGACCTGCGTGCGCAGGTCGCGGCGTGCGCCAAGGGCGTCGAAGAGCTCGAAAAGATGGTCGGGCAGTTCGGCCTCGAGGTCGTGCGGGCCTATATGTCGCACGTGCAGGACAACGCCGAAGAGATGGTGCGTCGTGTGCTGACGGTGCTCAAGGACGGTCAGTTCGAATACGAGATGGATCACGGCGCGAAAATCGCCGTGCGCATCACCATCGACAAGACCGAGCGTAGCGCCGTGATCGACTTCAGCGGCACCAGCGCGCAGCGCCAGGACAACTACAACGCACCGGCCGCCGTCTGCAAGGCGGCGGTGCTGTATGTGTTCCGCACTTTGGTCGACGACGACATTCCGATGAATGCAGGTTGTCTCAAGCCGCTGCGCATCGTCATCCCGGAAGGATCGATGCTCAACCCGTGCTACCCCGCCGCGGTGGTCGCGGGCAACGTCGAAACCTCGCAGTGCATCACCGACACGCTGTACGGCGCGCTCGGCGTGATGGCCGCCGCGCAGGGCACGATGAACAACTTCACCTTCGGCAACGAGCGTTTCCAATACTACGAAACGATCTGCGGCGGTGCCGGCGCGGGGCCGGACTTCGATGGTTGCGACGCGGTTCAGACCCATATGACCAACTCCCGCCTGACCGACCCGGAAGTGCTCGAGTGGCGCTTTCCGGTACGCCTGGAGGACTTCCGCATCCGGCAGGGCAGCGGCGGCGCGGGCCTGCAGCGCGGCGGTAATGGCACCGAGCGGCGCATCCGCTTTCTCGAGCCGATGACGGCGGTGATTCTCGCCAACCACCGGCGCGTAGCGCCGTTCGGCCTGCACGGCGGCGGCAGCGGCGCGCCGGGACGCAACTGGGTCGAACGCGCCACGCGGGTCAACGGTCATTCGGCACGCGAGGAATTTGGCGCCACGCACGAGGTGCAGATGGCCGCCGGCGACCTGTTCGTGATCCAGACGCCGGGCGGCGGCGGCTTTGGTCAGACGCAAGCCTGAGCCTTATCCGCCGCATCCGTCAAAGCCAATGACGCGCCTCGTTCCGAGGCGCGTTTTTTTTCGCTACGAATTGTCCGGAAAATGCCTCGCAAACTACGAATAGGTCGAATTGAGTCCGGCCGGAACGTCGACCAAAATGCAGCCATCCACCGATGGACAGGCCTCGAAATTCTCCCCTGTCAGTGTCTTTGTACCGGCTTCGCAAGATTGCTTCCAATTTTCTCAATGCCGGCTTAATTAATATATTCAGTACTACGACGATAGTAGTGATGGGCTGAACCTCGTTCGGCAGATCGCGAAAAACGAAGCGGAGCGTGTGCTATGTTGATCATGCCAGCAGATGGTGGTGGGCCTGTGGAGCTGCCGGTACACCCGGCGAGTACGAGCGGGGCCACGCCCAAGGCTGGCGCGACGGGAGGCAGCGGGGATAAGAGCACGGCGGTGCCGGCGGGGCAGGTGAACGCGTCGAGCCTGAGCGCGCAGCAGGCGCTGCTGGCGGCGGAGCAGGAGACGGCGCGGCGGCTGGCGGCCGCGCAGGCGCAGACCAAGGTGGTGCAGGCGGCGCTGCAAAAGCAATACCCGTACGGGATGAGCGATGCGCAGTGGCAGGCCTATCTGCAGAAAGACCCGCAGGGACAGAAATTCAACCAGGACTGGCTGGCGGTGCAGCGCTCGGCGGCCAACCAGTTGAGGCTGGCGGGCGACGGGGCGAAGGACCCGAGCGGGGCGGGGGCGGCGATCGACAGCGAGGCGGCCAAGCTCAAGGCCAGCGGCAAAGGGGACGCGACGCTCAAGCTGCTGGTCGACGACGCGGTAAAAAGCGTCAAGGGGCAGAGCGCGGCGAGCCGGGCGACCAGCGAGCGGGCGTTCCGGATGGAGATCGTGAATCAGACGCCGGGGGCGACGGACGCGCAAAAGAGCACGGCGCTGAACGACTTCAACCAGGCGCTGGGCCACGAGATCGCGCTGCAGGCCGCGCAGCTGCACCTGAAGAACGCGCAGGCGGACATGGCGGCGCTGAACAAGGAGCCGGGCGGGGCGCGGCGGGCGGACTACGGCGACGTGAGCAGCGAGCTGAGCCGGGCGCAAAGCGAATACGCGCAGGTGCAGGCCGGTCACGACGATGCGGGGGTGGACGTAAGCCCGGCCGAGCAGCAGCAGGCGGCGCAGGCGGTGGCGCAAGGCCACAGCACGGAGCTGTACTCGCTGGGGGATAAAAGCGACCCGCTGAGCGTGCCCGGGGAGACGGCGGTGATCTCGGCGCAGCAAATGCTGCAACACTACGTGGCCAACGTGAACCCGAACGACCCGACGCTGACGCCGGCGCAAAAGCAGTTGGCGCAAAGCGACCCGGTGGCGTTCGCGCAGGTGCAGATGAGCGGGGTGCAGATCGACCCGTCGCAGATCAAGAACGGGTGGGAGAAGCAGCTGGCGCAGAGCAACCCGCTGGAGTACGCGATCTACAAGATGACGGGGGTCGACGCGACGGGCGTGAATCCGGACGATCCGAGCTTGAGCGCGACGGACAAGACGGAGCTGCACAACAAGGACTACCTGCAATACGCGATCGCGCACGCGAGCCAGAGTGCGCAAGCGAAGATTGGTCTGCTGCTGGGCTCGGGGCAGACGGTGCGGTTCAACCGGGTGCAAAGCCAGGTGAACCAGCTCACGCAGGGCACGCGCACGAGCGCGAACGATGCGAAGGCGCTGCAGATCCTGCAGACGAACATGAGCCAGGCGCTGCTGCCGGGCGAAGCCGACGCGTTGTGGACCCAGATCGGGGCGCCGAAATTCAGTGCGAGCTACCTGCAAAGCCAGTTCAACGCGCTGATGAAGAGTCCTGGCCGTGAGCCGAGCAACGATCCGAGCGTGATCCAGGCGCAGCACGACGACACGATGAACGCGGACAAGGTGGGCAAGTGGCTGCAGCAGATGACGAAGAACGCGCCGCCGCAGTTTGCGGCGCTGGCGCTGGACACGATCCAGAAGAACTTCAACGAGCACTGGTTCGAGTCGAACACGGGGACGCCGGCGATGGGCCGGGGGACGGACTTCTACAAGGGGCTGAGCCAGGCGGTGCAGGTGGCCGATGCGCAGGACCCGCAGGCGCACCAATACGCGGACAGCACGGCGCAGTGGCTGCTGGCGGCGAGCAACCTGAAGGGGGGAGAGACGGGCAAGGCGGGGCCGATGATCTTCATCATCCAGGGCGGAGGTGATGGAGGGATGACGTTTCAGAGCGTGCGCGACGCGATGAGCGGCGGGTACGGCACGGACCTGGCCGATGCGCTGAACCGTCAGATCGGCACGGCCAAGAGCGGGCCGCCGCCGGGCAACTTCACGATGGCGTACCAGCTGGGCAGCCAGGAAGCCGCCGGCAAGCAAAACAGCCAATACGCGCAGCAAAGCTATCAGAGCTTCCTGCAGACTGCGCCGGCCACCCTGAAAGCCTACTTCAACGACATCGGGCAACACTACGGCACCGGGTCGTCGCAGTTCGGCGACACGACCCAACTGGACAACTTCATCGCGGCCGGGCTGAACATGGCGCCCGATGCGGTGGCGATGCCCACGGCACCGGGAGCCAACGGGCAGGGGACGCAGGCGCAATCGCCGCTGATGACCGCGCAGTGGCTCAGGCAGGCCGGGTATGCGGCGCCGCAAAGCGGGGGCAAGCCGATCTCCAACGAAGCGTGGGCGCAATTGATCGTGAGCGGGCAGTATGCGCTGCCGCTGACGTCCAGCGGGCAATTGCTCAGCGCGCAGGAGCTGGCCAAGGCGCTGGCGGACAATCAATACGCGGGGGTCAAGCCGCCCACCGACGGCCATGGCCATGCGTTGAGCGCGGCGCAGATTGCCAAGGCGCTGGGTGCGGGGCAATACCAGATTCCATCGACGGGGCAGGTGAACTTCGGTGCGCAGGCGACGCTGGACGGGCGGCACGCGGTGCCGGTCGATATTTACGGCAAGCCGCTCACGGAAGGTGAGTTGCTGCATCAGATCAGCATCGGCACCTATCAGGGAGAGAACCTGTACGCGCACAATCCCAAGTTCGCCGACATTGTGGGGCCGATCGCCAAACGACTGCAGTCGGTGGCGGGGGTGAGCCTGCCGAGTCAGGCAAGCGCGCCTGGCGCGAGCGGGGCACCCATGCTGACGGTCAGCCTGATCCCGACGTTCTATGCGTCGAACGACGGCGGAGCGAGCCCATCGGGCTTGTTCGGCGTCACCGACAAGAGCAGTCATCACACCAAGCTGATCGACGATCGCGGCTGGCACTACGACAACCTGAGCGACTATCAGCACAACAACGCACTGTCAGGCGGCAAACTGTACGTGCCGACGTGGCTGCAGACTCGCAACGACGCGCAGCCCGGCGGGATCGAGCTGGCCAGCTACAGCAAGGGCCCTGCAGGGGCGATGGACATTGCCTACAGCCAAGTGGACTCTCACCAGACCACCGGCTGGCAGCACGTGGAGAATGTGCTAAGCATCGGGGCTGAGTTGGTGACGGCGGCCGCGGGTACGGCGCTGCTGTTCACGGGGGTGGGCACGGCGCTGGGTGTGACACTGCTGGGCGTAACGGCGGCGGGCGTAGGGTGGGGGATGTATACCTCGGTCGAGGATTTACACAATATGGCGGAGCATGGCGGGACGATCAATCCGTTTGCCGATGGGCGCGCGCGCATGGACTGGGGGATGTTGGCGGTGAGCGCGTTTGGGCTGGGCGCGAGCGGGGCCACGTTGCGCGGTGCACGGCTGCTGATGCTGGCCAAGACACTGCCGGAGGCCGAGCAGGCGGGGGTGTTGGCCGATGCGATGAAGTGGGACACGCTGGCCTCGCGGATCAATCGACCGGCGATGGTGGGCGGGACGTATCAGATGGTCAATCAAGGTGAGTCGTTGATTCGCAACTGGGACCAAATGAGCGGGGAGCAGAAGTGGAGCCAGTTGGCGATGATCGGGATGAATTTAACGCCGTTCTTCGCTGGCAAATACATCAAATCGCTGCGGGGCGAAATCATGCAGCAGCAGGCCTCGAACCAGCGCGTGCTCGATGCGCAGGCACAAGCGCAAACGCAAGCCGTCGCCGTCACCAACGGGCAGGCGTATTGGATCAACTGGCTCAACGACGCGATCAATACCGGCAAATTCAAGTTGCAGTACCAACCGCTGCACGACAGCCTGAGCGGTGAAATCGCACACTACGAAGTATTGATCCGGCACAGCGATCTGCGGCCGGACCAATTCGTCCCGGCCCTGGAGGCGCACGGCCTGAGCCTTCCGCTGGCGCAGTGGGTGATTGCCGAGGCGGTGCGGGCGGCGGCCGGTCACCCGGATGCCAACCTGGCGATTAACCTGTCCGGGCCGGTGCTCAACGACAGCAGCTTGCCGACATTCGTCGACGCCGTGCTGTCCGACTATAGCGTGTCGGCTGCCCGCATCAGCTTCGAAATCACCGAAACCGGCGATCTGCCGGATATGCAGGTTGCGCGGGACGTGCTGCGTCGCCTGCGCGCCAGGGGCCACGAGATCGCCATCGACGACTTCGACCAGCAGCGCTCGCTCGACTATGTTTCCCGACTGCTGGCGCGCGCTGCCGGCACGCACTTGTTCGACATGCTGAAAATCGATCGCGCATGGGTATCCGCGCTGGGTGATCCTGCCGTGAGCGAGGCCGTCAAATTCGTGGTCGACGATATGCACCGCATGGGCATCAAAGTGATCGGCGAAGGGGTCGAAACCGAACAGGATCGCGCGCGGCTCGAGGCCCTGGGTGTCGATATTCAGCAAGGGTGGTACTGGGGGCGGCCGGGCGACTTGCCGGACCACACCGGACTGCCCGACAAGATGCCGTCACGGCCCGGCAAGGCGGCAGGCGACGGCTCGGGCGACGAGGGGCAAGGCGATGGCAATGCCAGCAGCGGCCGCGCCCTGTCGGCCGATTATCATCCAGCGCCGCCGGCGCCATTGACCGCCGCACAGACATGGCAACTTGGCCTGACCCAGGCAGGCAGCCCGTCGGTGACGACGATGGAGCCGTATATCTCGCAGGTTACCCACCAGGCCATGCGTGGTATCGATCCGTCGACGCTGTATCCGGAGTTGCTCCGTATCGGACTGTCGGAGAACACGGCGCGAGCCTTCGTGGCCCAATTGCGGGAAGACCCTTCCCACGCCGTGGTCGCATCCGACCAGATGGACGTGCAGCCGGAATATCTCGATATGTCCCGCGCGGTGCCGGTGATTTCGACCGCGCAGAAATTCATTCTGCCGATTCCGCCGCTGGCCGATGGCGAGCCGCTGGTCTACCCGGCTGGCGCGATCGATGCAAACGGCACGTCGCTCGAAGGACAACCGATTCTCGATTGGCAGGGTAATTCGCTCGGCGAGACCGGCGTGGTTTTCTACAACGCCAAGGACCAATCGCTGCAGGCCGTGCCGGGCGACGGCAGCGGCGTGATTATTTTCAACGAGGTCACCGAGGCGCAGGCAGCCGCACTGAGCGCCGCCGTGACGGATTTGGCGGGCACACCCGCGGCCCTCAATCACGCGCAGGTCATGGCGGTGCTCGATGTCGCGGCATCGCTGGGCCTGACCGACTGTTACAACTCCGACGTTGGTTTCATCCGTAGCAACATGACCCCGATGGGCGATCTCGGCGCGGACTGCTTCGGCCTTTACAAGCGCGACGATCGCGACACCTGCTGGGCGGTTCGCCTGGTCGGCCGGGGCACGTTCAAGGGCCCGGCCGCGTCACCCCAGCGCTTCGGCAGCGGCGCGGTCATCGTTCGCCAGGGGAATGAGTACCGACTGGTGCAGCCAGCGGAATTCGGGCGAACCTATTGTCACAGCGACGCGACGCCGATCGACGTGATGGCGCTACCGGTCGGCCTGCGCGCCTTCAATGTCGAGGGTCTGCTCGATACCGCGTCGCCGGGTCAGATCGAAGACGCCGGAGGGGCCCAGGCGGGATCGTTCGCCGGGGCGCCAACCCCAGCCTCCCTCGGACTGACTTACACGAAGAGTCGCAGCGGTAACTGGTTGTTTCTGTCGTCGAGCAACGATCCGGGCGTTAGCGTCAAGGTGCAAATCGGCGCGGTCGATCATTCGTCCGCCGAAGGCGCTCCCGTAATCAACGTTCAGGAACTCAAAACCGGCCAGGCGTCGCCCGGCTCCGAAGGCTGGCTGCTGATGGCGTTGCTCGATCATTACGGCGTGTTGCCGTCGTCGGGCACGCTGTTGGTGTTTCCGGACATTGTCGAGACGTCGCTGCTGGCGGCCTACGGCAATGGGGGCGACCCGGCGCGAACGCCGCTGGGCGTGTCGCTGACCGGCGCGTTAACGGCCTATGGATTCAGAATCTCCGGGTTTCATTTCGACGACCACGGCGAGCAGCTCTCGCTGGTGGTATCGATACTGGGCCAGGACGAAGCGCGAACGCCACCTCCGGGCAACGGCGAGTCGCCCACCGACGACGGCCCCGGTGGTTCCCTGTCGGCAGCCTATCACCGCGCGCCGCCGGTCATATCGGACGCAATGCGCTGGCAACAGGGTTTGACCGATGCCGCCAGCCCGATGCAATCGGGCGCGCTGGCCGGCTATCCTGCGCCTGGCGTGCGACAGGCCGTGAGCGGGCTGGATTTGGTGACGCTGGGCAACCATCTGGTCACGGCCGGCGTCTCTCACGATACCGCCACGGCATTTACCGCCGCGCTGCAGGAGGGCGCGACCGGCACTTCGCCGTATATGAACCTGCCGCGCGTATCGGTCGCCGGAGTCGTGGAGCCTCCCGGCGCGGCCGATGTGGCGCCGACGCTGGCGCTGCTCGACGCGGCCGAGCGTGCCGATACGAAACTCTCGGCGCGCGACGTGTCGACGCTGCTGGGCTATGAGCCACTGCTGCCCTGGCGACGGGTGATGGATGGCGTCAAGCGCTGGCTGCCGATTCTCAAGAGCCGCGCCCAGAAAATGGCCAAGGCGATGACCGAACTGCATCAGCACGCACTTTGGGAAAACCAGGCCAGAGACGAACAGGCCGCACTGCACGACTGGCTCGGCGGATTGAGTCCGACGCAGTTGGCGAGCCTGCAGATCAAGCCGCACGCGATCGGTGGGCCGGCCTGGATGCAACGCTGGACGCTCGTCGCGCAGGGCGCGAGCGACGGCGAGGCCTGTGTGAGTTTCGATGCGGGATATTTGCCGTCGCTACCTGACTCAATGCGCTCGCGGCTGCCGGTGCAGGTGAGGGCGCCGCTCGACGCGCAGGCCCAATTCCTCGCGCAGCTCGGCATCGAGAACGGCCCTCAGGCAGCCGAGTTTTTCAATCAGCATTTCGACGTCATTGAACTCGATCCGCAAAAGAAGCTCCCGGCCGAAATCGCCAAACTCATCAATGGCGATCCGGCGCTGCAAGCCGCTTATGCCCAGGCGCAGGCCGATGGCGGCACGTTGAGTCTGATCAAATGCAAGCAGACTCCGGAAGCGGTGCTCGATGCGATCCGGCAAATCGCCGAGCAATCGCAGCACAAATTCGTGTCGACCTGGCTGCGCGGCCTGGTGATCTCGGATACCGACCCGAAAATACTGCAAGCCGATTTCGACCGCATGGTGAAAAGCTACAACGAGCAGATGGACGCCGTGCAGCACAAGGTCGATGAAAACAGCTTCCGCGGGCAAGTGCTTGGCGCGCAGAAGACCGTTGCGTTGCTCGGTGACATGGACTTTGCCGGCGCGATCGATCTGATTCGCTCGTTCAGCACACAAACGCTGCATGTGACGGCCGCGGACGGCGGTGCGGCCGGCACGCCCGATCTCACGTTGCTCAATGCCGCACTGGAGCAGAATTTCGGTCGCCAGCATGCATATCGACGCTTCGTCACCGATGACGCCAACCGAGCCTCGGAAGGCGCGCGAGCGATCATCAATGCACTGGTGGGCATGACTTTCCTGGTCAAGGGCGTCGAACAGTTGCTGCATTTGAACAGCATCGCCCGCAGCATCGCGGCGATTGGCGATGATGCGGCGGCCGAGAGCGCGGAGATTTCGGCGCTGCGCGGCGCAGGCATGACCGATAAGGAACTGCGCGATCGCCTCTGGAAGATAGCACCGGCCGGCGTGGTCGCCGCAATCATCAGCAACACGATCGATCTGGCGGTCAAGCACTTCGGCAACCGGGTCGGCGGCGCGCTTTACTCGGCCAGTGCGGTCCTCTTGTCGGCCGTCACGGGGTTGATGTCCGTCAAGTATTTTGCCGACCACTACCGGCAACTCGAAAGCGAAGGCAAAGTGCCCGGCTATATCGCGCTCGATGCCACGATGCGACGTAATCTCGACGCGCTCGGCCAGGTGGATTTGCCGAAGGAACAGATGATTGCGGCAGTCGACGACGCGCTCGCGCGCGCCGATGCCGAACCAGGGGTGCGCGAGGCGGTCGGCGACTACCTGCGTGAGCTCGACAGCGCAGATCTGGTCGGCTCGCTGCTGAGCCATAGCCGGCCCAGCAGTTGGGGCGGCCGCTGGCTGGCTGGGCTCAAGGAAGCCACCGGCATCAACCCGGCGCGGCTCGGGCTGACCCTGGGCACCTACTCGTCACCGCTGATGGGCTTTGCGTTCGGCCCGTATTTCCTGCACAACCCGTGGCTTTATGCGGCGGCCGGATCGTTCGAAACCATTGTCGGTGCGGTGTCGATCTGGGCCTATAACCTCTCGTTCGACTTGCGCTGGTCGCATGCCGTCGATCATACCGAGGTGACGCTGCCGGATGCGCCCGGCGCCACCCCGCCCGAGGAGCCACAATCGCTGTCGGCGGCCTATTATCCGGACGCGCAACAGCCGCAAAACGATCCCGGCGAGCAGTCGCCCGCCGTGTGGCTGGCCAATTCGAGGGTTGGCGCATTGGATCAATTTCCATCGCCCGCAGCTCGACGAGCGGCCAGCCAACTGAATCCCGACCTATTGCAGGCGCAACTGCTGGACATTGGACTGACGCCCGGCACCGCACAAGAGTTTGTCGCACAGTTGTCCGGATCGGCGAATCAGCATGTCATTGCGCAATACTGGTTTGCCGGCGGGCGAGACAATGCCGGGACACCTTTTGACGAGATGGAACATGAGCGTTTCGGTTTGACATATGGCTATGGGCGCGGCCTGCTCGGCCTGTTCTCCCAAAGCGACCCCGGGGTGAAACTGAGTGTTGGAATTGACGTTGACGCCGAGGGAAATTTGCTGGAGGCAGCCGCAAATAATATCGACATCTTTATGATCGATCCAGGCGACCTGCCGCCGGGGGCGGACAGTCGAATGTTGATAACGCTGCTTCAGCATTTCGATATTGAGTTGGCCCCGACAGGGCGAGCGACGATTTGGGCGCTCGACAGCCTGCCCACGCGAGACGCTCTCGGACATCAGATCGATCCGTCGCAAACACCGCTGGCGAAATCGCTTACGCTTGCATTGTCGGCCTGGGGGCTGACGGCCGACTTCGAGGTCGTTCCCGCAGAAAAAAATAGTCTATCGCTGGTCGCGCATTGGCATCAGGCCGCCACCACCGACGCGCCATTGGCCACCGAAACTGTCAACGAAGTGCCCCAACAAGGACTGTACGTCTCCCGCCCGGTCGACCCTGCCAGCGCGCAGCATATTCTTGGCCTGGGGCAATCGGCGCTGAGCGGCGACATCAACTGGGTGCCGCCAGACAAAATGCACGTGACGGTGGTGCGCAGCCCGAACGATCTGCGCGACGGCGAAATATTCACACCGCAAACCGATCCCCTGACTATCCTGCCGCCCGACGATGCGAATGCCACCTGGCAACTGATCAAGCTGGGTAACGGCGTTGTGCTTCGCTTCGAGGCGCCGGCGCTCAAGGCGCGCTGGGAAGAAACGCGGCAGCAAGGCGCGGGGTGGACTTACGGCGACACATATGTGGCGCATGTCACCGTTGCGTATGAAATTGGTCAGGGCTCCGAGTCGATCCCTGTGGCGCCGTTTCCGATTACGCTCGGCGGCGAGAGGGTCGAGCCGTTCGATGCGCAATGGGTTCAGCGCCAGGGTTTGGGGGCAAAGGACAATTCACCACAGACCGAAGCGGCACAAGTGTGGGATCCACGTGCGGATGGCGTTGATACGATCAACTTGGCGTTCACTCATTCCTATATTCCGGGGCAATCTGAATTGCATGTGGAATCGCCGCCGAACACGTTTGCCGTGCGCGCGCATGGCACGCCAGATTCGACCCTGCTCGATGAGCAGGGAAAAGCGGTCGGCCCGTATCAATTCGTTTTGCAGCACAATCTCTTTTGGAAATTCGGGCAAACCATTTTCCTGGCGGTCGACCATGCCGGTGCAGGCGGCGATCGGGCATACGTGCAACAACTGGCTGATACGCTGAACACGGAAGTGATCGCGCCGGACGGCCCATTGAGGATCTCTCAGGATCAGGTGGAACCGGTGGACGGCGTCCGCTGGCTGCGCTTTTCGCCGCGCCCGACTACACCTGATTTCTCTGTCGAGATAGGCGAACAGGGTGAGCTCATCGCGGTCGACGCGGCCGGCAACCGCGAAGTCAGGCCGCTCGAAGCGCTGATCGGGCGGCTGCTGGGCGGCGGCGTGGTGAAGACGGTATTTGAGCTGGGCAACAATAAGGTCGTGGCACTGGCCGACGCCGACATGGGCGAAGTCATGATCGATCTCGAGCGGCAAAGTACCGAGCTCTACCGCAATGCAGGTGCACCGGTGAGCAAGATGTACGATCAGCAGGGCGAGGGCTTTGGCCGGCTCGCGGTGTTCTACGAACGGTACGTGTGCAGCACGAAAGATATACAGCGCGAGGGCGCCGACGGGCGCGCGGTGATCGAGTCACCCTACTTCAACGAGAATACGATCGAGGATGCCGAGCAACTGCGCCGCATTATTCTCGCCGTCAACGACGGGGAGTTACCTGGCGATATTGAGGTGATGCTCGCGAAAGACGGACATTTGGCGCTACATGATATAGATCTCCCAGGACTCTTCATGCGTGAAGGCGACGATCAACAACTCGCCCGCTTTAACGAATTCTTTGACGCCATTATCGCGAGCGCGCGGCGGAATATTGCGGATCGCCAAACGGATCCCGTTGACAGCTTGCCTGCCGGAGCGTCAGGGGGTGTGGCGCCGCAGCGCCTGGAGATCGACTGGGCAGCGCAGCCGTTGGCCCACCCCAATCAAAGCTATATGCCCGACGGCGCGCCGAGCGTGCGAATGCCGACGCTCGGCGATATCGCGTCTCATTGCAAGGTGTTTGCCTCAGGTGGCGAGGACGGCGTAGTTCTGGATCATCAGGGTGATCCGGTCAGTCCGCATCAGCTTGCGCTGGACATTGAGCTCGATTGGGAAAAGGACCAGCCGGTTCTGCTGGCCGCCGACAACGCCGGGCTGGGCGGTAGCCACGCCTATGCACAGCGATTGGCCGATGTGCTTGGCACGGACGTCATTGCCCCCGATTTTGAACTTCGCATGGGTAAAGGCCATCGTGTCGTGATGGATGGCGAAGGCGACTGGTATCGGTTTCGGCCTCGCCCGGAGGTGCCGGCCGATTACACACTGGACGTGCAGGAGAATGGCAGGGTGATGCTGACTGATGCGGCCGGCGCGCAGCGCCTGGTCGATCCCGAAATTGTCCTCGGGCGGCGTCTTGGCTCGGGTGGTGCGAAGCTCGTGTTCGCATTTGGCAAGGACAAAGCCATCGGCGTGCTGGCGCCCGATTTGGAGCGTGAATTACTCGACAGCGAGAAAGCAGAACTCGACGCCCGGCAAGCGCAGGGCTACCCGGTGATCGGGATGCAGGTGCCGCAAGACGGCACGATCTTGGGGCGTCCGTTTGCCATTTATGAACGCTATCAAACCAGTGTCAGCGCGGAGGGTTTGCTGAGCAGGCAAGGCGGACAGGATATCGTTGCGGACAGTCCGTATTTCAATCAGCGCACCCTGGCCGATGCGGTGCATATTCGCGGCCTCGTCGAACGAGGTCCCACGGTCGTCAACGATTTCGAGCTGGGGCTTTTCCCGGATGGCCGGTTGGTGCTGACCGATCCTTACGACCCGGATTCGGAGGCAGTTTGGCCGCGCCAGCGACAGTTGGCCGTACTGGATCAAATCATCGCGCATGCGCAGCGCCACGTGGACGAGGTATAGAGCCCAAGGCTCCGAAGGCACGTGGCCGAGGGCGGCGCGCAGGCCAAATAGGCGGCAATACTACGCCTTTCCCGGATTGAAGAGCAGGGATGCGGCGTAGAAAATTGCGCACTCGGCAGGCGTGATTCGCAATGACGGTGCCCCTCGATGGGCGACATGACGCGATAACACGCTGGTCGTCGGGGCTGCTGTCTGCCCGCACTTGCCAGCTGTGTACCCCACTCACGGAGCGATTTATGTCAGACGAGCGTATGCCCCCCATCAACGACGAACTGCTCTACAGTGTCGAACCTTACAAGATCAAGGTGGTCGAGCCGCTCAGGGCCACCACCTTGATCGAGCGGAAGGTGGCCATCGAGACGGCTGGCTACAATCCGATACTGCTGCGCGCCGAGGACGTGTTCATCGATTTGCTGACCGACAGCGGCACCGGCGCGATGAGCGACCGGCAGTGGGCCGGCATGATGCTGGGCGACGAAGCTTATGCCGGCAGCAAGAATTTCTATCATCTGCAGGCGACCGTGCGCGAGCACTACGGTTATCGGCATATTGTGCCGACCCATCAGGGGCGCGGCGCCGAGCACATACTCTCGCAGATGCTGATCAAGCCCGGCGACTATGTGCCCGGGAATATGTATTTCCCGAGCACGCGCCTGCACCAGGAACTGGCCGGCGGCACGTTCGTCGACGTGATCGTCGACGGCTCCTATGACCCGGCCAACTCCATGCCTTTCAAGGGCAACGTCGATCTAGCCAAATTCGATGCGCTGATCGCGCGTGTGGGCGCCGAACGCATCCCCTACATCAGCCTGGCGGCTACCGTGAATATGGCCGGCGGCCAGCCGATCTCGATGGCCAACCTGCGCGCGGTCCGAGAGCTGGCCGACGCGCATGGCATCCGTGTCGTGCTCGATGCGGCCCGGGCAGTCGAGAATGCCTATTTCATTCAGCAGCGCGAGGACGGCCATCGGCACAAGCGGGTGGCCGACATTCTGCTGGCGATGTGCGCGTTGACCGATGCGTCGACCATGAGCGGCAAGAAGGATGCGCTGGTCAATATCGGTGGCTGGCTTGCCGTCAACGACGATGCGCTATACGAGCAGGCCAGCAATCTGGCGCTGGCCTATGAGGGGTTGCACACCTATGGCGGCCTGGCCGGGCGCGATATGGAGGCGATGGCGCTGGGCATCCGGGAGTCGGTGCAGGAAGAGCACATTCATGCGCGCGTCAGGCAGGTCGAATATCTCGGCGAGAAATTGCGCGAGCGCGGCATTCCGATCGTCGAGCCGGTCGGCGGGCACGCGGTCTACCTCGACGCCCGGCGCTTTTTGCCTCATATCGAGCAAACCGAATTCCCGGCGCATCGGCTGGCGGTGGAGTTGTACATGGAGGCGGGCATTCGCTCGGTCGAGCGCGGCATTCTCTCGGCCGGACGCAACGCGCAGACTGGCGAGCACAACCCCGCGGCACTGGAGCTGGTGCGCCTGGCCATACCGCGACGCGTCTACACCCAATCGCATCTGGATCTGGTGGCGCTGGCGATCGAGCGCGTCTATCGCCGACGCGAGACGCTGCGCGGCCTGAAACTGGTGCACGAGCCGAACCACCTGCGTTTTTTCCAGGCGCGTTTCGAATTGCTGTGACGTCGCGCAATTGAATTCCCGGAGTCAATCGCTGATGCAACTCCCGCAACGTACAAAAGTCCTGGTGGTCGGCGGCGGCCCGGCCGGTTCGACCGCCGCCGGCTTCCTCGCGCGCGACGGCATCGACGTGGTGTTGCTCGAGCGCGATATGTTCCCCCGCTATCACGTCGGCGAATCGCTGTTGCCTTCATGCCTGGAAGTTCTGGAACTGCTGGGTGCGCGCGAATTTATCGAAGCGCAAGGGTTTGTGCGCAAACCCGGCGCCTACCTGCATTGGCAGGGCGAGCAGTGGACGCTCGATTTCGGCGAGCTTCGCGGCCGCTACCAGCATAGCTTCCAGGTGTCTCGCGCAACGTTCGATGCGCTGTTGCTGCAGCACGCGCGCCGGCTCGGCGCGCACGTCGCGGAGGGCGCGAACGTGCGGGAATTGGAATTTTGCGGCGAACGCCCGGTGGCCGCACAATGGGTGGGGCGTGATGGGGCGAAGCATCGCATCGCTTTCGATTATCTGGTCGACGCCAGCGGCCGCAGCGGCCTGATGGCCACGCGCTACCTGAAAAACCGGCAGATGCACGAGGTGTTCAAACATATTGCGCTGTGGGGCTACTGGAGCGACGTTCCGCAGCCGAACGAGGCGCGCGACGGCGCGATCACGGTCGCCTCGATTCCTGACGGCTGGCTGTGGGCGATTCCGCTGGCCGACGGCACCATGAGCATCGGCGCGGTGCTGCGTAAAGATGCATACGTCGCGGCACGCAAGCGCGCCATGCTCAAGCAGATTTATCGCGATTGCATCGCCGCCTCTGACTTGATCTCGCGTATTACCGCCTCCGGGCGCCTGGTCTCGCCGGTCAGGAGTGAGCAGGATTATTCATATCGCTCGAGCGCGTTTGCCGGCCCCGGCTATTTCCTGACGGGCGACGCAGCTTGCTTTCTCGATCCGCTGCTGTCGAGCGGCGTGCATCTGGCGATGTATGGCGCCACCCTGGCCGCCGCGTGTCTGGGCAGCACGTTGCGCGCGGAAATCGACGAAGCGCAGGCGAGCGCCTTTTACGAGCATAACTATCGCCAGGCATATACGCGCTTTTTGGTGTTCGTCACGGCGTTCTATCAGGTGCAGAGCCGCTTCGGCTACTTCGACGAAGCACGTCGCCTGACGCATCACGACGTCGCGCACGGCGATGTGCAAAGCGCATTTCGCAACCTGGTCTCGGGGCTCGAAGATTTCGCCGATGCCGAAGGTACCGCCACGCATCTGCTCGGGCAGATGACTCGACGCATTGAAGAGAACCTCGTATTGCGCCGCGACAAGGCCGCGCTGCGGTCGCCAGAACTGCGCGCGCAGGCGGAGCAAAGCGCGCAGTTTTTCGATGCGGTCGAAGGGCTTTCGATGCTCTCGCCGCAGTGCGCCGATGGTGACTTTTATGTGTGTACCGAACCGCGCCTGAGCGTCAGGCCAAAGCGGGCGCGCTTACCTATGACGACGGCGCCACAGGTGGCAGACGCGCGATACGCTGTGGCAGATGCGGCAGCGCCGCGCTCAGGTAGTCGCTGATGATGCCCACAAAGTGCGTAACTGGCAGTACCAGGCTCTCGAATAGCGACAACGACACGGCGAATTGCGTCGCGTCGATATCGACGGGTTCGAGGATGACCACCCGTTCGAGCCGCGAGGCGAGCCCGGGTTTGAGAAACGGCGAAACCATGCCGGGCGCAAGCCCCAACTCCGAGGCCACGTCGAAAGAGGTGGGGTTGATCGTGAAGCTGCCGTTGGCCGATGCCGGCAGACAATCACGCGCGGCGAGAGCCCGCCGGGATGGGCGGCTGATGCGCCAGGCGCCGACGCCGGTGGCCAGCAGGTAGGCGCTGCCGCATTTGAGGGACAGCGTCTTTTGCACCAGCACGTCGCCTGGCATATGAGACTGCTTGGCGCTTGCCGAATAGGTGGGTTCGTGATGATGAACCCGCGCCGCAAGATCGCCAACGCCGTGTGCACTGGCGATGCGCATGAGCAGCGCGATCGCCTCGGCGGCCACGGTGCCGGCACCCATGTCGGTTTCCCGGCGGTCGAGTTTCTCTCGAGCGTTCCGCTGTTCGGAATGCGGCGTACCCAGCAGTGCAGCCAGCGTGCCGGGGGCGGTATGCGCATCGTGACGTCGCGCAGCGAAGGCGTGATACGCCAGCATCTCTGCGTCATTGACCCGTGGTGCAAGTGCCTGTTGCATGAGGTCCTCACTATCGTTGTGCTTCGCGGTCTTGACGGAAGATCGATAGCAATATAGGCAATGGCGGCGCGACCGGAGCAGGAATATTTCGTAATCCGGTACGTATTTTCGGACGAAAACTACGCGTCTTTGTGGCGTGTCGCGCGACGCCGCATCACCACACGTCCATAACTTCCAGTATCGACATACAAATTTCCGTAGTTTTCGGCGGACTGATGCTGCATATCGCCAGTCTGGCTACGAATTGCGCGAATTGTGACTCCTATATGACACGCGAAGAATCGTGGTGAGGAGCGGGTGCTCCGGTATCCGCGTGCGCGTCGAATAAATAATAAGGAGAGACCGATGTTGATCATGCCAGCAGATGGTGGTGGGCCTGTGGAGCTGCCGGTACACCCGGCGAGTACGAGCGGGGCCACGCCCAAGGCTGGCGCGACGGGAGGCAGCGGGGATAAGAGCACGGCGGTGCCGGCGGGGCAGGTGAACGCGTCGAGCCTGAGCGCGCAGCAGGCGCTGCTGGCGGCGGAGCAGGAGACGGCGCGGCGGCTGGCGGCCGCGCAGGCGCAGACCAAGGTGGTGCAGGCGGCGCTGCAAAAGCAATACCCGTACGGGATGAGCGATGCGCAGTGGCAGGCCTATCTGCAGAAAGACCCGCAGGGACAGAAATTCAACCAGGACTGGCTGGCGGTGCAGCGCTCGGCGGCCAACCAGTTGAGGCTGGCGGGCGACGGGGCGAAGGACCCGAGCGGGGCGGGGGCGGCGATCGACAGCGAGGCGGCCAAGCTCAAGGCCAGCGGCAAAGGGGACGCGACGCTCAAGCTGCTGGTCGACGACGCGGTAAAAAGCGTCAAGGGGCAGAGCGCGGCGAGCCGGGCGACCAGCGAGCGGGCGTTCCGGATGGAGATCGTGAATCAGACGCCGGGGGCGACGGACGCGCAAAAGAGCACGGCGCTGAACGACTTCAACCAGGCGCTGGGCCACGAGATCGCGCTGCAGGCCGCGCAGCTGCACCTGAAGAACGCGCAGGCGGACATGGCGGCGCTGAACAAGGAGCCGGGCGGGGCGCGGCGGGCGGACTACGGCGACGTGAGCAGCGAGCTGAGCCGGGCGCAAAGCGAATACGCGCAGGTGCAGGCCGGTCACGACGATGCGGGGGTGGACGTAAGCCCGGCCGAGCAGCAGCAGGCGGCGCAGGCGGTGGCGCAAGGCCACAGCACGGAGCTGTACTCGCTGGGGGATAAAAGCGACCCGCTGAGCGTGCCCGGGGAGACGGCGGTGATCTCGGCGCAGCAAATGCTGCAACACTACGTGGCCAACGTGAACCCGAACGACCCGACGCTGACGCCGGCGCAAAAGCAGTTGGCGCAAAGCGACCCGGTGGCGTTCGCGCAGGTGCAGATGAGCGGGGTGCAGATCGACCCGTCGCAGATCAAGAACGGGTGGGAGAAGCAGCTGGCGCAGAGCAACCCGCTGGAGTACGCGATCTACAAGATGACGGGGGTCGACGCGACGGGCGTGAATCCGGACGATCCGAGCTTGAGCGCGACGGACAAGACGGAGCTGCACAACAAGGACTACCTGCAATACGCGATCGCGCACGCGAGCCAGAGTGCGCAAGCGAAGATTGGTCTGCTGCTGGGCTCGGGGCAGACGGTGCGGTTCAACCGGGTGCAAAGCCAGGTGAACCAGCTCACGCAGGGCACGCGCACGAGCGCGAACGATGCGAAGGCGCTGCAGATCCTGCAGACGAACATGAGCCAGGCGCTGCTGCCGGGCGAAGCCGACGCGTTGTGGACCCAGATCGGGGCGCCGAAATTCAGTGCGAGCTACCTGCAAAGCCAGTTCAACGCGCTGATGAAGAGTCCTGGCCGTGAGCCGAGCAACGATCCGAGCGTGATCCAGGCGCAGCACGACGACACGATGAACGCGGACAAGGTGGGCAAGTGGCTGCAGCAGATGACGAAGAACGCGCCGCCGCAGTTTGCGGCGCTGGCGCTGGACACGATCCAGAAGAACTTCAACGAGCACTGGTTCGAGTCGAACACGGGGACGCCGGCGATGGGCCGGGGGACGGACTTCTACAAGGGGCTGAGCCAGGCGGTGCAGGTGGCCGATGCGCAGGACCCGCAGGCGCACCAATACGCGGACAGCACGGCGCAGTGGCTGCTGGCGGCGAGCAACCTGAAGGGGGGAGAGACGGGCAAGGCGGGGCCGATGATCTTCATCATCCAGGGCGGAGGTGATGGAGGGATGACGTTTCAGAGCGTGCGCGACGCGATGAGCGGCGGGTACGGCACGGACCTGGCCGATGCGCTGAACCGTCAGATCGGCACGGCCAAGAGCGGGCCGCCGCCGGGCAACTTCACGATGGCGTACCAGCTGGGCAGCCAGGAAGCCGCCGGCAAGCAAAACAGCCAATACGCGCAGCAAAGCTATCAGAGCTTCCTGCAGACTGCGCCGGCCACCCTGAAAGCCTACTTCAACGACATCGGGCAACACTACGGCACCGGGTCGTCGCAGTTCGGCGACACGACCCAACTGGACAACTTCATCGCGGCCGGGCTGAACATGGCGCCCGATGCGGTGGCGATGCCCACGGCACCGGGAGCCAACGGGCAGGGGACGCAGGCGCAATCGCCGCTGATGACCGCGCAGTGGCTCAGGCAGGCCGGGTATGCGGCGCCGCAAAGCGGGGGCAAGCCGATCTCCAACGAAGCGTGGGCGCAATTGATCGTGAGCGGGCAGTATGCATTGCCGCTGACATCCAATGGGCAATTGCTCAGCGCGCAGGAGCTGGCCAAGGCGCTGGCGGACAATCAATACGCGGGGGTCAAGCCGCCCACCGACGGCCATGGCCATGCGTTGAGCGCGGCGCAGATTGCCAAGGCGCTGAGTGCGGGGCAATACCGGATTCCATCGACGGGACAGGTGAACTTCGGTGCGCAGGCGACGCTGGACGGGCGGCACGCGGTGCCGGTCGATATCTACGGCAAGCCGCTCTCGGAAGGCGAGTTGCTGCATCAGATCAGCATCGGCACCTATCAGGGTGAGAACCTGTATGCGCACAATCCCAAGTTCGCGGACATCGTGACGCCGATCGCCAAGCAGTTGCAGACGGTGGCGGGGGTGAGCTTGCCGAGCCAGGCAAGCGCGCCCGGCGCGAGCGGGGCACCCATGCTGACGGTCAGCCTGATCCCGACGTTCTATGCGTCGAACGACGGCGGAGCGAGCCCATCGGGCTTGTTCGGCGTCACCGACAAGAGCAGTCATCACACCAAGCTGATCGACGATCGCGGCTGGCACTACGACAACCTGAGCGACTATCAGCACAACAACGCACTGTCAGGCGGCAAACTGTACGTGCCGACGTGGCTGCAGACTCGCAACGACGCGCAGCCCGGCGGGATCGAGCTGGCCAGCTACAGCAAGGGCCCTGCAGGGGCGATGGACATTGCCTACAGCCAAGTGGACTCTCACCAGACCACCGGCTGGCAGCACGTGGAGAATGTGCTAAGCATCGGGGCTGAGTTGGTGACGGCGGCCGCGGGTACGGCGCTGCTGTTCACGGGGGTGGGCACGGCGCTGGGTGTGACACTGCTGGGCGTAACGGCGGCGGGCGTAGGGTGGGGGATGTATACCTCGGTCGAGGATTTACACAATATGGCGGAGCATGGCGGGACGATCAATCCGTTTGCCGATGGGCGCGCGCGCATGGACTGGGGGATGTTGGCGGTGAGCGCGTTTGGGCTGGGCGCGAGCGGGGCCACGTTGCGCGGTGCACGGCTGCTGATGCTGGCCAAGACACTGCCGGAGGCCGAGCAGGCGGGGGTGTTGGCCGATGCGATGAAGTGGGACACGCTGGCCTCGCGGATCAATCGACCGGCGATGGTGGGCGGGACGTATCAGATGGTCAATCAAGGTGAGTCGTTGATTCGCAACTGGGACCAAATGAGCGGGGAGCAGAAGTGGAGCCAGTTGGCGATGATCGGGATGAATTTAACGCCGTTCTTCGCTGGCAAATACATCAAATCGCTGCGGGGCGAAATCATGCAACAGCAGGCCTCGAACCAGCGCGTGCTCGATGCGCAGGCACAAGCGCAGACCGGCGCGGGGCAGGATGGCTCGGGGGGCCTGTTCCAACCCGGCGGGTCGCCCGATGGCAACGTCTTGCCGACCGCCGGCACGATGCCGGCGGTGAACGTGGCGAACCCGTCGAACACCACCCGTACGACCACTGCGGCGGGCGCCAGCGGGGCAGGCGATCCTGCCCAGTCGGTCAATGCCGTGCAGGGGGGCGGCACCAACGGCAGTGCGAACAACGGCACCGGAAATCAGCAAGGCGGCACCGGGAGCAACGCTGTGCCGACGCTGCTCTATACCGGCGCCGACGTCGCTGCCTTGTACGATGCGGTCGCGCTTGGACAACTCCAGGAGGGGCAGTTCGTCTATCTGCTGCAAAGCGCTGAACCGACATCGAAGCTGCAGCGCGGGGTGGTGTTGGCCGACGGCGTGGTGCGGGGCCGGCGCATCGAATGGCGGGCCAATGACCCCAGCGTTACGCTGGGCCGCGACACCCACTTCGTCGTGACCTCGCAGGACTTGTCCATCGTTTATGGAAGCCTGGGCCAGGGCCGCGCCGGCATCGGTCCCTACGCGCTGTTTCAGGGGCAACGGGGCTGGATCATGCCCGAGGCGGTGGCCGCCGCCGAGGCCAACGGCACCTTGTCGGGCTATTTCGCGCCGCGAGGGAATGCGCCTGCGGTGAACTGGTCGTCCACCTGGATGCCGGAGACGCTGGCCGCGCCGCCCATGACGCAGGCGCTGCTGTATCGCGGCGCCGACGTGCAGGCCTTGTACGAGGATGCCGCGGCTGGCCGTCTGGCGCCGGGCGCGCAGGTCACGCTGGTGTGGAAAGGCGCGCCGACGGCGAATCTCGACGCGCCGGTCGTGCTGGCCGAAGGGCGTATCAACGACATTGGCCAACTGCAATGGCTGACCAATAATCCCAATGTCACGCTGGGTGCCGACACACACTTCGTCGTGACGCGCGATCCGGTTTCCGCCACGACGCCGGTCGGCCCCTACGCACTGCATGCCGCCGGTCGCTGGGTGCCGAACGAACAGCTCGTCCTGGCCGAGCAACAGGGCGCGCTGGGCGGGTATTTCCCAACGGTGAGCTTCGAACCCGATGCCCAGGGCGTGCCATGGACACCGACCTGGACGCCGTGGGCGCCCGACCCGGCCGCGCTGCCGGATACCGCACCGCCCGAAGGCCAGATGCGCGTCTACGGCGGCACGCAGATGGCAGCGGTCAACGACGCCGCCTGGAATGGCGAGTTGCCCGCCGGCACGCAAGTGCACGTCGTCACGAGCCGCACGCCCGGGCCGAACTTCGAGCAGGGCGCATTACGCGTATCGGGTGCCGTCGACCCGTACGGCAAGATCGTCTGGGGCGAACCCCACCAGAGCGGCGGCAATGCGGGTGGGCAGGGCGACCCTCAGTCCCAGTCCCAGTCTCAATCCCAGCCGCAGCAGCCGCTGGTGATGACGCTGGGCCCCAATGAGCATATCGTCGTCAACGACCTCGCCCCGCAAGACGTCGCCGCGCGCTTCGCTTCCGGGCAGGGGCTCGGCCCTTATGCGGTATATGACGGGGCGAACGGCTGGATTGCGCATGACGTCGTGTCCGATCCCGCGTGGCAAGCCCAACGACGCGCGCCGGCCGGGCCGGCGCGAACCTGGCGCCCGGTCGCGCCGGCCGGCGTGGCGCGCCTGTATCGCGGCACGGACGTGCAGGCGCTGTATCGCGACGCCAACACCGGCGCTCTGCTCACCGGCGAGCCTACTGGCGAGGGCGCCTCGCAGGATGCGAACACGCAATATGTTTATCTGGTGCGCCATGCCAGGCCCGGCCTGAACCTCAAGGGCGGCGAGGTGTTGGGCTGGGGCCAGGTCAACCGCAACGGCGGCATCGCCTGGAGCGCTGAAGGCAGTCCCGTGACGCTCGGCGCCGATACGCATTTCGTGGTGACCGACGTGGCGCCCGACGCGATGCCGGCGCGCCTGACGCAATCCGGTCTGCGCTATTCCGTATATGACGAGAATGCCGGATGGCTGCCTCACAAGAGCCTGGCGAATGCCCGGCGGAATGGCACGCTTGCCAGCATTTTCCCGGCGACCCTGCCCGACACGGGGGGCGAACCGACGGTGTGGACACCGCTCGATGCGACGATGGCCTCGGGCGGTGTCACCACCTTGCCCACCATGGTGCGCACGGGCCAGGCCGGGACCATGGTCGACGAGGAGAACTTCCATCCGAATCCCGCCGGCCCGCGTCAACTGCGCGGCTGGGAGCGTGTGGCGGATACCGTAGGCGGCTTATTCACGCGCCGCGCGCCGTCCTACGATGCCCAGACCTACACGAAGCTTTACAGTGAACTGCAAGGGAAAATGACCTCCGAGGCGTTCGCCGAACTGGGTTTGCCGGCACCTGGTTCGTTTGCCCCCGACGACATGACGCGCGTGCTGGCGGCCGTTCCCGGTGGGCTCGAGCATGTCATCGCGGACGTGCATGCCCACAGCATGGGTTACGACCGGCGCAGCGGCAACCTGTTCGTCGCGCTGCTGGACAAGTCGGGCAAATACGAGCGGATCCTGTTCGGTTCGATCCCGCAGTTCTGTGGAGGCGATGGGCATTATTCGACAGTCACGCCGGCACCGGCCACCATGAAGAATGCCGCAGTGCTCGATGACCGCGTGGCCGGGGACTTCACGAGGCTCTACCAGCAGGACCCAGCGTTGGCCGCGAAGGCCGATCTGTCGATCACCGGAGTCGAGTTCAGCCCCAACAGCAAGCAGGATCCGGTGGCCTACGTGCAGTCGTTGCTCAAGCGCTATCCGGGGCTGTTCAAAAGTATCGGCGAAATTACCGCCAACAAGGAAATGATTACGCTGCAGTTGGGGCCCGACGCGTGGGACGTCAACAGCGCGGCGTTTCACGCATTGCTGAAATTCGCCAACGAGTCCGGCATTGCGATCGTGCTGCATAACGACTGGAGTGTGCACGGCATCGACGAGGCGGGTCGCCCGGCTGCCGTCAAGCAGTATTACGAAAACTTCGACAAGATGATCGAGGTGCTGTCGCGGCCCGAATATCGCAACGTCAATGTGGTGCTGGCGCATACCGGCATCAGCCGGTTCGGCCGGCCCAACGATGAAATGATCAGCGGTTACGTGAAGGTGGTGAACCCGGACGGCACCAGCACGCGCAAGTTGATCACGGCACCGGAGCACATTCACAAGCTGTACCAGTTATTCGCGAATGTGCCCAATGCACGGGCGGATATTTCGTGGAACGACGTGACACAGGCCTATACGGATAATCCGAACCTGCGCAGCGCCCTGGTCGACTTCATCGTCGACAACAAGGACCGCCTGCTGTTCGGCAGCGATACCGTCAAGCCGGTCAACACAGGGCAGTACAACCAGGCGCTCAATACCGGTTCGCCGCTGTTCGCGGCCATCGCCGCGCGTGATCCGATGGCGCTGTGGCAACTGTTGCGCGGCAATTATGAGGCGCTGATGGCCGATGCGGAAACCCGCACGGTAGCCTGGACCCGGGCGGAACTGACCAGCGAGGGGCGCTTCAAGGATATCGCCGCGATGGACCAGATGCTGGCGACGCTGCAGCAACATCGTTCGGAGTTGCAGCGCGGGGCCTGGCGCGCATTCAACGATTGGCTCGCCGCGTTCGACCGTATTCAGCAAAGCGCAGCCGAAGGCGGCACCGACAGTATCGTGGTGCCTGGCACGACGGTGCCGGCCGGCGGCGCGGCGCAGCCGGCCGGGGCGACAAATCCAGGCGCATTTCCCGTGCTCTACGACAGCTATGGCGCACCGCAGGATCAAAACATCGTTTGGCACGATCAGGCGGTGGACAGCGGCAACCCAACCGGGCTTGGCACCACTGGCGGGCGCAACAACGATTCCCTGCCGCGCCAACTGACTGCCGGCGCCTTGGCAGTGAGCACTGCGACTGCCGCGGCGAGCGCCGAGGCAGCCGGCTTGAGCGACCCTTCGGTGGCTGGTGCGATCGATTCCAACGCAGCCAATGCCGGCGCGTTCGATGTGCGCGGCTTGCTGATCGGCGTCAAGACGCTGTACGGCGAAAAAATGCGGCTCGATTGGGAATCGATTTTCGAACAGGGGCATGTGACGCGGGATTCGCTCAACCGCTTCGTTGGCCGCCTGGCCGACCTGGCGCCCCATCTGGGTATCACCGATGCGCAAATCGCACGCACCGCGGCGTTGACCGAGCAGTTTTGGGAGAACTACAAATTCTTGCGTGATTTGCCCGTCGATCCGACGCGCGGCTGGACCGCCGAGCAGAAATTCCATGCGATCATGGCCAAGGTCGGCGAGTATCAGATTACTGTTGACCGAACGATCGGCACGCAGGCCTCGTCGATCAACGCGCTCGATGCGCGGGCGCCGGCCGGCAAACTGTATCGCGCGGGCGTGCTTGGCACCTACTTGTTCAACGATGCGGCGACGGCGGCCTGGGCGATGGGCGGCAACGTCGATTTTTCGTCACCGCAGGCGGCGGTGGCCACGGCATTCCACACGATCTTCGGTGCAGCCAATACGGCGATGACGTTGCATACCATCGCCGCGATGTCAGGCGGCCTCGCCAAAGTGACTTGGGAATCCAGCCGACTCTCGAAGTGGGTGCAAGGCGGTGCGATGACGGCGCTGGGCGCGGGCGGCCTGACGTGGACCGCGCTAGATTTGATCAACACGCGTGGCACCGGCGGGCCGGTGAGCGCCGCGCTCGACAGCCTGTTTACGCTGGGAACGATATGGGCGGCGCGCAATGAAATGAACAAGAGCCTGGCGCGCCCGATGGTTGGCCCCGGTGCGTTGGCCAAGCCCTATTATCTGCTGGCGGGCGGCCTGGTGGCGCGCGAACTGATTCAACTCAGCGGCGGCGCCATTGCATTGCCTGCCGGCCAGCGTCGGCACCGTGCTGATAGCACCTCGCTCCTGCTGCAGAACCTGCAAGCGCAAAACGCGGCCCAGTCTACTGACACGGGGTTGCGAGACGACACCTATATTGCGGTGCCGCTCGACTTGCCGCTGGGCGCCGGCACGACATTGCGCACGAGTGGGCCGAACGGTGCGGTCGTCACGGCGTCCAGCTTGGTCAACGATCTTGGCGGACCAGGCCAACCGGAGGCATCGTTTTCCTATCGCGTCGCGCCGGGCGATTCGCTGTGGAAAATCGTGTCGGAAAATCTGCCGGCCCTGCTGTCGCCAGCGCAGCAGTTGCGGGCGTCGTTGATGACTTCCGACGAGGAAGCGACACTGGCGCTCCAACAGTTCTACCGGCTTGACCCGCAGTTCGATCCGAATCTGTTCGCTGGGGAGATGATTGAATTCGGCGCGTCGCCGTCGCAGGCGTGAACGAGGCGCGAGCGTATCCACGCCGCCGCCCGGGTCGGCGCGTTGCCTCCGAGCACAGGGAAACATACAAGAATTTGTAGTCCGACGCGGTCCTCGGCGCCTTGTCGCCGTTCACGCTACGAATCAAGCACATTGCGACTTGGTTGCAGGACGTGAAAAAATAGCGGACAGGATCGGGGCGGTGTGCTTGTGCATGCGACCCTATGCACAAGTGCGAGAGGATCCTACACGCGACGAATGCCGTGGCGTGCTCTCTTCGGTACAGACGATTGGGGGCGGGCTTGTCAGGTCCCGAGGCAATGAAAAATTTAGATACCCCGACGTTGAACGGACTGACCGAGATGCGCTTGCGGGCTCTGTCCGCGCGGCTGTCGGACGAGCGTAGCCGCTTTATCGGCTTTCCCGCCGCACTCGATTTCGACGCAGTGGGGCTCGAACCGATCATGCGCACATTGCTCAATAATGTCGGCGATCCTTTCGTGCGCACTTGGCACGGCATGAACACCAAAGACTTCGAACAGGAAGTCATCGCGTTTTTTGCCAAATTGTTCCGCGCTCCCGAGGATGGCTATTGGGGGTATGTCACGAACGGCAGCACCGAATGCAATCTCTATGCGCTGTATGTGGCGCGCGAAAAATATCCGGCCGCGCCGGTGTATTACTCGAGTGCCGCGCATTACAGCGTGCCCAAGAACGTTCATCTGCTGGGCATGCGCGGTGTGGTCGTGCCGGCGCAGCCAAGCGGTGAGATGGATTACGCCGCGCTCCAACAGTTGGCCGGCGCACAAATGTCGAGCGCAGCCATTGTCGTGGCCACCATCGGCACGACCATGACCGAGGCCAGGGACAGCGTCACGAGCATTCAGCGGGCGCTGCAAGCGGCCGGCGTGCGAGAGTCTCACGTGCACGCCGATGGTGCGCTCGCCGGGGCGTATGCCGGACTGTTGACGCCGCGCTGGCCGTTCGACTTTCAGGACGGGGCCAGCAGCGTCAATGTCAGCGGTCACAAGTTTTTGGGCTCGCCGATGCCGTCGGGTGTGGTGATCGTCAAGCGCGCCGATATCGAGCGCGTGCGACGCAGTGCGAACTACACCGGATCCATCGATCGCACCATCAGCGGCTCGCGCAATGGCCATTTGCCGCTTATTTTGTGGCACGCCATTCAGCGCTGGGGCGTGATGGGGTTCAAGCATCGCGCCGAGCAGGGCTTGGCGTTGGCGGCTTACGCGCACGCCGAACTCCAGCGCATCGGCTGGGACAGTTGGCGCAATCCCCAGGCCCTGACTGTCATGCTCGCCGCACCGCCGGAGCAGCTCATTTTCA
Source organism: Pandoraea thiooxydans (assembly GCF_001931675.1). Lineage (NCBI taxonomy): Bacteria > Pseudomonadati > Pseudomonadota > Betaproteobacteria > Burkholderiales > Burkholderiaceae > Pandoraea > Pandoraea thiooxydans. The sequence continues at coordinate 3,092,018 of NZ_CP014839.1, read as the reverse complement.
AGTGGCAGCTGGCCACGGCCGATGGATGGTCTCACGTGATCTGCATGCCCGGCGTGCGCAAGGCCATGATCGACGCGTTTGTTGCCGATCTTGGCGAGGTCAGGCCGCATTGACATCCGCGGGCGGGCGCATCCATGGCTGCATGGGGCGCCCAGCGGCGCCCCGCTTATCGCGCCATATCAGGAAACGCGCGTTACACCAGGCCCAGACGCCCGGCCGTGTAGGCCAGTTGTGCACGATTGCTGACCGCGTATTTTTTGCGCAGCAGCCGCAGGTGGTAGTCGACGTTATGCGACGTCGTGTGCAGGCGCTGTGCGATTTCCTTGTCGCTCAGGCCCGCTGCCAGCCCCGCCAGAATGCGCTGCTGCATTTCCGAGAGCATGGCGGTGCCGTTTTGCTGCGCCAGCGCGCGGATGTAATCGTTGGTGTTCTGATGAATCGCCAGGCCCAGCGTCATCGCCTGGCCGATCGTGCTGTCGCCGATCCAGTCGCCGCTCGGCTGCGGGCCGCTGAAACCGATGACGGTATGCAGATTGGTGCGCGGCAACGGCATGCCGAACATCAGGCCGCTGCGCATCCCGTGGCGGTCCAGCGCGGCGGTGAGGGCTCGTCCCCGCACGGGATCGGTGCTGCGTCGCAGCGTCTCGTGCAGTGTGCCGAGATCCCAGATGATCGGCAAACCGACGCTCGACACCGAGGCCAGGCGCGGGTCGATCCGATGAAAACCGTCCCGAAAATAGCTCTGAAAGAAATCCGGCGACACGCCGCAATTGAGAAAAAAGGCGCGCACGATTTCGTCGTCGATCAGTTGCAGCGTCACGCAGACCATGCAGGTGAACCCGATGATGTGCAACATGCTGCGAATGACGCGAATCCGTTCCTTGGCGTTGCGTGCCGAATCGAGTTCGGCGGCGATCGAGGCGCGGCCGCCGAACGGCGGGTGCCGCAGGCCGTGGCGGAACTGGTGAATCGAGAGGTCGACCTCGTCGCAGAAAACCAGCTCCGGCATGCAGGGCGGCGCATCGAACGCGCATGGCTGCGGCGCGGCCGCGCCCGACGGTTGAGTCGCGGACGGCTCGGGGGAAAGAGAATGCACCAACGCCATGACAGTGCCCCTTCAAGGGCAGGCAAGAGCGCAATGGTTCATATGACTGACAGGCACGGGAGTCGAACGCGTCGGGACGGCAACTGCTCCGCAGATGCGCCGCGCAATGGCGGCGGGCGCGACGGAAACGCAATTGTCCGACCCGACTGTTCGCACCGTGCGCCGATTGCGGACCGGCCTGCGGTTGCGTGACAATCACCGCCCGATAGGCGGCGGGCTCTCTTGCATTCCCGTATTCGTGGTTTGGCACTCGAAGCGTTTTTCTGGTGAGGCTGCAGATCGTGCAACCTTCGCTGTGGTGGTCTTCGCTTCGTTGTGCAGCAAGTTTAAATCATAACCAAAAAATGTTTCAGTTAAATTTCTAGGTCTTATATTCTTTATTGCGCCGCGGTAATAAGGCTGCCGAAATGATTACCCGGGACGATATTCACGGAGACGTATGTAGACACCGCATGCACAATCCCGCGGTATTGGCGCGACATGCCACGAGCAACACCTGGCCGTGGCCGCTGTGTCTGCAGGAGTCCGAGTTCGTGGTCGACGTCAGGCCCCGCGCAACCGGGATGGGCACGATCGCACGGCTCGCATCCGGGCGCGCCGCCGCGGGGCGCGGCATCGTCCACATTGGCGGGGCGGGCGCGGTAACGCCGAGCCGTGCCTGGGTCGCGGCACTGTCGACGACTTTCGTGACATAGCCCTGCCGGAATCCTGTGGTGAAATTACCACTGTAGTAGCACGACAGCGCCGCGCGCAATGCGGCCTGTTGCGTCGGGTAACGCGCCAGCGAGCGGGCGTAGCACGACGCCAGGATCTGCGCGCCGGCATGCAGATTGCGGCATACGTCGAAAATGGTCGTGTAGTTCTCGCCGTAGCGAGCCAGATTGTGGCGATTGATCTGCCCCAGCCCGAGACTGAAGTTGTACCCGGCGGCGGCGAGTGCCCGTGCGGTGGCCACCGCCTCGGCAAGTGATCGCGGCTGTCGCCTGAGGTGGGCGCCGACCACGCCGATGGCATAGGGATTGAAATCCGACTCGACCCGCACCAGCGCTGCCAGTGTCAGCGGGCCGACATGCGGGGCGCACCGCGCGGCGAGCGCCTCGAATCTGGCTTGCCGCAAGGCGCCGGCGTCTTGCGCGGCCCGCGCGGCGCGCGGATCCTGGCGTGACTCGGCATAGGCCTCGGCAGTGGCGTCGACGATATGCGTATCGGCGCCTCGATCGACGTGCGCCCTGGCGTGCACCGGCAGGACGATCAGCGGGTGCGAGTCCCATGCCGAGGCCGGCGTGACGGGGCCCGCCAGCAGAATGAAGACGGCTGCGGCAAGCCAGACGAATGTGCGTGAGCCTGGTCGCCGCATTGCGTCCTCCATCCTACCGATACGAGAGAATCAGGCCGTGCACCAAAACGGACCAGCCGTCGAGTGCGACGAACAGCAATAGTTTGAACGGCACCGAGATGGTCGTCGGTGCGATCATCTGCATGCCGAGCGCGAGCAGCACATTGGCGACGATCAGATCGACTACGACAAAGACGATGTAGATGATGAAGCCGATCTGAAACGCCTTGGTCAACTCGCTGAGTGTGAAACTGGGCACCAGCACCGTCAGGTCGTCGGCCTGCAGGGTCTGCGCGCGCGCGGCCGGCCAGATGCTGGTGGCTGACTTCAGGAAGAAATTGCGTTCGCGCTCGGAGGTATGTTGCTCGAGAAATTTCTTGATGGGCGGCTCGGCAACGGTGAATGCGTTGCTGACATCGTCGATCGTCATGTTCTGACTGATCGAAAAATTGGTTGCCCGCAACGCATCGGCGACATCCATGCCCACCGGCGCCATGATATAGATCGACAGAATGATGGCGATGCCGTTGAGCACGATGTTGGGCGGCACCTGCTGGATGCCGAGGGCCGCCCGGATCAGGCCAAATACGACCACCAGCTTGGTATAGCTGGTAATCATGAGCGCCGCGAACGGCGCCACGCCCAGTACGGCGATCAGCGCCAGCAGCGCGACCGGATTCGGAAGATTACCGGGCATGATGGGTGCCTGCGAATTCCGAGACCCGCACGCCCAGTTTGTTGCCAACGGCGATCAGGTGGCCATGGCCGACCCGCGCGCCGTTGGCCAGGATGTGAACCCGGCTCTGATTAAGGGGTTGTTCGAGCTCGACGATGTGGCCTTCGCGCAAGGCCTGCAGTTCGGCCAGTGTCATGGTGCGCTTTTCCAGCTCGAAGCTGACCTCGACCTCCATCGCGTCGAGTGACTTGAGCGTGCTGTCGCCGGCGTCGGATGCCTCGGCCGTGGCGATGCTGTTCTCTTCATTCAAGGAAACCTCCTGGATTTTTTCTATCAAGATCTGGTTGCCGCCGATCTTGCCGGTGATGACACGACCGACTTCGCCCGGCAGCACGGCTTTGCACATCAAGGACTTGCCTGCGGACACCCAGTGTTCGATGCCGACGATGTCCCCGTGGGCGATGCCGCGCATCTCGCGCAGCGAGAGCCGGGTGGTGCCCAGCCGAAAGACCAGCCCCACCGGCAGCGAGCCGAGGCGGTGGCGCGGCCGGCTCGCCGGCTCGCGCTCAGCGCAGGCCAGCGAGAGCCAGCGGTCATCGTCGAAATGCAGTGCGCCATAGCAGTGCCAGTCTTCCGGGGCCTCGGTGGCCGGAGCCGACGCTCCTTCGGCGCCGGGCTCGATCACCGTTTCGCGCGTGACGTGAAAGCGCAGCCAGCCGACGTCGTCGGGCGAGCCGGGCGGCTGCGCGTCGCCGGGCGGCAGCAGCTCCATCGGCCGGCGCAACAGCTTTTCCAGCGCGTCGAGCCAAGGCGTCAATGCGTCGGCGACCAGCGCGTAGCGCAGGTCCGGCGGCACGTCGGGATGGGCCGCGTCGCCGATGAGCAGGCGTTCGGCCCACGCCTCGAGCAGTATCCAGCCGGTGGCCGGGCCGCATTGAAAACGATACGTGCAAGTCGGCTGCGACAAGCGTGCGCCGTAGTCCCAGCGGCAATGAAACAGGAAGTCCCGCACCCGGCATGCCAGGGAGTCCGGCCATGCGTAAATGCGATTGAGCGTCTGCGCGACCGGTTGGCTCAGACGGGGCAGCGCCGCGGCATCGGCGAGGTTCTGGAAATCGGGCGGGCGCACGGATGAGGTCCTGTGTTTCGATCAGTTGGAGAGAAAGCGCCCGGTGATATAGGCCAGTTGCACGCGGTTTTGTGCGCCATAGCGCTTCTTGAGTTGCCGCAAGTGATAGTCGACGTTATGAATCGACATATTCAATTGATCGGCGATTTCCTTGTCGCTCATGCCGTTGGTGATGTAGTTGAGAATATTGCGCTGCACGTCGGACAGCCCGCTCATGTCGTGCGCCAGGTTGGGCGTGGCGACGTGATGCAGCAAAAATTCGTGCAGGCTCAGGCCCACTGCGTAGGCCTGGCCGACCACGCTGTCGACGATCCAGCCCTTGCCTGGCGTCGACGAACTGAAATGAATCACACTGTGGTCGAGATTGCGCGGGTTGACCAGCCCGAAGGTCACGCCGCTGCGGATGCCGGCACGCTCGGCATCTTCGATGAAGCGTTGCGTGCGCAATGAGTCGCGGCCGTGCTCGCGGGCATTGGCGAGGATCGATAGATCCCAGATCAACGGCCATTCGTAACGGCTGGCGAAACACAGCCGCGGGTCGACCTCGTGATGTTTTTCGCCGAAATACTTCTTGGGCCAGCCGGCGGGCGAGAATGTGCCGTAGTACAGCGCATCGCTGACCATCTCGCCGATCTGCGTGAAGCGGCAGTAGCAAAGCCAGTTAAAGCCCAGCGTGCGCAGCATCGTGCGCACCAGCATTTGACGCTCTTCGGGGCTCTTTGCGTTGCGCAGATCGCTGGAGGCACCCGAGAACTGCCCGAGCATCGTGCCGTCCGAAATGGCCTCGGTGCTCCTGCTCGCGGCGATATGCTCGTCGCCGATGATTGAGAATTCACGATATTCGTGTTGTGTGCCCTGGATACCTGGCGCGAATTTATGCATAGGAAGGTAAACCTCGTCTCCGATGATGGTTGAAGCAGGTCTCGCTCGTCGCCGGATCGATATTTATTGAGTAAGCGTTATTCTTTTGGTGACGACACCTCCCGAATTGAAGCCGCCGCGCGCGTGCGGCGAAATTATTTAGAAAATCGAGCGATCGCTCAACTCGCCGAGCTGGTCGGCACGAGCGCCAGGTTCGGTAAAAAACAAGAATTGGCAGTACATATAATTTACGCGTTTGTCATCTGATAGATGAACTACAGGCACACGTAGTATTCGTAAAAATGCCGCAATTAAAGCGATGGCCAACTACGAATCTCCGGATTGTGCGGCGATCCCGCGCTTCGTACACTTCCCTACATAGCATCGAATAAACGTACGTGGCGAAAGCGGAACTTGCGGCGTGCGAGCAACTGTTGCCGGTGCGCGTTGCCGTGTCAGGGCGACGGCGCCATGCCAACCGATATAGCCTGGAAGAAGCGGTTCGACGAAAAGATGATGCGACCTGGAAAATTGCTGTCAGGGTGGGACATCGCGGCGGCGCGGCCGTGGTTGCTGCCGATTTCGCTGTCGCGCAATTACGACCTGATGCTGGCGCTGTTCGTTGCCGCCGTGGTGGCGCTGTTCGTGCTGCCGCTGCCGACCGCGATGATGGATGCGCTGATTTCGATCAATCTGGCGGCCAGCATTCTGTTGTTGACGGTGTCGACTTATCTGCCCTCGGCAGTGAGCTTTTCTTCATTCCCGGCACTGCTGCTGTTCACGACCCTGTTCCGACTCTCGCTGAACATCGCATCGTGCAAGCTGATTCTGCTGCACGCGAATGCCGGCCACATCATCGACACCTTCGGGCGCCTGATCGTCGGCGGCAACGTGGTGGTGGGCGGGGTGGTGTTTCTGGTGATTGCCGTGGTGCAGTTCATCGTGATCGCCAAGGGCTCGGAGCGCGTGGCGGAGGTCGGTGCGCGCTTCTCGCTGGACGCGATGCCCGGCAAGCAGATGAGTATCGACGCCGATTTGCGCGCCGGGGTGATTTCGTCGGACGAGGCTCGGCACCGGCGCGAGATGCTCGAGCAGGAGTCGCAACTGCATGGCGCGATGGATGGCGCGATGAAGTTCGTCAAGGGCGATGCGATCGCCGGCATCATCATCGCGTTCATCAATATCGTGGCCGGCATCGCGGTCGGTACGCTGATGCACGACATGAGCGTGGGCGGTGCGATTCATCGTTATTCGGTGCTTACCGTGGGCGACGGCATGGCCTCGCAGATTCCGTCGCTGCTGGTGTCGATCGCCGCGGGCATCGTGACGACCCGGGTCGCCACGCGCGATGCGCGCGAGCGGCACCTTGGCGAGCAGATCGGCGCGCAGGTGGCCGCGCATCCGCGCGCCATGGTGATTGCCGCGCTGGTATTGCTTTCGTTCTTGCTGGTGCCGGGCTTTCCGAAGTGGGCCTTCGGCGCGCTGGCGTTGATTCTCGGTGGACTTGGCGTTTCGCTGTTGCGGCGGCGCGGCGACAAGCCCTCGCTCAATCTGATTGCGCTGGCCGATGCCGCGGGCGAGGGCGAAGGCGAGGGCGGCATGGCGTCACACGCGGCCGGTGTCACGGCACTGGTGGCCGTGCGCCTGTCTGACGATCTCAAGTCGGAAATCAACCTGACGCGCCTGCAAGCTGCGTTATCGAGCTCGAAATCCAAGGTGGACGCGGATATCGGTCCGCTTTTCCCGCGCATCAATCTGGCCTATGGCGTGAGCGGCGCGCTGGGTGCCGCGGGCGCCACGGGCGTGTATCAGATCACCGTGCAGGACGTGCAGGCCGCCAGCGGCCAGGTGCGGCCCGGCTGGCTGCTGTGGGACGGACAGTCCGAGTTGCCGGCGGTGATCGAAAAGCATCCCAGCGAGCCGTTCGGACCGTTCGCGCACCCGGTGTGGATTCAGAGCCCCGCCGGACAGCCGCCGCTGACCGACCGCCAGGGCTGGAACTGCGAACAGGTGATCGCAGCGCACGTCGAGCAGGTGGTGCGCAAGCATGCCTCGGCGTTGATCGGCATTCAGGAGGTGCAGAATCTGGTGCAGCTGGTGCGGCGCGATCACGCGGAACTGGTCGCCGAGCTGATGCGGCTGGTGCCATTGCAGCGCATCACGGAAGTGCTGCGCCGGCTGCTGATGGAACACATTCCGGTGCGCAACCTGCGCGTGATCTTCGAGAGCCTGATCGCCTGGGCGCCGAAGGAGCCGGAAGACACCATCGCTCTGGTCGAGATGGTGCGCGTCGATCTGCATCGGCTTATCACCGACCGTTACTGCGGCGAGCAGCGCAGCCTGGAGGTGATCCTGTTCGAGCAGAGCCTGCAGGAGCGCATCGAGGCCAACATCCTGCGCAGCAAGCAGGGCAGCATTCTCGGCCTGGAACGCCCCATCAAGCAGGAGATCTGCGATCAGGTCAAGCGCATCGCCGATCTGGCGCAGCGCAAGAGCCAGCTTGCGGTAATGGTTTCGATCAATGCGCGCCGCTACGTGAAGACCTTGCTCGAACCGCTGTTGCCTGATTTGCCGGTGCTCTCCTATCAGGAGATCGAGGAGGACGTGCAGTTGCAGACGGTCGGCTGGGTGATGAATCCGCCGTGATGCGGGTGTTGCCGGCGTCATCCGGTTTGTCACCGATTTTGGGGAGCCTTTTTTTGAATTCGTCGACGATTCTCGATATTACCCGCCAGGGTCTGACGTTGATTCTGCTGATCTCGCTGCCGGTCGTGCTGGTGGCCGCGGTCTCGGCGCTGATCGTTGCCGTGGCTCAGGCGGTGACCCAGGTGCAGGATCAGACGATCAGCTTTTCGGTGCGGGCCATCGCCGTGATGGTAACCATCCTGCTGATGTCGGGGTGGGGCGCGGGAGAGATTCTGCGATTCGCCCAACAGGCGCTGCAGCAGGTCATGAGTATTACGTGATGATGAATAACGATAGCGACTTACGACGTGACGGGGGCGTGGGGATGGCCAAATTATGGTGCGCGAGGCTGATGGGAATTGTCGTGGCGCTCAATGTGCTGATGATCGCGCATGCGGCCGGCGCGGAGCTGCATTGGAAGAACCGGCCGTTTTCCATTGTGGCCGATAACAAGAACGTGGGCGACTTCATTCGCGAACTGGCCTCCTCGCAAGGGGTGACCGCGGTGATCAATCCGAAGGTCGGTGGCGTGATCAGCGGCAAGTTCGATGGCTCGCCGGCGGCCACGCTCAATACGGTGTGCGCGACCTACGGGCTGACCTGGTACTACGACGGGTCGTTCCTGTACGTCGACCCGGCAAGCCAGGCGCGGACGGAGGTGTTTTCGATTCCGAAGGGAAGCGCGCAGGAATTGAGCCGGGTGATCGAGGCGATGCGCATTCCCGATCGGCGGTTTCCGCTGGTGATCAGCGACAAGGAGAACACGGTTTATGTTTCGGGCCCGAATCGCTACGTGGATCTGGTCAAGCAGGCGCTCAATACGTTTTCCAACCCCAGTTATAACGACGATCGCGCCGAGATTCGCGCGTTTCCCTTGAAATATATGTGGGCCTCCGATTTCTCCATCAATCGCGACGGTAAGGAAGTGACGGTGCCGGGCATGGCAACGCTGCTGCGGCGCCTGTTCGGATTGCGCAAGGCCGGCCCGGGCGAGAACGAGCCATCGGCGCTCGAGGGCGGCGCGACGCGGCAACTCAAGCTCGCAGGCGGCAGCACGTTCAATGTGCCGAATATTCAGTTACCGACTATGCAGGGCAATTCCGGCGGGGCCTATGGCGGTAACCGCAGCGGCTTGCCGCAGTTCGGCGGTACGTCCGACCTGTTCGGCGCGGGCTCATCGAGCAGTAACCAGTTACCCAAGATCGAGGCTGACCCGGCGATCAATGCGGTGCTGATCAGGGATCTGCCCGAGCGCATGAGCCAGTACAAAACGCTGATCGATTCGTTGGATTCCCGGCCACAGTTGTTGGAAATCGATTTGACGATCATGGATATCGACACCAATTCGCTACAGGACCTTGGGATCGATTGGCGGGTGCATACCAAGCACGGCGACTTTCAGTTCGGTCACGGCACCAGCCCGGCACTGACGTTTAACGCCGCCACCACGGAAGCCGGGCAGACGCTGACCGACAGCAATGGCAACAGCATCACGCCGACCGGCATGGCGTTGACCGCGTCGATCGGCGGCTCGCTGGCGAACTATCTGGTGGCCCGCGTCAATGCGCTGGCACAGACTGGCGATGCGCAGTTGCGTGCGACGCCGCGCGTCCTGACACTGAACAACACGGAGGCGATGCTGCAGGATTTGCAGACGTTTTACGTGCCGGTGTCAGGCTATCAGGACTCTTCGTTGTATGGCGTGACAGTAGGCACCAGCGTGAAGGTTACGCCGCTGATCGTCAAGCGTGGCAGTGGCCAGATGGACGTTAAGCTGTCGATCCAGATCGACGACGGCAATCAGACCGGCACCACAACCTCTGACAACATCGATATTCCGGTGGTCGAGCAGCGTTCGATCGTAACGCAGACGATGCTCCGGGAGGGCAAGAGCCTGTTGATCGCCGGCTTCAATACAGATCAGTTCCAGAACAACAAGACTGGCATCCCGTTGCTGCAGGACATCCCGATTCTCGGCCATCTGTTCAAGTACACCAGCAAGTCCGGCAAACATATGGAGCGCTTCTATCTGTTGACGCCGCGCGTGGTGGTCGCCGATAGCAATCTGCCGCCGAGCGCTGTCAACAACGGTGCGGTGCCGCCCAACGCGCAACCGGTATATCGCGGCCAGGATGCGGTTGCCGGGGCGCCGCAGGCTCAGGCCAGCGGTGCGTCGCCGTCGCCGGCACCGACGCCTCCTCAGGTGCCGGGCACGGTGCGGCCGGTCGCGGTACTGCCGGCGCGACAGGTGGTTGGTGCAGCTTCGAGCAAGCCTTATGGATCAAACGACAGCAGGCCATAAATCGCCATGGCAACTCAACTTTCTCAGTGGGCCGATGATGGGACGCAGCATGAGCCTGAGTCTGGGAGAGAACTGGGTCGGTTCGTCGGCGGAGTGCGATGTGATTTTACCGGACCGCGATGTCGCGGCACGCCACTTGCGGCTGCACGTCGGGCATATCGCCGTGTCGATCCAGAACGCGACCGACGCGGCTGCCACGCTCAACGGCGAGGCGCTGGGTGCCGGGCGGCGCACCCTGGTGCCTGGCGACGTGGTCGGTGCAGGTTCGATTCGCTTCGGCATCCAGTGGGCGGCGCCGGCGTTGGCGGTGCCGCCGGAGTACGAACAGGCGGCGGTGGCCGCGCACAGCTCACCTCTGTTGGCCTGGGCGGCGGGCGTGCCGGGTGCACTTGCGCGTATCGACGTGCGCAAGTGGCTGCTCGGTGTGCTTATAGCCTGGGCGGTGCTTGCGCTGGCCGCGGGGGGCTATTACGCAGTGACCCATCGCGGCAACGCGCAGTGGGCGGGGGCAAACCAGTTCGAACGGATTCGCATGGTTCAGCAGGCGCTGACCGGCTATCCGGAGCTGGCGGTTGCCCCTGGCGATGGAGGCAAGCTGGTGGTCAGCGGTTATTTGCCGACTTCCGGCGAGCGCGACCAAGTGCAGCACGTCATCGAACCGTTCGGCGGCGTCGTGCTGGGGAAGATTTACAACGTCGACAAGATGGTGGCCGAGGCGCGGCAGTATTTCAGCGACACGCCGCTGTCGGTGAGTTATGGCGGACATGGAAAATTGGTGATTTCCGGCGTAGCGCCGCCGGCCGGCAGCGCGGCCTTGGCACAGCGCATACGCAATTTCCAGCACGATGCGGCGCCCGCGGCAAAGGTGGTCGACGAAGTGCAGTATCGCGGCGCGCGAGGACCGGTCAATCTGGGCAGCGGTGCGCCGCTGCCGGAGATCGTTGGCGTCTATCAGGACGACAGCGGTACACGCTTTATCCAGACGCAGAACGGCGAGCACTACTTCGAGGGCGCGCAAATGCGCGATGGTCTGCAAATCGTCAGTATTGCGCCGGACACCGTGGTGTTCGAGCGCGGTGGGCAAAAGATTGTTTGGCACATTGCCGGACCGGGTCAACCGTGATTCGGTCGGCGTTGGAATGAGGCGGCAATGTGCCGCGACAGGGCGTGACAGGGCGCGCATGCGTCCTTCGCGAGGCGACTGGCCCGAGAGATCGGACAGTCAATGATGTGTGGTTCAACTTACTTACGGTGAAAGGAGTTCATCATGGGCGCTCCATCAACAGTGGACACGACAAGCCAAACTGACACGATTACGGCTGAAATGAATGCCGAGAAGCAAATTACCCAGGATGGCATCAAGGCGCAGGTGGTCAGCCAGGCCTGCAACGTAGAAAACGGCGCCGCTCAGGGCGCCACTTCGACTGCTGCGACCATCGGCGGCGGTCTGCGGGACGGTACGCGACTATCGTGACCTGGGACGACCAGGACGGCGCCAGCGCCGCCCCGGTGTCTGTGAAATGCGGGCCGATTACCTCGCCGGGCATTGCGATGTCCGGTGAGGGAGGCCGATGTTTTTCTTGACGGAGAATGCATCATGGCAATTGGTGAAATTGCGGCCGCGACCGGCGGCGCCGGTATGGCGGCGATGCCGCCGCCGGCGGTGTCAGCGGCGAATTCGCCTCAACCCGATCCGGCCGATGTTCAGGCGTTCGATCAGACGATGTCTGCCAATGGCGCGAACCCGGCCGACACAACCCAGGTCACCACGCACGTGGCGCTCGATATGAATGGCGCGACGCCGGCGTCCGGCATGAGCGGGTTTCTGGGCGAGGTTCGGGATCAGGTGCAGGGGCTGGGCGACAGCTTCACGAGACTCGCTCAGCAAGAGCCGGCGATGCTGCAGAGCATGCGGGACGGCGACTACACCGGCTCGATGATCGCGATGACGGAGTTCAGCCTATCGTCGCAAATGGCATTGGCCAAATGCAATATCGACCTGGGGCTGGTGCAGGCCGGTAACAACTTCTGCGGCTCGATGTTGCGCGTTCAGCAAGAAGGCTAAGCGCATTGGCGCGCAGCCGGTAGGCGAGGGTCATCGTTCATGAATAAATTGCTGCGAATATTCGCTGTGGGTCTGCTCGCGCTCCTGCTGGCCGGCTGCCAGCAGGAGCTGTACACCGGGCTGACCGAAAACGAAGCCAATCAGATGGTCGCGGCGTTGGCCAACGCCAATATCGCGGCGTCGAAAGTGGGCGTGGACGCGGGCGACAGCCGGAGTTGGCAGGTCAATGTCGGCGACGGAGATATTCCTGCCGCGCTCAATGTGCTGCATGCCGCCGGGCTGCCGCGTCCGCGCTTGACCAACCTTGGCGAACTGTTCAAGAAGCAGGGGTTGGTGGCCACGCCGGCCGAAGAGCGCATTCGATACATCTATGGAGTCTCGCAGGAGCTGTCCAAGACTCTGCTGGACATCGACGGCGTGGTGGCCGCGCGCGTGCAGGTGGTGATTCCGCGCAATGATCCGCTCAGCGATAAGGTCCGTCCGTCTTCGGCGGCGGTATTTATCAAATATCGGCCAGGCATCGACTTGCGTGTCATGGCGCCAATGGTCAAGGACCTGGTGGCGCACAGCATCGAGGGCCTGACTTATAACAACGTGTCGCTGTTTCTGACTGCCGCGCAAGTGCTGCCGGCCTCGAAGCTTGCCGCGGCAGGCGGCTGGCATGGCATCTCCAATGTATGGGGATGGCTTGGCGCGCTGGCGATCCTGCTGGTGCTGCTGACGCTGGCCCTGCTGCTGTATCAGGGGCGGGGACGCCTGCGGAATATCGTTGCGCCGCGCGGCCGAGGCGAACGTCGGCCGGCCGATCAGCCGGTGAGCGAAGGCGGCTGAGCGCGTGAACAGGACCGCCCACCGCCCCGTCCAGACCGCGCTGGCCAGTCTGGCGTGCGAGTTCAATTTGCGGCCCGACAATTATATTCATGCAACCTGGCTGCGTCAGACATGGCCAGGCGACCGGGGCGAGCCGGCTCGCCTTGGCGCGCGTGGTCGTACCGCGCTGGCGCGCGTGTTGTCGCGTCGGTACGGACTGGACGAGGCGACGCATTTCGATTTTTCGCACGAAGAATATCGTCTGGCGCTTCTGCCCCCGGCGGTTCTGATGCGTCTGGGCGACGACTGTGGTCTGTGCCTGCATCGGGAGAGTCTGCGCGAGGCGGGCGGGCGGCGCCTGCAACGCACGCTTAACGATACCTTCGGCGAGGCGACGCTGGCTTTCGTCATGCAACGTGTGCCGCCGTTCGACGCGATTGCCGAGAGCGTCGAGCCGCTGCGTCAGTATCCGGAGCGCGCCGCGGCGCGTATTCGCGAGCGGGGCGCCCGGCTGGTGCTCGATTTCCTCGCGCCGGCCGGCAAGGCGCTGCTCGATCGCCTGCAGCTGAAGTTTCCGTTCGGGGTGGCCGCACAGCCGCCGTATTTGCTCAACGGCATGCAGCGCCAGCAGGTCAGCGAGTTGATCTTTTTGTGTTTGATCCCCGAGAGGCTCGGCGAATGGGACTGGCTTTTCTGATTACCAGCGAGAATCTGCAGATTCTCAGCGAGCGCAAGGTGCTCAAGGAAAACGAGTACGCGGCGCTGCTCGAGGCAAACACGATTATCGCCACGGCGCAGAAAGAGCGCGAGCGCATCCTGCAGGAGGCGCAGCGGCAATACGAACAGAAGGAGCTGCTCGGTTACCGCGACGGCGTGGCGCGCGGCCAGCTCGAATACGCCCGCAAAGCCATTGCGTCCGCGCTCGATTCGGCCAGTCAGCTGCGCGCGCTGAAGCAGACGATGGCCGACATGGTGATGCGCGCGGTGACCGAGTTGGCCGACGAGCTCGAGCCGCGTCATTTGTTCGCCGCAGCCTTGCGGCGCATCGAGGCATTGGTGCGCGACGAGGCGTTTGTCGTGCTGCGCGTGGCGCCGTCGCAGGAGGGTGCGCTGCGCGAGGCGCTGGCCAAGGTGTGGCAGCGCGACCTCAATGCGCAGCCGGTGAAGGTTGTGGTCGACCCGAGCCTGGCGGAGACGGCATGCGTGGCGCAGACCCCGTCGGGCGAAATCGACGCGAGCCTGGAGACTCAGATTGCGGCCTTGCGCCAAGCGATATTGCAGCGGGAGACGCCATGAACGAGAGTGACGACTTTCCGGATGGCGCGGCGTTCGACGCGCCCGCCCTGGATGCCGACGGCGCGGCCTTGCTGGCTGGCGATATGGCGCGCGCGCTGGAGCGCTTTTCGCCATTGCGCATGCGCGGGCGCGTCAATCGCACGGTTGGGCTGTTGGTCAATGCGTCGGGCATTCAGGCCCGGCTCGGGGAAATTTGCGAGCTGCGCACGCCAGGCGAGAAGCCGCTGCTGGCCGAAGTGGTGGGCTTCTCGCGACAGAATACGCTGCTCACCCCGCTGGGCAGTGTGCACGGTTTGTCACCGGCCACCGAGGTTCTGCCGTCGGGGTACAGCCATGCCTTCGAGGTCGGACCGGGGCTGCGCGGGCGCGTGCTCGACGGCCTGGGGCAGGTGATCGACGAGCGCGGCACGCTTGCCTGCGATAAGCGCGTGACGACCTACGGCGAGCCGGTCAATCCGTTGCGCCGGCAGATGATCGCGCAGCCGATGCCCACCGGCGTGCGCGCGATCGATACGCTGCTGACGGTGGGGGTCGGTCAGCGCATGGGGATTTTCGCGCCGTCCGGGTTGGGCAAGAGCACGCTGCTGGGGATGATCGCACGAGGCGCGCAGTGCGACGTGATCGTGATTGGCCTGATCGGCGAGCGCGGGCGTGAGGTTCGCGAGTTCATCGAGCACAACCTCAGCGACGAAACGCGGGCCAAGGCGGTCATCGTGGTGTCGACCTCCGATCGCCCTGCGATGGAGCGCGTCAAGTCGGCTCACGTGGCCACCGCGGTGGCCGAGTATTTTCGCGATCAAGGCTTGAGTGTGCTGTTGATGGTCGATTCGCTCACGCGCCTGGCGCGCGCGCAGCGCGAGGTCGGGCTGGCCAGCGGCGAGCCGCCGACGCGGCGCAGTTATCCGCCCTCGACATTCTCGCTGCTGCCGCAACTGCTCGAGCGAGCCGGCCAGGGGGAGCGCGGCTCGATCACGGCGTTCTATACGGTACTGGTCGAGGGGGAAGCCGAGTCGGATCCGATCGCCGAGGAAGTGCGCTCTATCCTCGACGGTCATATCGTGTTGACGCACAAGCTGGCAATGGCCAATCAGTTCCCGGCGATCGACGTATTGGCCAGCCTGAGCCGCGTGATGCCCCAGGTGAGCAGCGACGGGCATCGGCGCGCGGCCGGTCAGGTGCGGGCTCTTTTGGCGAAATATCAGGATATCGAACTATTGGTGCAAATCGGCGAGTATCGGCAGGGCAGCGATCCGCTGGCCGATGCGGCGATTGCCGCGCGCGGCGACCTGCTGGCATTTCTTTCGCAGTCGCCCGAGCAGCTCGACGAATTCAATAACGCGGTGGCACGGCTGCACGCCTTGGCGGGTCAATATGGACGATAAGCTCGAGCGGCTGCGCCGCATTCGCGAACTCAAGCGCCGCTCGGCACTCACGCGCGCCAATCAGCAGGACGCGACCGTGAATCAGTCGCGCGCGGTGTTCGCGCGCGCTCAGGCAGTGCTGGGACAATGCATCGAGGGACAGGCCAGCGAGGCGCAACGATTGTCGGAGGTCATGAGCGGCACGCGCGCTACCGTGCGCGAGTTGCAGTATGCCGGGCAAAACGAGGTGGCCCTGCAACGGTTGATTATCCGCGCCGGTCAAAACGCGTCGCAGGCCAGCGAACGGCTGCGGGAGGAACAGGCGCGCCTGGACGAACTGCGACGGCATTTCTGGCGCGCCGAGGCAAATACGCGCAAGATCGACAAGCTCGACGAGCGGGTGGCGCAGCGCCGGGGCAAGCAGGAGGAGTTCCGGGCCGAGCTGGCGCTCGATGCGGCCGCGCTGCGGGGGCGTGCCGGCGCGGCCGCGCTGCTCGATGACGGCGACATTGACGAGGCCGGCGCGGCGGCGTTGCCGGGCCTGCCGGAGTAGTCCGTGCAGACCTTGGCGTTCGCGGCGCAACTGGCGACGTTCCATGCGTTCCTGATCGTGATCGCTCGGCTGGTGCCGATTTTCCTGATGTTGCCGGCGTTTGCCAATCGCGTGGTGATCGGCATGGTGCGCAACGGAATCATCGCCGTGCTGGCCCTGGTGATCGTGCCGTCGGTCAATATCGGCGCGCTTGAGGCGCTACCGGCGCTGGCGTGGTTCGGGATCGCGCTCAAGGAGGTGCTGATCGGCATGCTGCTTGGATTTACCTTCAGTATTTTCCTCTGGGCCTGCGAGAACGTCGGTCATTTGATCGATTTCCAGACGGGGTCCGGCAACGCCGCATTTTTCGATCCGCTGTCGGGCCAGGAAAGCGGGCCGACCGCCGGGTTTCTCGGCTATTTCGCCATCGCGCTGTTCGTCACCGGTGGAGGCCTGCAGGCGATGCTCGGGATCATTTTCGAGTCTTACCGGGTCTGGCCCGTGACCTCGTTCTTCCCGCACATGCATGCGGCGCTCGACCAGTTCGTGGCGCGCCAGAGCGATTCACTGATGGACTGGACGATCAAGCTGGCGGCACCGGTCATCATCGTGCTGCTGCTGGCCGAATTGGGCATCGGCCTGATTGGGCGGGCCATGCCGCAATTCAACGTATTTCTGTTTTCGCAGCCGATCAAAAGCGCGCTGGCGTTATTGATGATGACGCTGTTTCTCTATTTCATTTTCGATGCGATGCGTAACTTCTTGCGGCCGGGCAGCGGCCTGTTGCAGATGTTGCACGCGATTCTGTAATGGCGGAAAAGGACCAGAAGCCGACCCCGCGGCGCCTGCGCGAAGCCCGCAAAGAGGGGCAGGTGGTGCGCAGCCAGGAAGTCACCTCGGCGGTGGTTTTCGTCGGTATGACATCGGCACTGGCATTGGGCGGCGCGTGGCTGTTCGAGAACTTTTATCAACTGTTCAATATGGCCATGGCGGCGGTTGCATTGCATCGCCCGGGCTCACACATGGCGGCTTCCTATAGCGCCGCACTGCACGCATGGCTGAGCATGGGCCTGGCAATCATGTTGCTGTGCGGCGTGCTGGGAGTGGCCGGTGCGTTCGCGCAGGTCGGCGGGCTGATCGCCTGGTCGCGCATTCGCCCCGACCTGAAGCATCTGAACCCCGGCGAGGGTCTGAAGCGGATGTTTTCGCTGCGCAATCTGATCTCCCTGGCCAAGACGAGCGCGAAGACGCTATGCCTGGCGTTGCTGCTGTTCGTGGCTGTGCGGGGCATGTTGCAGGCGCCGCTGGACGCGGGCTACCTGGAGCCGATGCAGATACTTGCATTGACTGCGCGGCTCATCATGACGATCCTGGGGTGGGCTGCCGTGGTATTCGCGGTGTTCGCGGCGCTCGATTACGTGCATGAGCAGGCGGAATTCACCAAGAAGCAGCGCATGTCCATCGAGGACGTGCGGCGCGAATACAAGGAAACCGAGGGCGATCCGCGCGTCGCGGCACGCCGGCGCACGCTGGCGCGCGAAGCGCTGTTCAATGCGATGGAAGATCGGGTGAGGGCGGCCTCGGTGATTCTGTATTCGCCGCAGCATGCGATTGCGCTGTGGTACATCGGCGCCGGCACGCTGCCGCGCGTTATTCTGCGCGGGGAGGGGGAGGTGGCCGTTCGCATGCGCGAGCAGGCCGAGCGCAATCTGGTGCCCACGCTTGCCAATACCGGTCTGACCGAGAAGATTTTCGAGCAGGTGCCGCTCGACCGGTATATCGACCGCACGCTGTTTCGCGAAGTGGCCGAGTTGCTACAGTGGGCTCAGGGAGACCGCCCGTAGAGGAGTCTGGCGGCGCTCGGCGCGATCGCAGGCCAAGCCACCCGCCCGGGTGGTTTCATTTTTGAGCGGGCGCGGCGGCACAGGCGCCAGGTTCAGGTGATACGGTGACGAGGCAGAACTAAAGGCGTTAAGCTATGTCGGTCGAAAAGGGATTGACACGACGCCGGAGAACGCCATGCCATCGAAGATTGAAGACTACGCGTTGATTGGAGATTGCCACACGGCCGCGCTGGTTGGCCGGGATGGTTCGATTGACTGGCTGTGTTGGCCGCGGTTCGATTCGAGCGCCTGTTTCGCCGCCTTGCTGGGCACGGCAGATAACGGGCGTTGGCAAATCGCGCCCGCCGCGGAGCCAGTCAGCGTGCGACGCGCGTATCGCAAGGATACGCTGGTACTCGAGACCGAATTCGAGACGCCCGAGGGCACGGTGGTGCTGATCGACTTCATGCCGCTGCGCGACAACACCGCCGATCTGGTGCGGCTGGTGCAGGGCAAGCGCGGGGCCGTGCCGATGCGCATGCACATGACGCTGCGCTTCGATTATGGCCTGTCGATCCCGTGGGTTCGCAAGCTGCAGGATGGCTCGGGCATCCAGGCCGTGAGCGGCCCGGACAAAGTAGCCCTGCGCACGCCGGTGAGCCTGAGCGGCGTCGGTCTGAGCACGGTGGCCGAATTCACCGTGCATGAGGGCGAGACAGTGCCGTTTATCATGACGCACGTCGAATCGCATCATTCGGTGCCGCGCTCGATCGATCCGCAGGCGGCGCTGCGTCAGACCACCCGATATTGGCAGGCCTGGGCGAGCCGGTGCGTCGCGGGCGGCCCATGGGCCGACGCCGTACGGCGTTCGTTGATTACGCTCAAGGCGCTGACCTATTCGCCAACCGGCGGCTTGGTGGCGGCGCCGACCACTTCGCTGCCCGAACAGCTGGGCGGTGTGCGCAACTGGGACTACCGGTATTGCTGGCTGCGCGATGCGACGCTCACGCTGCTCGCACTGATGAATGCCGGCTATTTCAGCGAGGCCGCAGAGTGGCGCCAGTGGCTGGAGCGGGCCGCCGCCGGCAGCCCGGAGCAGATGCAGATCATGTACGGCCTGGCTGGCGAGCGCCGGCTGGCCGAGTGGGAGGTCGATTGGTTGGCCGGCTACGAAAGCTCGCGACCGGTGCGGATCGGCAACAACGCGGTCGGGCAACTGCAGCTCGACGTCTATGGCGAAGTGCTGGATGCGATGTATCAGGCACGGGTAGGCGGTCTGTCGCAGGACGATACATCGTGGGCATTGCAGTGCGCGCTGGTGAGCCACCTGGAAAAGATCTGGCGCTTGCCCGATGAAGGCATCTGGGAGGTGCGCAACGGCCGCCAGCATTTTACGTATTCCAAAGTAATGGCCTGGGTTGCCTTCGATCGGGCCATCAAGACCGCCGAGACGTTCGGGCTCGACGGGCCGCTCGAGCATTGGCGGGCTGTGCGCGACGAGATTCACGACGACGTGTGCCGGCATGGCTTCGATGCGAAGCGTGGATCCTTCGTGCAGAGTTACGGCTCGCACGAGCTCGACGCGAGTTTGTTGATGATCCCGGAAGTGGGCTTCCTTCCGCCTTCCGACCCTCGTGTGCAAGGCACGCTGCAGGCCATCCGGGAAGATTTGATGACGGACGGGCTGGTGCAGCGCTATCGATCGCATCATGCGGCCGATGGGCTGCCGGCGGGCGAGGGTGTATTCCTGGCGTGCAGTTTCTGGATGGTCGACAATCTGGTGATGCAGGGCCGGCGCGATGAGGCGCAGCAATTGTTTGAACACCTGCTGAGCCTGCGCAATGACGTCGGTTTGCTGGCCGAGGAGTACGATACCGTGCATCGGCGCCAGGTTGGCAATTTTCCGCAGGCGTTTTCGCATATCGCCCTGGTGCATGCAGCCTTGCGCCTGAGCGGCGACCGCGGCGAGAGCGTGATGCAGCGCGAGGACGAGCCGGCGCAGGTCAGCTCGCTTCACGAAGCATAATCGCAGCCCGAACCGCACCAGA
Organism: Pandoraea thiooxydans; assembly: GCF_001931675.1. Lineage (NCBI taxonomy): Bacteria > Pseudomonadati > Pseudomonadota > Betaproteobacteria > Burkholderiales > Burkholderiaceae > Pandoraea > Pandoraea thiooxydans. The sequence goes on along the minus strand of NZ_CP014839.1, from coordinate 3,071,989 downwards.
CCCCGCATGCGCATCCGCATTCTTTCCGACCTGCATCTTGAATTCAACCTCCCGCGCGAGATTCCCGAGGTCGACTGCGATCTGGTCGTGCTCGCGGGTGATATCTCCAATCGTGAGGCCGGTATCGAGTGGGCCGGGCGAAGCTTTCGCCAGCCGGTGGTCTACGTGCCGGGAAACCACGAGTACTACGAGGGCGAACTGGGCAGCGTCGAGCAGGCAATGCGGCATGCGGCCGCGCAATTCGGCCACGTGCATTATCTCAACCAGGACGTGGCGGTTTTTGCACCCGAGCGGATCAGGGTGATTGGCGTGACGCTGTGGACCGACTACGCGCTTTTCCCACACGTGGATTCTATCGATGCGATGCACGCATGCGCGAGCACGCTGGCCGATCATCGCTGGATTACGGTGCGCCCGGAGGATGCGGCGATCAGGCCGTTTGAGCCGGCCGATGCGCTGTCGCTGCACCGTCGGCAATGCCGATGGCTGGCGGATCGGCTCGGCGAGCCGTTCGACGGCAAGACCGTGGTGGTGACCCATCATGCTCCGCATCCCGGCAGCCTGCATCCGAGGTTCGCGCAAGACATCGTCTCAGCGGGCTTCGTCACCGATCTGTCGGCGCTGATGGGGCCGGCATGCCTGTGGGTGCATGGCCACACGCACGATTCTTTCGATTACCTGGCCAGTGGCACGCGCATCGTCTGCAACCCGCGCGGGTATATCGGTCGGCACAGCGGCATACCGGAGAATCCGCGATTCGATTGGGCGCGCGTGGTGGAAATCTAACCGCGTTCAACCGCCTGTCGGAGACGGTTGCGCCGACCGGTTACCAGCCGGCCGGCGCGAATTCAGCCGATCACGATGTACTTGATCAGGAACAGGACGGCGACGCACCAGGCGGCGGGATGCACTTCCTTGTAGCGGCCCGTGAACAGTTTGAGCACCGCGTAGGCGATAAAACCGAACGACAGGCCGTTGGCGATCGAGTAAGTGAACGGCATGGCCAGCGCGGTGAGCGCGGCCGGCGTGGCTTCGGTCGCGTCGTCCCACTGCACATCGAGCAGTTCGCGCAGCATCAGGCCGGCAACATACAGCAGGGCCGGCGCGGTCGCATAGGGGGGCACCGATGCGGCCAGCGGTGAGAGAAACAGCGCGGCCAGGAACAGCGCGGCGATGGTCAGCGCCGTCATGCCGGTGCGCCCGCCCGCCTGCACGCCCGAGGCGCTCTCGATGTAAGCGGTAGTGCTGCTGGTGCCCAGCAGCGATCCGAAGAAAATCGCGATGCTGTCGGCAAACAGCGCGCGGCCCAGGCCTTTGTACTGGGTACCCTCGAGCAGGCCGGCACGACGCGCCACACCCATCAAGGTGCCGGTCGCATCGAACACCTCGACCAGCACGAAGACCAGAATGACGTGCAGAAAGCCGGTGTGCAGCGCGCCCCGGATGTCGAGCTTGAAGAAGGTCGGCGCGAGGCTCGGCGGCATGGCGACCACCCCGGCGAAGTGGTTCAGGCCGAGCACCATGCTCAGCACGGTGACCGCCAGAATACCCAGCAGGATGGCGCCCTTGACGCGCAGCGCATCGAGCACGGCGATCAGGAAAAAGCCGAAGATCGCCAGCAAAGCCTGCGGCGAGTGCAGGTTGCCCATGCCGACCTTGGTGGCCGGATTGGCGATCACGATATCGGCGTTGCTCAGCGCGATGATGGCCAGGAACAGGCCGATGCCTGCGGCGATGGCGCTGCGCAGCGATTTCGGCACCCCGGCGATCAGCCAGGAGCGGATGCCGGTGACCGTCAGGACGATAAACACACACCCCGAGACGAATACGGCTCCCAGCGCCTGCTGCCACGAGTAACCCATCGCACCGACCACGGTGAAGGCGAAAAAGGCGTTCAACCCCATGCCCGGTGCCATGCCGATCGGGTAGTTGGCGACGAACGCCATGATCAGGGTACCCAGGGCGGCGGCCAGACAGGTCGCCACGAACACTGCGTTCTTGTCCATCCCGGTGCCGGAGAGGATGGTCGGGTTGACGAAGATGATGTAGGACATCGTCAGGAAGGTCGTCAAGCCGGCAATGACTTCGGTGCGGGAGTTGGTGCCGTGTTGTTGGAGTTTGAATAGTCGTTCGAGCATGCTGGGGACTCCTCGGTTTCTTATCGTTTTTCTGGGCGGATTTTGGCATGCGCCTCGGCGCATGCCGGGGGCGGTCAGTGCAGCACTTGATTGATGGCCAGCACTGCCACCGAAGCGAACAGACAATAGTAGCCGAACAGGTGCCAGCGCCCGTGCTCGAGCCATTGCGACAGCCATTTCAGCGCTACCAGACCGGCCAAAAAGCTGAATACCATGCCGACCAGGCTTGGCCACGCGAGGGTGTAGAAAGTGCCGTTGAGCGCCAACGAACTGCCGCTGTGTTTGACCAGGCGATACACCTCGCGCAGGATCACCGGGGGCGTCAGCACGACGGCCAGCGCGAAGCTGAATTCCTCGAGGCGAGCCTTGTCGATGCCGAGAAACAGGCCCATCGAAATGGTCGAGCCCGATCGGGAGAAGCCGCGAAACGGCAGGCAAAGACCCTGAATCGCCCCGATCCAGGCCGATGCGCGACTGTCCAGTGGCTGCGGAGGCGCATACGACTGCCGCTTGCCCGACAAAATGATCATGATGCCGGCCGCGGCCAGACCCGACGCGATGATGTAGACATTGCCGAACAATTGCTCGACATCGGAATGCTGGGCACCGCGCAGGATCACGCGCTCGATCAGGAGCATCAGCGCGAGTCCGATGACGCCGGTGAAGGCGGTAGCTACCACCACCTGTTTGACGATGCGCCAAAAGGCAGGCCAGGAGGAGAAGTAGCGTTCGCGCCAGGATTTCCAGAAATAGACGATGACCGCGAACATCGTGCCGGTGTGAAGCATGACGAGAAACAGCGTCATCTGCGGGGCGGATGGATTCAGCCCCATCATTTTCTCGGCCAGGATCACGTGCGCGGAACTCGATACCGGCAGCAATTCGCAAACGCCTTGCACGATTGCCAAAATCAGAATTTGCAGAAATGTCATCGGACTCGTCTCGTTGAATGAGGTACGAAATTTTAGAGGATAAACGATGACAACGCCGTTTTGCTCGGTTAATTTGCCGTGAAGCGAGAGTCGGCGGCAATAAAAAAGGCTTGCGCATAGCGCAAGCCTTTTGAGTTCGTGGTAGGCCGTGCGTGACTCGAACACGCGACCAACGGATTAAAAGTCCGCTGCTCTACCAACTGAGCTAACGACCCAACGAGACAGCGATTTTAGTTGTTTTTCCGAGAGAGTGTCAAGTTCAGGCGCCGGCGATGCACTCTCGGCCGAGTGCGTCGCTCGCCATGGGCATGTCGCATGCGCCGCCTCGCCTGTTCGCGATGAGGCGGTCGACGTCAAAAACAAAGAACGCCGCTCGTTCGAGCGGCGTTCTGTGGACGAATCAGCGCAGCTTGGCCAGACGCTGCTTGGCGACCTGCGCCGAGTCGGAATCGGCGTACTTGGAAATGATGGTCTGCAGGGTTCGGCGTGCGGCGACCTTCTGTCCGGTCTCCTGCTGGTTGGTGGCGATCGCCAGCAACGCCTGCGGTGCGCGAGGATGATTCGGAAACTGGCTGACGACGTTCTGCAGCACGTTGTTCGACGCCTTGTAATCACGCAGCGCGTAATACGTATTGCCGAGCCAATATTCGGCGTCGGGCAGATATGGGCTGTTGGGATAGTGCTTGACGAACGACGAGAGGCTGCCGGAAGCGCCCTTGAAATCGCCGTTGCGGAACTGATTGAGCGCCGCGTCGAATTCGGTCTTTTCGCCCGGCTGAACCGTACCGGTAACGCCGTCGACGGTGACTTGCTGCGGTTCGAGTTTCTTCAGGCGCGCATCGAGATCTGCATAGTAATCTTTTTGATTCTTCTGCAGCGTCGCGAGCTGGTTCTGAAGCTCCTGGTTTTGGCCTCGTTCCGCGTCCAGGGCTTGTTGCAACTGCTGGACCTGATTGTTCAGGTCCAGCAGGTTGCGTGTCAACCCCTCGATACGCGTATTACTGCTATCGACTTTGGCGCGCAAGTCGAGTACGGCTTGGCGCGCCTGATCGTCATCGAACAAGCCGGCATGAGCGACCGGTCCCAGCAGCAGGCAGCCGAGCAGGCCGGCATGTACAAATGATTTAAGCAGTCGAGGTTGCATGGCGATGATTATTGATAAGCGAGATCCGCGCGACGGTTTTCAGCCCAAGCCGCTTCGTTGTGGCCCAGCGCTTTCGGCTTTTCCTTGCCGAAGCTGACCGCTTCGAGTTGCGAGCTCGGCACGCCGAGCAGCTCGAGCACCTTGACGACCGCTTCAGCGCGCTTCTCACCCAGTGCCAGGTTGTATTCGCTGGTGCCGCGTTCGTCAGTATTGCCTTGCACCAGCACATGACGGTTCGGGTGAGCGATCAGGTACTTGGCATGGGCTTCGAGCATGCTCTTGTAGCTGTCCTTGACCGTGTAGCTGTCGAAATCGAAAAACACGCTGCGCTGAGCGAGCGGGCTGTTCGGATTGTTCAGCTCGTCGACCGCGCTGACCGGAGCAACGCTGCGGGCGTTGGCGCCTGCTCCGTTGGCCGAACCCGCGCCATTGTTGAGCTTGACGCCGGAGCTGCAAGCAGCCAGAGCGACGACCGTGGATGCGGCCAGGATGTTACGAATTAAAGAACTCATAGGACCTCCGGTTAGTTTTATTGCATGAATGGACCCCAGGAAGGTTCGCGAACGCCTCCTCCCCGCACTGATAATATTTGCCGTGTTCGCCCGTCCACCGAGACCACCGCCAATACCTTACGGCCATTGACTTGCGTCGCATAAAGAATGTACTTGCCGTTCGCGGCAAAACTCGGTGACTCGTCGTGGGTGGTGTCCGTCATGGCGGTGACATCCCCGGTGGTCAAATCCTGCGTGTACAGCTTGAAGCTGCCCCCGACCCGTGAAATATAAGCAAGCAGCTTGCCGTCTGGGCTGATACGCGGACTGACGTTGTAATTCCCTTGGAAGGTGACGCGTTGCGCGGCACCTGCGGCTTCACCAGCGGCCGGCATGCGGTAGATTTGCGGCCCGCCGCTGCGATCGCTGGTGAAGTAAATCCATTTGCCGTCAGGCGAATACTGCGGCTCGGTGTCGATGCCGCTGCCGCGCGACAAGCGCCGCAGTCCGCCGCCGTTGGCGTTGATGCTGTAGATCTGCGTGTTGCCGGTGAGCGACAGCGCCAGGGCGAGCGTCTTGCCGTCGGGAGACCACGCCGGCGCGCTGTTGTTGCCTTTGTAATTGGCGATCATCACGCGCCGGCCGGTCGGCAGGTCATGAACGTAGACGATCGGCTTCTGACGCTCGAACGAGACGTATGCGACTTTCGTGCCGTCGGGCGACCAGGACGGTGAGATGATCGGCTCGCGGCTGGTCAATGCGACGTGCTCGTCCTGTCCGTCCGAATCGGAAATCACGAGCTGATAGCGGTTGCCGCGATGAACGATGTACGACAGCCGGGTCGCGAACACACCGCGGACGCCGAGCAGTTTCTGATAGATGTAGTCGGAAATCTTGTGCGCGGTCAGGCGCAGATCGCTGGCGGGGCTGGTGATCGACAGACCCCCGAGGCTCGCCTGCTTGACCGTGTCGTACAGGCGAAAGCGCACGTCGTATTGGCCATTGGCCAGCCGGGTGACACTGCCGCCGACAAAGGCATCGGCGCCACGCGCTTTCCAACTGCCCAGATCGACTTGATCGGTTTCCGACACCGGAGTGTCGCCAGCGTTGATCTGGCTGAACCGCCCGCTGCCGGTCAGGTCCGAGCGCACGATGCTGCTGACGTCCTGCGGCGCGCTGGCGCCGTTGGCGAAGTTGGCGATGGCAATGGGGTAAAGGTTGGAACCGACGCCGGTGATGTCAACGTTCAGTTGTGCGTTGGCGGCACTGCAGGCCACGGCCAGAAACGTGGCGATCAAGGTGTGCCATGCAGACTTGCTGGAAATTCGCATGCTGTCGGTGGGCCTTTTATCAGAAAAGCAACAGGCTATCACCACATTCGTGGTGATGACTAGTTGCGAGGTTGTTCGTTCTCGAGCTCGTCATGTCGGTCGGCTAATCGTTTTGCCGGAACGTGATGGTGAAACTCGAGGGGGCTTTGCCGTTCGTGTCGCGCGGCAACGGATCGGAGCGGGTAACCGCGCGCTCGACTGCCTGATCCCATGACGGCACGCCGCTCGACTTGACGATGCGCTGCGAGAGCAGGGTGCCGTCGGGTGCGAGGTGGACCTGGATCACGGTCGTCGGATTACCCGGATTGCGCTCCGTATACACAATGTTCGGTTTGACGCGCCGGCGCACGCGATCGGCGTAACCCGGCGAAGCCGTGCCGCCGGCGCCGGCGCCATTGCCGGCCGAGGCGCTGCCCAAGCCGTTACCGGTCGCCCCGGCGGCACCGCGAAGCGCTGCCAGGCGAGATTGGCGGGCCTGTTCTTCGGCCTTCCTGGCGGCAGCTTCCTGCGCGGCCTTTTTCTTCGCGGCGGCTTCCTGTTCAGCCTTCTTCTTGGCGGCGGCCTCCTGCTCGGCCTTCTTCTTGGCGGCGGCCTCCTGCTCGGCTTTCTGTTTCGCGATCTTGTCCTGCTCGGCCTTTTGCTCGGCCTGCTTCTGCGCTTGCTGCTGCTGTTTCAAGGCTTCGGCGGCTTTCTGCTGCGCCGCCAATTTTTGCTGGCGCGCTTTTTCCTTGGCGGCCTCAGCCTGCTGTTGCTCCTGCTGACGGCGCAATATTTCCTGCTGGAGCTTGGCCTGCGCCTGCTGCTGCTCCTGTTGCAGCAACTTCGCCTGGGCAGCGGCCTCTTCCTCGCGGCGGCGTTTTTCCTTCTGCAGCGCTATGTCAGCGTTTTCCGGCATGGGAACGGGCGCGGCGACCGGCGGCGTCGGCGGTTGCGGCGGCGCCTGCGGTTGAGGCGGCGTCGGCGGATTCAATTCGGCGGGGGTCCACAATTCCGCCTGCGAGCCGGCCGGCGAACTGTTCTGCCAGCGCATGCCGTAAATCAGCAGCGCGAGCAGCAGCAGGTGCATCAAGAGCGCCAGTAAAAAAGACCGACCCGTACCGCGTTCTGGTTCGGGGGGTGTCGGACGCGCGAACATCTGTGTCATTTTTGCTTCACAAGCAGGCCAACACGCTTGATGCCTTGGGCCTTCAGATCGGACATCACGTTCATCACCATTTCGTAACGCACCGTCTTGTCGGCGGCGATCACCACCGGCTGATCCGGGTTGACCTCCTGGCGATTCTGCAGGAACGTGAGCATATCCTGTTCGGTCATTTTCTGCTCGTGCGTTTCCTGGGCGTCCTTGTAGCGAACCAGCAACTGGTTGTTCGCATCGATATTGACGATGACCGGCGGCGTTTGCTGTTGCGGACTGGCGTTCGCGACGGTCGGAAGATTGACGATCGAGGGCGCCACCATCGGCGCGGTGACCATGAAAATAACCAGCAGCACCAGCATGACGTCGATATATGGCACGACGTTGATGTCGGCCATTGCGCGACGACCGCGCGAGCGGCTACTGCTGCGAATGGAGCCTGCCATGTCGGTTCCTAGTGAATCTGCCGTTGCAGAATGTTTGAAAACTCTTCGATAAAGCTTTCGAAGCGAATCGCCAGACGGTCAATATCGTGGGCGAAGCGGTTATAGGCAACCACGGCGGGAATGGCCGCAAACAGGCCGATGGCCGTTGCTACCAGGGCTTCCGCGATGCCCGGCGCCACGTTGGCGAGGGTGGCCTGCTGCACGTTGGACAGGCCGCGGAACGCATTCATGATACCCCAGACCGTGCCGAACAAGCCGATGTAGGGGCTGACCGAGCCGACCGACGCGAGAAACGCGAGGTTGGATTCGAGCGAGTCCATTTCACGCTGATAAGCCGCCCGCATCGCGCGCCGCGCCCCATCGAGAATCGCACTCGGATCGGAAATGCGTTTTTCGACCGCCTTCAGGTATTCGCGCATGCCGGATTCGAAAATGCGCTCGAGTGCACCAGTATGGTGCCGATTGTTGACGGCGCTTTGATACAGCGACTGCAGATCGCCGCCGGACCAGAAATCGCGTTCGAAGCGTTCGGTTTGGATGCGCGCGCGACGGATGCCGAACAGCTTGCGGAAGATGAAAGTCCAGGACATCAGCGACAGGACCAGCAGCAGAGCCATGACGGCCTGCGCCAGCAAACTGGCGTTGACGACGAGTGAAATCATTGAAAGGTCTTGTGCGGGCATTGTGTAAGCGACGAAAAATTTGTTTCTTAGTGTGAAAAATGGGCGGTAAGTTCTTATTCTGTCGCTGTGGCCGTGCGCATGGCTATCAAGGCATCCTGGGGAATCGCACCTGGCTTGAGGTCGCTTGACGCGACGCAACCGACTTTGATGGTGCCGCGTGCCAGCAACTGTTCGCCGCGCCAGGCTTCCTGCAGGAAATCCACTGATGCGCGGCCGAGCCGCTCGATGCGGCTGCGGATCGAGAGCTGGTCGTCCAGGCGCGCCGGGCTGAGGTAGTCGACAGCGGTATGGCGCACCACGAACAGCATGCCGGTGCGTTTGGCCAGCAAGGACTGGTCGACGCCGAGCGAGCGCAGCCACTCGGTGCGCGCCCGCTCGAAAAATTTGAGGTAATTGGCATAAAAGACGACGCCGCCCGCATCTGTGTCTTCGTAGTAAACGCGGATTGACCAGTGAAAATGGAATTCTGCCATGCCGCGCATTTTAGCGGATGCACGGCTCTACGCTAGGGTCCTCGCGTGGTTTTTTTGTGACTGGATGTGACACGTGGGCGAATCGGGCTGGCCCCCTATAATTGACATATTTTTATGAATTAACCACTTCGAGGAGATCCTGTGAGTACCGAGAATTCGCAAGCCAAACCGCGCCGCGTTGCTTTTTTGGGGCTCGGCGTGATGGGATACCCGATGGCTGGACACCTCGCCCGGGCCGGCCACCAAGTCACGGTTTATAACCGGACAAAGGCCAAAGCCGACCAGTGGGCCGCGGAATTTGGTGGAAAAAGCGCGGATACGCCACGCAACGCCGCGCAAGACGCCGACATCGTGATTTCCTGCGTTGGCAATGACAACGACCTGCGCAGCGTCGTGCTGGGCGAGTCCGGTGCGTTCGCCGGCATGGCCAAGGGCACGACTTATGTCGACCACACCACGGCGTCGGCCAACGTGGCGCGCGAGCTGAACGCGGCGGCCGGCGAAGCCGGCCTGCATTTCGTCGACGCACCCGTCTCGGGCGGCGAGGCGGGCGCTCAAAAGGGCATTCTCACCATCATGTGCGGCGGCGACGAGGCGGTGTTCGCCGACGTCGCGCCGGTGCTGGCGGCCTACGGCCGGGCGGTGACGCGCATCGGCGGGCCCGGCGCCGGGCAACTCGCCAAAATGGTCAACCAGATTGCCATCGCCGGCATGGTTCAAGCGCTATCCGAAGCCGTTCACTTTGGCCAGCATGCGGGGCTGGACATGGCGCTGGTGCTCGACGTCATCGGCAAAGGGGCCGCGGCCAGCTGGCAAATGGACAACCGGGGCCGCACCATGGTCGAAGACCGCTTCGATTTCGGGTTCGCGGTCGACTGGATGCGCAAGGACCTCGGGCTTTGCCTCGAAGAAGCGCAGCGCACCGGCGTATCGCTGCCGGTCACGGCCCTGGTCGATCAGTTCTATGCCGATGTGCAGGCGATGGGGGGCAATCGCTGGGACACCTCGAGTCTGATTCGCCGTCTGCGCCGTTTGACCGATAAGTAAGCGCAAACTGGGCGGCGCGCCCCGGCATTTCTTGCCCGGGCGCGCGCATGCCTGCTAGGACAGGGCGGGCTTCAAGTTTTCGAGCGTGGCGTCGTCCGCCTCCACGGTCCGATTCGGATCGATGAACAGGGCCGCGACCGCGCCGACGCCGAGCAGCCCGGCCGAAATCAGGAACGGAATTGTGTAGCTGCCGGTCACCTGGATCAGGAAGCCGAACGCCACCGGCGAAATCATGCCGGCGATGCCGAAACCGGTATTCATCATGCCCCCGGCCGTGCCGGCGAACTTGCCCGCGATGTCGATCGGCAGGCTCCACAGCACCGCATTGGTCAACTCCAGGCAGAAGAACGACAGCGACAGCAGGATCACCGCGCCGATCGGACTGGCCGTATAGATCATCGGCAGAATGAAAATCAGCGCACCGACGAGGCCGGTAAACAGAATCGTGCCGCGCGCGCGCCGCAGGTTGCCGGTGATTTTATAGAGCTTGTCCGACAGCACGCCGCCGAGCGTGTCGCCCACTACGCCGGCCAGCAGAGGCAGCGCCGTGAAAAGTGCCAGATGTTTCAGATCGAAGCCGCGCGAATCCTTCAGATACGACGGCAGCCAGGTCAAAAACACCCACAACGACCAGCCGTAGCAAAAGTCCACGAAGGTCACCAGCCACATGCGATTGATCAGTTTGCGCCACGGCGTGGGTGTGCGCCGGGACCGCTGGCCGTCACCCTTGGCGTAGCCGATCTCCTTGAGTTCCTCCGGCGTGACGCGACGGTGTTCCTCGGGGGTGTTGGTGAAGACCAGCGCGTACAGCACGGTCCAGCACAGACTGAGCGCGCCCAGCACGATGAACGCCTCGCGCCAGCCTTTCCAGATCACGATGGCCACGACCACCGGCGGAGTAATGGCGCCACCCAGCCGTGCGAAGCTATGGGTGATGCCCTGTGCGAACCCCCGCTCGGCTGTCGGCATCCAGTGCGTAAATGCGCGGGTGGCCGACGGGAAGGCGCCGCCCTCGCCAATGCCCAGGGTAAAGCGCAAGACCACCAGCGCCATGACGCTGCCGGCGAATCCGGTGGCCAATGTCGATACGCCCCAGATCAGCGATAGGACCAACAAAACCTTCTTCGGCCCGAATTTATCCGACATCCAGCCGCCCAGGATTTGCATGACGGCATACGGATAGGCAAAGGCGGAAAAAATCAGGCCAAGCTCGGTGTTGCTCAGCCCCATCTCATGCCGGATCATCGGTCCGGCCACGGCGATATTGACACGATCGATGTACGCGATGAAATACATCAGGCACATGACGCCGAGGATGATGTGGCGGGTTTTGATGCGGTACTTCATACGACCTCCTTTGGGCGCCGCGGCGCATACTGGCGAGCAGGCCGCTGCGCGGCCCGCCGCTGTCTCTGTCGTAGTTCTGTCTGTCTCTGGCGAGGCAATCGGGTTGCCTGCTTGTTTTTTAGGGATTACTTGATGTCCAGCAATTTCAGGCGCTGCACCTTCCCCGATGGGCCGCGCGGCAACTCGGCGATGACGTGGAAGTCGCGCGGCGTCTTGTAGCGGCCCAGCTCACGCAGGCAGTGCTCGCGCAGGTCGGCCTCGTCGTAGGAAAGATTCTCGCGCACCACCACGTACGCAGCAATTTCCTGGCCGTAGTTGGCGTCGGGTACGCCGACCGCCGCCGCCTCCAGCACGACCGGATGCTTGAGCAGCGCCTCGTCGATCTCGCGCGGGGCGATGTTCTCGCCGCCCTTGATGATCAGTTCCTTGGCGCGGCCATTGATGTAGAAGTAGCCATCCGCGTCGTGGTAGCCAAGGTCGCCCGTGCGCAGCCAGCCATCGGCCGTGAAGGCCTTGCGGGTCTCCTCCGGCGCCTTGTAGTAGCCGCGCATCACGTTGCCGCCGCGCAGCACGATCTCGCCCGTCTCGTTCGGCCCGAGCGTGTTGCCTTGCGGATCGATCACCCGCGCCTCGGTGCCCGACGGCTTGCCGATGCTGCCCACCTTGCGCTGGGACGGATCGAACGGATTGCTGAAGGCCGGCGCCGCGGTCTCGGTCATGCCCATGGTCTCGATGACGCCGATGCCGAAGCGCTGCTCGAAGGCGCGATGATGCTCGGGCGGCAGTGCGGCCGAGGCCGAGCGGCAAAAGCGCAACCGGCTCAGATCGGCGCTGCCCAGGTCGGTCGGGTCATTGAGCAGGTAGGCGATGATGGTCGGCACCACATTGATCCAGGTGCAGCCGAAGCGGCTGGCGTCGTGCCAGAAGGTGCCTGCGGAAAAGCGCGCGGGCATGGCCACCGAACCGCCGTGCACGAGCGGCGCGACCGCCGTGACCACCAGGCCGTTGATGTGATACAGGGGCAGCGAGGCCAGCACCCTGTCGCTCTCGCCGAGCTGATGCTCGCGACTGATGTGATGGCCGGTTATGACCAGATTGTGATGCGTGAGCAGCACCCCCTTGGGCACGCCGGTGGTGCCGGACGTGTACATCAGCAGCGCATCCTGATCGGGCTGCGGGGCCGGCTCGCTCACGCCGCTCACCTCGCGCCCGTCGGCGGAAAACTCCGGTGGCAACGCCGTCGCGTCGGCGCGCGTCACGATCAACTCGATCGGCCGCTCGACTTGCTCCAGCACTTTGCGCAGCGTCTGGGCGCCTTCTTCCGACGTGAACACCAGGCGAGTGTCCGAATGATCGAGGATATGGCGCAGCTGCGCCGGCTGGCACAACAGATTGATCGGATTGGCGATCAGGCCATTGGCCATGATGCCGAGCAGAATGCGCGTGGTTTGCTCGCCGTTGGGCAGGAACACCGAGACCGTGTCGCCCGCCTTGAGCCCCTTGGCGGCCAGTTGCCGGCCGAATGCGCGGCAAGCGTCGCGCAAGCCGCCATAGGTCAGCGCGCGGCCGCTCTCGGTCGAGACCAGGTACGGTTTGTCCGGATGTGCGTCGGCGCGCTGCTCGATCAATTCGTGCAAAGTCCGAGGTGCATTCATTTGCCGTATTTCCTGAAGTAGGCGCCGAGCAGATCCTCTTGCGCAGGAACCCGTTCCGGGATCGGACGGGCGATACGGGTAATGTTCAAATAGTGGCGATAGTTGAGGTTCTCCGAAAAGTTATTGCCGCCCCACGTGCCGCACCCCATCGACAGCGAGAAGGGCAGGCCGTTATCGAAGTTGCCGCCGGTCGCCAGGCAATGCGCCTGATTGACGATCACGCGAGCCACCGGCAGGCGCAGCCCCAGCGCGAGCGCCTGCGCGCTGTCGGCCGAGTGCAGGCCCACCGAATGACCCGCGCCCATGTAGGCGTAGATGTGCTCGACGATCTCGCACGCATGGGAGAAGTCGCGCGCGCGATACACCGTCAGCACCGGCGAGAGCTTTTCCCCGGAGAACGGGTAGTCGCTGCCGAAGCCGGTTTCCTCGACCATCAGAAACGCCGGTTGGCCAGCGTGACTCTGGGATGCGCGCGACAGGCCTGCCAGCTGAGCGACCGTCGCGGCATTCTTGCCCGTGATATGACCGGAGAGCTTGCCGTCAGGCCACATGGCGGCTTGCAGGCGGGCTTTCTCATCGGCGTCCAGTAATACGCCGCCGCAGGCATCGAGCGCGGCGAGCATTGCGTCATATACGGCGTCGAGAATCACCACGCTGTTCTCGGACGAGCAGCTCGTCGCGTTATCGAAAGTCTTCGAACGCTTGATCTTGTCGGCCGCGTCGGCCAGATTCGCCGAGGCGTCGACGATCGAGGCGACGTTGCCCGCGCCGACGCCAAAGGCCGGCGTGCCGCTGGTGTAAGCCATGCGCACGTTGGCCTGCGACCCCGTGGCCACCACCAGATCGGCTTGCTGCATCAGTTCCCACGTGGCCGCTTTGCTGACCGGCGACGGCAGGCACTGCACCAGATCGGGCGAGACGCCGACCTTGCGCAATTCCTGCTGAATAAAATCGAGCAGCATCGCGCCGGCGCTCCAACCCTTGGGCGAAGGGGCCACGATCACCGCGTTGCCGCCCTTGAGCGCATTGATGATTTTGTTGGCAGGCGTGGCCGCCGGGTTCGTCGAAGGCGTGATGGCCGCGACCACGCCGACTGCCCGCGCGATTTCGACAATGCCCTTGGCGGGATCCTCGGCAATCACACCGACGGTTTTCACGCCGTGCAGATCACGCAGCAGCCCGAGCGTTTTGCGATAGTTTTTGCGAATCTTGTCGTCGACATTGCCCAGTCCGGTGTCGCGCACCGCGCACTCGGCCAGTTGCCGATTGCGCTCGGGCTCCATGATGGCCCAGGCTACCGCGGCGACGGCATCGTCGATGACGGTCTGGCCCGCTTGCGAGAAAGCGGCTTGCGCGGCGCGTGCGCGAGCCACGAGTTGCGCGACCGTGGCGTGGGTTTGCGGATCGCTTTGGATGGCGCGCGATGGCGCGTTAACACTCATGTGACTGCTCCCATCAGGATTGAAACGAATCGGCTGATATCAATGGCAAAACATGCTCTGGTATCAATCTAGAGGAACCTCGGGACCGGAACGTCCCAATTTGCGCATTTTGTGGCGCACATCTGGTCATGGCATCGAATAATTCATTTATCGGGATTTTTATTGTCCCGATAAATGAATTTTCAAATGAATAAATGCGCATCAAGGACCTCGATCGGGCGGTATCGAATGGAAAATGGGGGCGTTTGCGGCGAGCCACGCGAACGGCGCATCGCGGGTATTGCCGCGATGCGCCGAACACGGGTGGCGCTCAGGCAGGTTTGCTGCGTCCGAGCAGCGAGCGTACCACCGGTTTGGCCAGCGGATAGAGAATCGACAAAAACGAAGCTGTCATCAGCGTGCCGCTCAGCGGCTGGAGAAAAAATACCGTCCAGTCGTTATGGCTGATGATCATGCTGCGCATGAAATTGTTTTCGCCGATCGGGCCCAGAATCGCGCCCAGCACCAACGGTGAAATCGGGAAGCGGAACTTCTCGAACAGGTAGCCCAGCACGCCGAAGGCAACGATCATCCACACGTCCGACATGCTGTTGCGGCTCGCGTATGCGCCGATCAGACAGAACAGCACCACCACCGCGTTGAGCACCGACTGCGGGATGGTCAGCACCTTGACCACCAGGCGGATCCAGAAGAACCCGATGATGCACATGCCGATGATGCTGACGAACATCGAGGCGAAAATCGTGTACACGACCTGGTGCGAGGTTGGGTCCGTCAACAGCATCGGGCCGGGCTGCACGCCATGCAGCAAAAAGGCCGCCAGAATCACCGCGGTCGCCGCGCTGCCGGGAATGCCGAGCGTGAGCATCGGGATCATATGACCGGCGACCGACGCGGTGGAGCCGATTTGAGGTGCCACGATGCCTTCGGGCATGCCCGTGCCCAGCTGCGCTCGGCGCCGGCCGTACTGCTTTTCGGTGCCGTAGCAGATGAAGGAAGTGATCGTCGCGCCTGCGCCCGGCACGATGCCCAACAGCGTGCCGATCGCGCTGCTGCGCAGCAGCGTGCCCTTGATCTGCCAGATTTCCCGCAGCGAGGGAAAATGCGTCTGTACCTTGCCGGTCGAGGCGTGCGTGTTATCCAGCGTCAAACCCTGGCCCAGCCGTTTGAACACCTCGCCCAGGCCGTACATGCCCACCAGCACCGCCACCAGTTGCACACCGTCACCAAGCACCGGCACTCCAAAGGTAAAGCGATTGACGCCATACGTGCTGTCGACGCCGATGCATGCCACCAGCAGGCCCAGGCACAGGCTGATCACCGCATTGACGAGCGATTTGCCGGCCAGCGAGACGACCGTGGTCAGGCCGAAGAAAATCGCTGCGAAATAGTCCTCCGAGTTGAATTTCAGGGCGATCGCCGTGAGCGGCTCGGCCAGCAGCACCATCACCACCGACGACGCCAGCCCGCCCGCCAGGGCCGCCACCAGCGCCCAGCCCAGCGGCTTGGCGGGCCCGGACTTGCGCGCCATCACGTAGCCGTCCCACAGCAGCGGCACGTCGCTCGGTTCGCCCGGAATGCGGTACAGGATGGTTGTGAACGCGCCGCCGTAGGTGCCGGAAAAATAAATCGCGGTCAGCAGGATGACTGCCGGCTCGATCTGCATCTTGTAGGTAAACGGCAGGGCAAGCACCACGCCCATGACAAAGCCCAGGCCAGGCATGATGGAGACCGCCATGCCCACCAGCAGTCCCACCACCAGCATCAGAAAATCGAAGGACTGAAAGACATGGAAAAAGCCCATGCCAAGATCGTGAAGGAGTTCCATGGTCAGTGCACTCCCAGGAGCGACATCAGCAGGAGAGAGACCTTGGAGAAGGGCTCATCGCCCAGCGGCAGCGAGACGTACACGACCTTCATGAAAAGAAACATGAAGAACAGCGAAAATCCCACGCCTAACCCCAGCAAGATGCCAAGCCGCCGTTGGTGCCCGACCCACATCAGTGCAATGCTGTAGAGCACCGTGGCGATTGCAAAGCCCAGGATCGGCAGCGCGAACGCGTAGAACGCGGTGGCGGCCACACCGGCCCAGACCATGCCGGGGTATAGCTCCGGCGGATTGAGCAGGGCAACCTCGTCGTCGTCGCTGCGCGGTTTTGCCCCGGCCGGCGCCCGCAGCGTCTTGAGCGCGCCGATGCAGGCGGTCACGAGCATGACCACCAGGATGATCTTCGGCCAGGCGTCCGGCCCGATCTGACCGTACGTCCTCACGAACTCGAAGCTGTCCGCGTTGTGGTAGAGGAACACCGAGAACGCCACGATCAGCAAATACGGCAACGTCCTGGTCAATTTCGACGGCACGGCGCTCTTGCGCTGGCCGGCCAGCGCCTGGTCGGGAACACGCATCATTGCTTGCTCCGTGCGATCACCTCTTGCGCCTGCTTGAGCCAGTTGGCCATGAACGCATGCGCGTCGGCCAGCGGTACGTAGCTGTTCGGATCGGCGTATTGCTGCTTCAGATAATCCTTGAATGCCGGGCTTTTGGCGACCTCGGCCAGCGCGTTGGCGAGAATCTTGACGCGCTCGGGCGGGGTGCCGGCGCGCACCACGATGGCGCGAAATTGCGGCAGGGTCACGTCATAGCCGAGTTGCGTCGACACAGGCACCTTGGCGAAAGCGGGGATATCGACCGGATGCGGATAGAAAAAAATCAGCGGGCGGATTTTCCCCGAATCGAAATAGCTGCGCACATCGCCGGTCTGCTCATACAGAATGTCGCTATTGCCGCCGAGAATCGAGCTGTAGCGCAGCCCCGGTTTGCCATACGGCACCGATTGCAGTTTCAGGCCTTTGCTGGCCAGATAGCGGGTGGTAATGTCATCCGCGCTGCCCAGCCCCGTGACGGCCACCGTCATATTCTTCGTTTTGGCCGCCTTGACCAGATCGTCCCAGGTCTTGTAAGGACTGTCGGCACTGACCCAATATCCGGACGGCTGCTGAATCATGATCGCCAGCGGGATCACCTGGTCCAGCTTGAACGGCGGGTTCTTGCGAGCGAGCAGCGCATAGGTGTCGCCGATCAGTACCGCCACGCTATAGCCGTCGGCGGGCGATGTCAGCAGCTTGGTCATGCCGACCATGCCGTCGGCACCCGGCACATTGATCACCGGCAGCGACACCTTGAGCGACTTCTGCATGATGTTCGACGAGGTCCGGGCCAGCAGGTCGGCCCCGCCGCCGGCACCCCATGGCACGATGAAATTGATCGGGTGATCGGGATACGCCGCATTTGCCTGGCCGGCACCACCGAACAGCATCGCCAGACCGAGCAGCGCTCCACATACGCGGGCTAGCGAGCGCAGCCCTGCATGGAAAGTGAAACGCTTGGTCTCCAGACCGGGGACTTGCCCGGAAGTCGTCGAACGCATGGTTGTCTCCTTGAGTTTATGTACTGCATGTAATGCGTCGTTTGGGATGGATGTGAAACGCGACTGCAGGCCGTTTGGATCATGGGTCGGCAATGCGCCCTCCTTTGAGCGCGGTGCCGTTGCGGCCTGGCTCAGCGGTGCCGGACCTCCTTTTGCAATGGGGAGCTGGTGGTGCCCGGCGCAGATGCCGGGCAAGACAGGCGCGTGCTCGTACCTGCCGTCGGCGGGGCGTGCTTCTCAATGCGTGACGGCGTTGTTGCACTCATGCAATGGGCCCTGTCGTGGTTGGAACGCGTTGAATGCCGCGGGCAGATGATGCGACGCCCTGGTATCAATTTAGACGAGTGTCGAGACCGATCTGTCCCAATTTGCATGTTTTTGTATTTTTCGATGCAAAATGGATAACAAAATGCAGTTATCGGGACGAATTAAGTCCCAATAAACACTAAATTTGATGCCATGAGCTCAAACCAGTCCAATGCCGCCGCCCTGCGCGCTTTCCGCATCCTCGAGATTCTCGCCGAGGCCGACAAACCGCTTGCGCTGACCGATATCGTCAGCCACATCGAATTGCCCAAGCAAACCGTGCACCGCATTCTCAAGCAATTGGAAAGTGCCTGGCTGGTCACTCGTGGCACCGGCGGACGCTATTACGAGTGCTCGGCGCGGGTGCGGCAAATGGCGATCAGCGTGCTGATGAACTCGGGGCCCGCCGCCGCGCGCCACGCCATCCTCAAGCATCTGGTCGACCGCATCGGCGAGACCTGCAATCTGACCATCCTGAGCGGCGACGATATCGTCTACCTCGATCGGGTCGAAACCCAGTGGCCATTGCGCATGCATTTGCAACCGGGCTCGCATGTGCCGCTGCATTGCACCTCAAGCGGCAAACTGTTGCTCAGCCTGCTGCCGAAGATGCGGCGCGAACGCCTGATTGCGTCGCTGCCGCTGCGCGCGCAAGCGGAGAACACTATCACCGACCTCGATGCGTTACGCGAGGAACTCGCGCTCACGCGCAAGCGCCGGATCGGCATCAATGATCAGGAGCATTTGCAGGGCCTGATTGCGATTGCCGTACCGGTCATGCTCGACCGCAACCGCGCCTGCGCGGCGATCGCCGTGCAGGCCCCGCTCGGGCGCGCCAGCATCGACAGCCTGCTGAGCTTCGTGCCGGAACTGCGCCAGGCGGCGCTCGATATCGCGAAAACCTTCCACGACTGAGGCGCCGCACCAGCACCAGAAAATACAAAACCGCGGCGGCCGCTGGGCGTCATACCCGGCGGCCGCCGCGGTTGCGGTCCGGCGCCGCTTACGTCCCGTAGGCGTAGGCCTGTGCTCGCTTGCCAATGGCTGCGGCCGACAGAGCCGAGACCAACGCCGCGAACAGCACATAGGCGCAGATCAGCCAAGGCTGGCCGCCGCCGACCTTGATCAACGCGGTGGCGATGATCGGCGTCAGGCCGCTGGCGAAAATGCCCGAGAACTGGTAGACGAACGAAATGCCGGTATAGCGCACGCGGGCGTCGAACAGCTCGGCAAACAGCGCCGCTTCGGGGCCATACACCGCCGCATAGAAGATCCCGAACGGCACCACGACCGACAGCCAGATGACCGGCAGATTGGTCGAGTGCGTCAAAATCAGCCAGAAGGCGGGAAACGACGACAGCCCAGTGATCAGAGAGCCCCAGAAGTACACGCGGGCGCGGCCGATCTTGTCCGACAGGCGACCGAAAATCGGAATGAACGGGCACATCACCAGCGCCGAGGCCATCACGCTCATGAGCGCATCGGTGCGGTCGATATGGATCTGCTGCGTCAGGTAGCTGATGATGAATACGCCGAACACATTGAAGAACACCCCGTCGATATAGCGCGCGCCCATGCCGAGCATGACGTTCTTGGGAAAATGCTTGAGCATCTCCAGGAACGGCACCTTGGCCTGCGCATGGCGGTTTTTGAGCGAGGCGAACTCAGGCGTTTCCATCACGCGCAGGCGGATCCACATGCCGACGAACACCAGCAGCGCCGAGAGCAGGAACGCCGCACGCCAGCCCCATGCCAGGAATTGCTCATTGGTCAGCGTCTTCGAGAGCAGGGCGACCACGCCGGCAGCCAGGCACAGGCCGATCGACAGGCCGATCTGCGGCAGACTGGCATAAAAGCCGCGCTTGTTGGGCGGCGCATATTCATAGGTCATCAGCACCGCGCCGCCCCATTCGCCGCCCAGGCCGATCCCCTGGAACACGCGCAGCAGCAACAGCAAGACGGGCGCCCACAGGCCGATCTGGCTATAGGTCGGCACCAGGCCGACGAGCACCGTCGACACCCCCATGATGAGCAGCGTCAGCACCAGCATGCTCTTGCGCCCGATCCGGTCGCCGAAATGGCCGAAAATCACGCCGCCCAGCGGCCGCGCGACAAAGCCGACCGCGAAGGTCGTATAGGCGAGCATGGTCGAGACCACCTGGTCGTGACCGGGGAAATACAGCTTGTTCAGGACGATGCCGGCGATCACGCCATACAGAAAAAAGTCGTACCACTCGATGGTCGCGCCGATGACGCTGGCGAGCGCGACACGGCGTATTGCGATGCTATCGTTTGCCATAATGTCTCCGTTGATGGTTGCCGCCCGAGGGCGGTTGATGGGCGCCGTAGATGTCTCCTCCCGGCGCTTTTTTCTGATGAGATACAGCGGGTCGTGCGTACTGCAAAAAGCGGGCTCAGGCGGCGAGTGGCTCGCGCGTGGCAACGGCGTCGGCCAGAATCATGTCCGAGGCTTTCTCGGCGACCATCACCACCGGCACGTTGGTGTTGCCCGACACCAGGGTGGGCATGATCGAGCAATCCACCACCCTCAGACCGGCCACGCCACGCACGCGCAGCCGTTCGTCGACCACCGCCATGGGGTCCTGCGCGGGGCCCATCTTCGCGGTGCCCGACGGGTGGAAAATCGTCGCGCCGTACTCCCGGCAAAAATGCAGAATCTCGTCGTCGCTTTGCACTTCGTGGCCGGGGCGGTGCTCGCGTTTCATCAGCGCGCGCATCGGGTCGGCCTGCGCGACGCGGCGCGCGAATTTCACGCCGGCCACGGCTGTGCGCCGATCCAGGTCGGCCGACAGGTAGTTCGGCTGCATCGACGGCGGCGTGAGCGGATCGGTCGACTGGATGCGCACGGTGCCGCGCGATTCGGGGCGCAACTGACACACCGAATAGGTGCAGCCGGAGAATGGATGCACCGAGCCGCCGGCCTGGTCGGCCGACAGGGTGCCGAAGTGAAACTGGATGTCGGGGGTGGCGGCTTCGTCCGGCAGCGCGCGGCAAAACAATCCGCCCTGGTTGATACCCACCGCCAGCGGCCCGCTGCGCGAGACCAGCCACTGCATGCCGATGCGCGCCTGGCCCCATAGCGAGTTGAGCTGATCGTTGGTGGTGATCGGCTTGCTCACCTCGTAGATCAGGCGAATCTGCAGGTGGTCCTGGAGGTTCTCGCCCACGCCCGGCGCGTCCTTGACCACCGGAATGCCGAACTTCTGCAGCAACGCGCCGGGTCCGACGCCCGACAATTGCAGCAACTGCGGCGACTGCAGCGCGCCGGCCGAGAGAATCACCTCCTGGCGCGCGCTCACCTCATGCTGCTGGCCGTGCTTGACGTATTGCACGCCGGTCGCGCGTGTGCCCTTGAACAGTACCTTGGTTGCCTGCGCGTCGGTCTCGACATGCAGGTTGGGGCGGTGGCGTGCCGGCTTCAGATAGGCCACGGCAGTCGAGCAGCGCTTGCCGTTGTGGGTCGTCAACTGGTAGTAGCCGACGCCTTCCTGATGGCCGGTGTTGAAGTCGTCCACGCGCGGCACGCCAAGCTTATTGGCCGCGCCGATGAAAGCCTCCACCAGTTCGTTGCGGGTCGGGATGCTGGTTGCCCACAACGGACCGTCGGTGCCGCGCGTGGCGCCGGGGCCGAGGTCGTTGTGTTCGAGCCGCTTGAAGTAAGGCAGGCAATCCTGCCAGCTCCAGCCCGCGTTACCCTGCGCGGCCCAGCGGTCGTAATCGGCGCTCTGGCCGCGAATGTAGATCAAGCCGTTGATCGAGCTGCTGCCGCCCAGCGTGCGCCCGCGCGGCCAATACAGGCGGCGTCCGAGCATGTTCGGATCGGGGTCGGTATAAAACCCCCAGTTGTAGACCTTGTGAAACATCGTCTTGCCGTAACCGATCGGGATGTGAATCCATACATACCGGTCGGGCGGGCCGGCCTCGAGCAGGCAGACCGAGTATTTACCGTTTTCGCTCAGGCGGTTTGCCAGGACACAGCCGGCTGAACCCGCGCCCACCACGACATAGTCGTAATCGCGCTTCATGGTGTCTCGCTCCTGTTTTAATAATGGAATGATTTGTTTCGACTTTATGAATCAATTGATTTCTCATCAAGCAAATTGGGCTAAGATCGAAAAAAGTGGATCAAAACATTTATTTTTGTTTCAAAAGAGACAAGCATGGAGACAAGTGAGGAAGCCGCCGCCCGCGGCGTCTCGCGCGGTACCGAGGGTGGTGCGGAGGAGGCGCGTGCGCTGCGGCCGGTAGCGGTACTGGCGCACTTGGCAGGGGCGGGCCATCCGCTCACGCTGTCGCAACTATCGGTTCGCCTGCACATTCCGAAGGCGACGCTGCTGCGTTTGACGGAGTCGCTCGAAGCCGGCGGCTTCATCGTGCACGCGCCTAACGAGCGCGGCTATATGCCGGGGCCGGCGTTGGCGCACTTGGCGCTGGCCACGCTCGGCAACAACAGCTTCACGCGCTCGTGTCGCGCGGTGCTGCGCACTCTGGTGGCGGCGCTTGGAGAGACCTGCAATATCACGGCGCTCGACGGCGACCGCGTGCTCTACGTCGAACGGGTCGAAACCGCCGAGCCGCTGCGCCAGCAGCTACTGCCGGGCGCGCATGTGCCGCTGCACTGCACCGCCAGCGGCAAGCTGTTTCTTGCGCAGATGTCCGCGCTCGAGCGCAAGCAGTTGCTGGCGCGCTTGCCGCTGCAACGCATGACGCCGCGCACCCTGACCGACGCGGGATTGCTGGCGGCCGAACTCGACCGCATGGCGGTGCGCAATATCGGGGTGGACAATGAAGAATTCGTGCGAGGCATGGTTGCCGTGGCATTGCCGATTCGCGCGGCCGACGGTCATACCATCGCCGCGCTGGCGTGCCACGCGCCGACTGCGCGGCTGAGCCTGAGCGACCTGATGCAGGCGGTCCCCAAAATGGAGGAGACGGCGCGACGGCTCGCGCCATTGCTGCAGCAGCCGGCGCAGCCATAGCGCGCGCCAGGCCGGGCAGAGCCGGCCGGTCGCGGGGTCCTCAGGCGCGTTCGTCGCGGAAGTGGTACCAGTGAAACAGCATGCGCTGGCCGAGCCGGCGAAACGGCGCGAACATGTGGCCCGGCAGCGGCGAGGTGAAGATCGGCAAATCCAGCTTGCGCCCGTGACCTGCGATCCATTGCGCCATACGCCGGCCGGCCTGGGCCGAATACATCACGCCATTGCCACCGTAGCCGAGTGCGTAATACACGGTTTCATTCGGGTCGGGCTGCACGATGCGCGGCATCATGTCGTGACTGACGTCGACCCAGCCCCACCACGAATAATCGATCTGGATACCCTTGAGTGCCGGGAATTTGCGATGCAGGCCGTCGATCAATAATTGCTGATGGCGCTGGTTGGGCGCATCGCGTCCGGTGATCGCGCTGCGGCTGCCGATCTGCACACGGTTGTCGGGCAGCTTGCGGTAGTAGTGGCGCAGCGTGCGGGTGTCGGTAATGACCTCGTTGGTGCGGAAATTGCAGACGGCGATCTCCGCATCGGTCAACGGCCGCGTCACCATCGAATTCGACAGGATCGGCATGATCCGGTTGCGCAACTGCCGATGCAGCCCCTGTGACGTATAGCCGCCGGTGGCCACGCCGACCGCACGGGCCCGTACCACCCCGCCGGGGGTCGTCAGATAGTGGATGCCGTTGCGCGTCTCCCAGTGCGTCACCGGGCTGGACGGATGCACCGTCGCGCCGCCCTCGCGCGCCATGCGCAAATAGCCGTAGGCCAGCTTGAGCGGGTGCACACCGATGCCGTCCGGCTCGTGCATGGCGCCATGGCACTCGGCGTCGCCGACGTACTGGCGCTTGACCTCGTCGGCGCTGAGAATGCGCGATTTGTAGTTGAATACCTCGTTGAGCACCTTCGACTGCGCGCGCAGCTTCTCCATTGCCCACGGCCGGTGGGCGATGTACAGGTGGCCGCCCGGCTGCGGGTCGCAGGCGATGTTGCCGCTTTCGATCAGATGCTTGAAATAATCGAACCCGTCGCGGATCTCGGCGTGCATCCTGAGCGCCGTCTCGCGTCCCCATCGCTCGATCCACTGGCTGCGGGTCAGGCGCCCGGAGGCGTTTTGCGCCTGTCCGCCATTGCGGCTGGTGCAGCCCCAACTGACCCGATTGGCTTCCAGCACGGTTGCCTTGATGCCATATTCGCGCGCCAGTTCCAGCGCCGTTACCAGACCCGTGAAACCGGCGCCGATGATCGCCACGTCGACGTCGATGTCGTGCGTGATCGGGCCGTCGTCGTCGGGCGCCGGCCCGGCCGTGGCCGCCCAGTAGGTCGGCGCGTATTCGCGCCCGCGCCCCGGGTCGGGCGCGACCAGCGGGTCGTACTGCGGATCGTACTTGTTCGACGGCTGGGTCGGGCTGCCGTGCCGGCTGTCGTCGCCGTTGCCGCCGGCAGCGCTCGCCTGTTTCAGGATCGTTTCCATGACTGTCTCCTAGCGGCGACCGGATTAGCGAGCGGCCCCGGAAACGGGCGGACGGTCCTTGCGGAACGCGTTCTTGACGGCGATCTTGCCGTTGCGAAACGTAAAGATGTCGACGCCGCGCGCCTCGATGCGCGTGCCGTCGGCACGGGTGCCGGTGAAGGTCCATTCCGACACGCCACGATCGCCGCACACGAAATGCACGCCGTCGAGCCACTGCGCATCGGGAAAAGCTTGCCAGGCCAGCGCAAAGCCCTCGCGTACCGCCGCGCGTCCGGCAAACGTCTTGCCGCACAATTCGGGGCCGCCGGCGGCCTGGAAGACGCAGTCGTCGGCCATGAACTCCATCAGGCCGTCCAGGTCGTGGCGGTTCCACGCATCGCTGAAGGCTTGCAGGAATTCGACGCTGACTTGGTTTTGTTGATCCATGATTTTTGACTCCTCGGAATACAGGTTCGATGCCGGGGTTCGAACGACCCCATGGATGTCATTGAACCAGTTGCGCGGCCAATGCGTTAGGGCCAGTTGGGAGCCTTCGTGGGAGCCAGAATGGTGCAAAAAAAAGCCGGCGCACAGGCGGCGCCGGCTGGGTGCTCGCAACCGGCGCGCGCCGGTCGCCCGTATTACGTTTCGTACTGTCCCTGGGGCAGGCGGGGCCCGCGCCAGATCGAGCGCAGCGCGAACGCCGCCAGCAGGATCGCCAAGCTTACCACGCCGAGCGCCAGCGGCGTGCGCTGCGACGGAATGAAGGCCATCGCGGTGACGATGCCGAGCATGCCGGCGATGGCGACGTAGGTCAGCCACGGAAAGCACCACATCCGTACTTTCAGGCGCTCGGGCGCCTGACGTTCGAGCCGGGCGCGCAGCCGCAGCTGCGACAGGGCGATCAGTACATAGACGAAAATCGCCACCGTGCCATACGAATTCACCAGGAAGGCAAACACCTTGTCCGGCGAGACATATGACATGACGACTGCGGCATAGCCGAACAGGGTGCCGGCCAGAATCGCCCGCACCGGCACGCCGCGACCGTTCAGCCGGGCCAGCGCGGCTGGCGCATCGCCGCGCCGGGTCAATGCGAACAGCATGCGCGAGGACGCGTAAAGACCCGAATTGAGCGCCGAGAGCACGGCGGTCAGCACCACGGCATTCATGATGTTGGCCGCGGCCGGAATATGGATCGCCTCCAGCGCGCTCACATAGGGCGTAGCCATGCCGGCCGAGTTCCATGGCACCAGGGCAACCACCAGCAGAATCGAGCCGACGTAGAAAAACAGCACGCGACCGATGACCGAATTGGTGGCCCGTGCGACCGCCTGGTGCGGCTCGGCGGCCTCGGCCGCGGCAATCGTGACAATCTCGGCACCGAAATAGAAACCGGTCGCGGCTACCGCGCCGCTGAGCACCGGCCCGATGCCGTTGGGCATGAAGCCGCCATGCGCGGTGATATTGCTCAGCCCGCCGGTGGCGTGCGGCCACAGGCCCAGCACATAAAGGCCGCCCAGGAACAGAAACACCACGATGGCCGCGACCTTGATCGAGGCGAACCAGAACTCGAACTCCCCGTAAGAGGCGACCGACACCAGGTTGGTCAGCGTTAGCAGGACCAGCAGCACCAGGCTGATGGTCCAGGCCGGCACGCCTGGCAGCCAGAACTGGACCAGCGAGGCCCCCGCCACGGCCTCGACCGCGACCACGATGACCCAGAAATACCAGTACATCCAGCCGGTCAGAAAGCCCGCCAGCTCGCCCGCCGCCGGACGGTCGTCGAACGCCAGCCGGGCATATTCATAGAACGAGCCGACGGCCGGCAGCGCGCAGGCCATCTCGCCGAGCATGCGCATGACCAGCACCACCAGCGCGCCGGTAATCAGAAACGAAATGATCGCGGCCGGGCCGGCCGAGTGGATAACGACGCCGCTGCCGACGAACAGGCCGGCGCCGATCACGCCACCCAGCGCGATCATGGACATATGGCGTTGTTTCAGACTGTGCTGCAAGCGGCTCGATGATGGATTCGAGCGTGGATCTTGATACATGCCGGCCTCCTCTTGGCGGACAAGCGTGACGAAAACACCGGCGGCATGCGCGGGGCGGGCTCGCGCTGCGCGCGAACGGATGCACCCGGCCTGTGCCGTTGGCAACGGTGTGGTTTGCGATAGGGATGCGGCCGCGGCCGCGCGGCTCGCGGGCGGGTTACGCGCGCGGTGCCAGGGATATACGCCGACGCTGCGCGCCGTGGTCCAGGAACGGGAACGGATGACGATTCGCCGCAGGCAGGCTGCCGGCGCGGGCGCGCGTCACGGCACGAGCGGGAAAGGGAACGACTGACACAGTGAAGCCTCCTGATTTTTTCACTCGACGCTCTATACCGGCTGCGCTGGGCAACGGGTGGCGCTTTTCTTTATTTCGCTACTGACAGAGAGGGCGGTGTGGCGACGCCCCCAGGGCACTGCGCAAATTTTACCGCGCGCGGGGCGAAGCCCGCGGCGCGATAGGCGGGCGCCGCAAGCGCGGCGCCATCCATGGACTCAGACGAAGTCCTTGTACTTGTCCAGCAGGCGCACCGGCATCGACAAAGCGTCGCGACGGAACGGGTCGCCCAGTTCGCGCGTGACCATCACTTCGATAATGGTGGTCTTGCCCTCCTTCTGGGCAGCGCAGGCCGCGGCCAGCGCCGGGCCGACGTCCGACAGCTGATCGATCACCACACCTTCGGCGCCCATCGAGCGGCCGATCGCGGCGAAGCTCGGGTTTTCCAGATCGGTACCGACGAAGCGGCGGCTGTAGAAGTCCACCTGGTTCTTCTTCTCCGCGCCCCACTGCTTGTTGTGGAACACCACGGCGGTGGTCGGGATGTTCTCGCGCACGCAGGTCAGGATTTCACCGAAGCTCATGCCCCAGGCGCCGTCGCCGACGTAGGCCACGGCCGGACGATGGGGCGCGGCCACCTTGGCGCCGATGATCGCCGGGAACGCATAGCCGCAGTTGCCGAAGCTCATCGCCGCAAACATCGAGCGGGGCTGCTCGAAACGCAGGTAGCTGTTGGAAACCGAGCAGATGTTGCCGATGTCGGTCGAGACCATCGCATCCTTCGGCATGGCCTTTTCCAACTCGCGCAACATCTGGCGCGGATGCATTTCCTTGGCGTTCTTGATGACGTCCATGCTGTACGGATCGCGCTCGTGCGTCCATTCCGTCAGCTCGGCTTCCCAGGCGGCCTTTTCCTGCTTGATGTCGTTCAGGCGCTGGTCGCGGTTGGCGTGGCACGCCAGCGATTGCGACTTCAGGCGCTCGGCCAGGGCCAGCGCGGCCGAGCGGGCATCGCCGCACAGGCCCACCGAGATCTTCTTGACCAGGCCCAGCATCTTCGGATCGGCGTCGACCTGAATGATCTTGGCGTTCTTCGGCCAGTAGTCCATGCCGTGCTGCGGCAGCGTGCCGAACGGTCCGAGCCGGGTACCCAGGGCCAGCACCACGTCGGCCTTGGAGATCAGCTTCATGCCGGCTTTCGAGCCCTGATAGCCGAGCGGGCCGCACCACAGGCGGTGGCTGGCCGGGAACGAGTCATTGTGCAGGTAGCTGTTGACCACCGGCGCGTCGAGCAACTCGGCCAGCGCCACGCAGGCCTCGACGCCGTTGGACATCACCACGCCGCCGCCGGCCAGAATCACCGGAAACTTCGCGCTGGCCAGCAGCTCGGCCGCTTCGACCAGGGCTTGCGTGCCGCCCGGGCCGTTTTCGATGCGGATCGGCTCGGGAATTTCGTACTCATATTCGCCGTAGAAATAATCGCGCGGAATATTGAGCTGGGTCGGGCCCATGTCGAGCATCGCGCGATCGAAGCAGCGCCCGGTGATCTCGGCCATGCGGCGCGGATTATTGACGTGCCCCTGGAACTTGGTGATCTTCGAGAAGATCGGCAGTTGTTCGGTTTCCTGGAAGCCGCCCAGACCCATCGTCATGGTGCCGGATTCCGGCGTGATCATGACCACCGGGCTGTGCGCCCAGTAGGCCGCGGCGATCGACGTCACGAAGTTGGTGATGCCGGGGCCGTTCTGCGCCATGCATACGCCATGGCGGCCGGCTACGCGCGAGAAGCCGTCGGCCATATGGCCGGCGCCTTGTTCGTGCACGGTCGGAATGTAGCGAATGCCGGCGGCCGGAAAAATGTCCAGCGCATCCATGCAGGCCGAGCCGACGATGCCGAACACATCGGTCACGCCGTTGGCGACCAGCGTTTCGACAAACGCTTCGGATGGCGTCATTTTGGTTTTGCCCTGTGTGACTTGGCGGTTGGCCATGGTATGTCTCCTATTTAGGGGGGGCGGTGGGCGACGGCGTCAGCCGCCAAAAATTTATGGAACAAAATGTACGGTTTATTTTTGTACAAAGACACTAAAAAGACAATACCGGTTACAAAAAAATTTTTCGGTACGATTCGTTGACAAAAATTTAATCGTGCCGCATATTGAGCCCGTGCATACCGGGAGTTATGAAGCAATGACTGGAGTGCTTGCAGAGGGCCCGCCGACCAGGCAGGCCAAACCAGCAAAGCAAACGGCGCCAGACCAGGCGCCGCAGGAGGGAGTGCGCGCGCGGCAGGATGGCGCGGACGGCAGCCGGTACAATAAGCCCGTTTCATTTTTCGGAACGGAAGACGGCATGAATAAAGCTGATACGCCCACCCTGCGCGCCTTTGCGCTGTTGGAGCACCTCGTCAAGGCCGATCGGCCGTTGTCGCTGGCCGAGATCGTGCAGGACTTCGAGGCGCCCAAGGCATCGCTGCACCGCATGCTGGCGGCGCTCGAGGCTGGCGGCCTGGTGATTCGCGAACCCGGCGGCAAGAACACCTATGCAATCGGGCCGCGCCTGTCGCAGTTGGGCATGAACGTGGTCATGCATACCGGCGGGCGGCGCGTCAGGCATGCCATCCTGAGCCGGTTGGTGGCCGATCTGGGCGAGACCTGCAATCTCACCATGCTCAACGAGACGGAGGTGCTGTATCTGGATCGCAAAGAGGCCCCGTGGCCGCTGCGACTGGATCTGAAGCCCGGCTCGCAAGTGCCCGTGCACTGTTCGGCCAGCGGCAAGCTGCTGCTGGCGATGCTGCCGCGCGAGGAGCGCGGCATGCTGGTGCGAACCCTGAAGCTCGAACGCTTCACGGCCAACACCATCACCGACGTGGAATTGCTGGAGGCCGAGCTCGATCGCATCGCCTACAAGCAGATCGGGGTCGACAACGAAGAATTCGTGGCTGGCATCGCCTGCGTGGCGGCGCCCTTGATCTCGGTCAACGGCACGTGCCTGGCGGCCATCGCGGTGCACGCGCCGATCGCCCGCACGCCGCTGTCGCGGGCCATGGAGTTCGTGCCGCGCCTGCAGGAAGCAGCCCGGGAACTGGCGCAAACATTTTAGTCGCGGGAGCTCCTCCCGGCCGGCCAGGCCAGGGGCGGCGCGCCCGTCCAGGAGGAGACATGTCGTATACCTACCCCTATTTGAACGGCCTGATCGATCAGGCCGCCGGCTCCAGCATCACGATCGCCGTCGTTTATCCGTGCGAAGAAGTCTCGCTGCGCGCCGCGATCGGCGCGAGCACTCGCGGGCTGGGCAAGCTGCTGCTGGTCGGGCCGCGCGAGCGCATGACGCAGGTGGCCGCTGCCGGCGGCATCGACCTGAGCGGTGCAACCCTGGTCGACACCCCCGACGATCCGGTCGCCGCTGCGCGGGAGGCCGCCGCACTGGTCGGACAAGGGCAGGCCCAGGCCATCATGAAAGGCAGCCTGCACACCGACGAACTGATGGGGGTGCTGGTCGGCCGTGAGGCGGGCCTGCGCACCAGCCGCCGCATCTCGCATGTGTTCCTGTTCGACATGGCCGACATGCCCAAGCCGCTGATGCTGACCGATTGCGTGGTCAATATCGCGCCGGATCTGATGGTCAAGCGCGATATCGTCCAGAATGCGATCGATCTCGCGCATGTGGTCGGCATTGCCAAACCGCTGGTCGGCATTCTGTCGGCCACCGAGTCGGTCAATCCGGCCATTCCGGGCACGCTCGACGCGGCGGCGCTGTGCAAGATGGCCGATCGGGGCCAGATTACCGGCGGCGTGCTGGACGGCCCGCTGGCGTTCGACAATGCCATCTCGCTCGAATCGGCCCGCATCAAGAAAATCCATTCGCCGGTGGCCGGCCATCCCGACATCCTGCTGGTGCCCAATCTCGAAACCGGCAATACCCTCTATAAATCGCTGGTCTACCTGGGCCACGCCGAATGCGCGGGGCTGGTGCTCGGCACCCGGGTGCCGGTGATCCTCACCAGCCGGGCCGATTCGCCGTTCTCGCGGCTGGCCTCGGTCGCCCTCGGCGTGCTGTTCGCGGCACGCAAGCCGGCCGCCTGAATCCGGCGCGGCGGCCGCGCAACACCACCGGGGTTTGGCCCGGTTGCCTATCAGGCCGTCCTCGCATACACTACTGGCGCCATATCCCCCGCGTGACTGGCGATTACGGCATGCCCGGCATGCCCGAGGTGGACTGACCCACCGGGAAGCGCGGGGCGCATTTTTGCCGTTCGCCTGGGCAGCCGTGATGGCGGGGCTGCTCTGTCTATTGCTTGCCACCAATCGTTGGCATGCCCGCCCCGCCTCATCGGATAACCTGTTCAACCCAACGGAAAACCCATGTTCGACAAAGCCAAGGACACGATCGCGAATATCGACCCCGAAATCTGGGCGGTCATTCAGCAGGAAAATCAGCGCCAGGAAGACCATATCGAGCTGATCGCCTCGGAAAACTACACCAGCCCGGCGGTCATGGCCGCACAGGGCTCGCAGCTCACCAACAAGTACGCCGAGGGATACCCGGGCAAGCGCTATTACGGCGGTTGCGAATACGTCGACGTGGTCGAGCAGCTGGCGATCGATCGCGTCAAGCAACTGTTCGGCGCCGAGGCCGCCAACGTGCAGCCGAACTCCGGCTCCCAGGCCAATCAGGGTGTGTTCTTCGCCGCGCTCAAGCCGGGCGACACGATCATGGGCATGAGCCTGGCGCATGGCGGCCACCTCACGCACGGCTCGCCGGTCAACATGTCCGGCAAGTGGTTCAACGTGGTCAGCTACGGGCTGAACGAAAAAGAAGAGATCGATTACGACGCCGCCGCCAAGCTGGCCGAACAGCACAAACCGAAGCTGATCGTCGCGGGCGCCTCGGCTTATTCGCTGCACATCGATTTCGAGCGCATGTCGCAGATCGCCAAATCGATCGGCGCTTACTTCATGGTCGACATGGCGCACTATGCCGGCCTGATCGCCGCCGGCGTCTACCCGAACCCGGTGCCGTTCGCCGACTTCGTCACCACCACCACGCACAAGAGCCTGCGCGGCCCGCGCGGCGGCGTGATCCTGATGAAGGCCGAGCACGAGAAGATCGTCAACTCGGCGATTTTCCCCGGCATTCAGGGCGGCCCGCTGATGCACGTGATCGCCGGCAAGGCCGTGGCCTTCAAGGAGGCGCTGTCGCCCGATTTCAAGGTGTACCAGCAACAGGTGGTGGACAATGCCCGCGTGCTGGCCGAGACCCTGGTGCAGCGCGGTTTGCGCATCGTCTCCGGGCGCACCGAGTCGCACGTGATGCTGGTCGACCTGCGCGCCAAGCAAATCACCGGCAAGGCGGCCGAAGCGGCGCTGGGCGAAGCCCACATGACGGTCAACAAGAACGCCATTCCGAACGATCCGGAAAAGCCGTTCGTGACCAGCGGCATTCGTCTGGGCTCGCCGGCGATGACCACGCGCGGCTTCGGGCAAGCCGAGACCGTGCAAGTGGGCAACCTGATCGCCGACGTGCTCGAGAATCCCGCCGATGCGGCGAACCTCGAACGCGCGCGCGCGCAAGTGGCCGACCTGACCAAGCGTTTCCCGGTCTATCGCTGAGCGCCTGAGCCTGCTACCCACCACGGCCCGCCGCGATGCGCTGCCCCTTCTGCCGTCACGATGACACCCAGGTCATCGACTCGCGCGAGGCCGAGGACGGCGCCGCCATCCGGCGGCGCCGCAAATGCCCCTCCTGCGACAAGCGCTTCACGACCTACGAACGGGTCGAACTGGCGCTGCCCTCGGTCGTCAAGAAAGACGGCAGCCGGGCCGACTACGATCGCGCCAAGGTGCGCGCCAGCATGCAGCTGGCGATTCGCAAGCGCCCCGTCAGCGCCGAAGCGCTCGACGCCGCCATCGCCCGCATCGAATACAAACTGCTGGCCGGCGGCGAGCGCGAAGTCGTCAGCCAGCGCATCGGCGAACTGGTGATGCGCGAGCTCAAGCGGCTCGACAAGATCGCCTACATCCGTTTCGCATCCGTCTACCGCAGTTTCGAAGACGTCGCCGAATTCCGCGACGTGCTCGAAGAGATCGACAGCGAGCGACCCAAGCGGCGCTGATCCGGGGTCATTTCCGCTGTGTTGCGCAGACCAGGCCGAACGGACAGTTCGGCCTTTTCGTTTGTGCGCAGCTGTGCGCCAAGGATCGTACCGCCATTCTTTATGGGTCTTAATCCGCAATCGGAGATTTCTAATGTCCGCCAGGAATTCACCCCGATAGCATGTCGCTCCATTCATCGAATACAAAACATCAACCTCATGAGCGATCTCGCGACCACGCAATGGGTCATGGTGCTTGCTTTGATCTCCGCCGTGAGCCGGGCTGGATTGAATCTCATCGACCGATACCAGATCGGGCTGAAAAATCTCTCCATTCTCAACGTCAATTTATGGAATAACCTCATTCCGGCGGCATTGATGACGCTCGCAGGCCTGCTGCTGGGTGCGGGGCGCGAGATCGCGCATTGCCTGCTGGATTGGCGCACCGTGGGCTTTGCCGCTCTGGTGCAGTTGACTGCCTATGCTTTTTCGTATGGGTTTCGTCACCTGAACGTCAACCAGGTCACGGTCGTTGGCAAGTTCTCCGATTTACTCATCCCCATCGGGATATTTTGGACAACATACGACTGGCAGTGGAAAACCTATGGCTTTGCGGTTGCCACGACGCTGGTGAGCTTGCCGATTTTCCTTGCGGCGGATTCGCGCCACCGCCGTTCCGGGCTTTTGACCGCCGGCGCTTTCATAGCCGGTGCGCTGGTGCTGCAGGCCGGTCTCTCGCCGCTTCTGGCACCGTCTTTCTCCGCTTCGCACCTGCGGCTCGCCGTGGTTTTCACGACCGCGGTCATCATCTGGCGGGCGGCCCTGAGCTGCATCCCCTTGTGGCGTCGGTTGATGCAGCGGCAGTCGCACGTTTTCAGACCGCCGCTGAGCGGCATGCTGTTGCTCAGGGGCGGTCTCACGGTCGTCACGCAAATGACCTTCATCGGCGCCGTCGGCAGCACCGTCTCGGCGGTCGCCTGGCCCATCTTGAACTCGACGGGATTCCTCGCCATGCTGCTTTCGAGCCTGCTGCGCAAGGACCACGTCACCGGCAAACAGAAGTGGGTGGTCGCCGCCATTGACGGGTTGACGGCGCTGCGCTTCTTTGCCTGAGCGGCGGGCGCCGAGCCGCCGGTGCGTCTTACCGAGCCGCCGCACTCACCAACACCGGATCGCTGCGATACCAATGCGGGAAAAGCTGTTTCAGGTTGGCGATCTTCGGCAGATCGTTATAGGCGATGTACGGGTTGTCAGGATGCAGCGTCAAAAAGTTTTGGTGATAGCCCTCGGCAGGGTAAAAGCCCTTGAAGGTTTCCACCCGCGTGACGATCGGCGCGGGGAATACGTGCGCGGCGTCGAGCTGGGCGATATACGCCTGCGCCACGCTGCGCTGCATCGCGTTTTGAGGAAAGATCGCCGAGCGGTATTGGGTACCGTGATCGGGCCCCTGGTAGTTGAGCTCGGTCGGGTTCTGCACTACCGAGAAATAGATCTGCAGCAGGCGCCCATAGGTGATCTTGGTCGGATCGTAGGTGATGCGCACCGATTCGGCGTGGCCGGTGTCGCCGCCGCTGACCGTTTCGTACTGGGCCGTGCTGGCCGCGCCGCCCGAGTAGCCCGACACCGCCTGCGTGACGCCGCGCACGTGCTGGAAGACCCCTTGCACGCCCCAGAAGCAGCCGCCGGCGAGCACGGCTGTCTCGCTATGCACGGAGCCGACGGTTTCATCCTTGGCCGGGGCCGGAATGGTGACCGCATTCTCGGCCGACTGTACCGACCCTTGCCATGCCAGCAGGCCGGCCAGCACGACGGCGGCGCCGGCCATTTTCAACAGCATCGGCCGAGTCCAGCGCGTGCGACGACGGATTGAAGTATTCATGATGTGATTCCTCGATACATGCTTGAGTGGCGTAACAAGTCATCCGAAAGTAAAAGCGTACGCTTGAACGCCCGGATCCAGAAATTCAATTGCAAAGGTGCGGTCGGTCACGGTCTTGTCCTGCCGAACCAATTGATATAGCCGCTGTTCGGTAATCGTGCCGTCGCCCTTGGCGTCGACATCGACCCCGTGCGCAGCGCCCGGCGGCGCGCCGTCGATGCTCACGCGAAAGCGTACCGGCTTGCCGTCCTTGGCCGGTCCGAGCACGAGATTCAGGTCGCGCGCATGAAAGCGGTACACGATGCGGCCCGTCGCGCCGTCGAGCGTGGCATGGGCGCCGCCCACCTGCCAGGTGCCCGCCAGGCCCCACTGATTGAGCGCCGGCCGCGCCGGGGCCGTATATTGCTGCGGCAAATTGCGTGTCTGGCCGCCCGCAGACGCAAACCGCTCGGCGCGCTGGTAGCCGATATAAGTCTCGGGCGATTGCAGATCGGCATTGTCGGGCGCCATTTGCACGCCTTTATCGGGCGTGCCGACCAGGCCGGTTGCGACGTTTCGATGGCCCGCCTCGGCCAGCAGTTGCTGAATCGCGTGTTCGGTCTGCGCGTATTCACCCTCGCCGAAGTGATGATGGCGAATTCGGCCCTGCGCGTCGACGAGATACTCCGCCGGCCAGTACTCGTTGTGCAGCGCGCGCCAGATCGCATAGTGATTGTCGATCGCGACCGGGTAATCGATGCCCAGCTCGTGCACCGCGCGCTTGACGTTCGCCACGTTGCGCTCGAACGCGAACTCCGGCGCATGCACGCCGATGACCACCAGCCCCTGGTCACGATACTTTTTCGCCCACGCCTTCACATACGGCAACGTGCGCAGGCAATTGATGCACGAATAGGTCCACACATCGAGCAGCAACACCTTGCCGCGCAGATCCTGCGCGGTCAGCGGCGGCGAATTGAGCCACTGCACGGCGCCCGACAGCGGCGGCAATTGCCCCTCGACCGGCAGCGCGACGCTGGCCGTCGTGACCGAAGCAGCCGTGCGCACCATGCGCATCGACGAATCCGGTTGCGCCTGCGCGGCCATCATCGCGCCGTCCCGGGCCGGGCCGGCAAGGTGCGTCGCCGCGGGAGAAAGCTCGTGGATCAATGCTTGCTCGAGACCGCTGGTGGCTACCGTCGAGACGCTGGCCAAGGCGCCGGTGTCGAGCCCAAGAGCGATGGCCGCCACGCCGCCGAGCATCGCCGCGCCGAGTCCGCGCCGAATCCATTCGCCGGCGCCCAGCGAGCGTTTCATGGCGGCGAACACCTTGCTGCCGAGCAGCAGCGCCACCGCCAGCGACGTGGCGGCGCCCGCGGCATACGCCAGCAGCAACAGCGTAGTGCCCACGCTGGCGCCGTGCAGTGCGGCGCCGGTCAGTACCAGCCCGAGAATCGGTCCGGCACACGGCGCCCACAGCAGCCCGGTCGCAATGCCGAGCAGGAACGACGATTTGGCGCCGGGTTGCCCGCTGGCGTTGGCGGCGCTCGACAAGCGATTGCCAAGTGCGACCAGCGGGCGCGTCAGATGCTCGGCCAGGCGGGGCACCAGCAGCGTCATCCCGAACAAACCCAGCATGATCAACGCCAGCCAGCGCCCGTATTGGTTGGCGGCGACCACCCAGCCGCCGCCGACGGCCGCCAGGGTAGCGACCGCGGCGAACGTCAGCACCATACCGGCCAGCAGCGGCAGGCCGCTGCGCGCGAAAGGCTGGTCCGCGCGCGAGAACACGAACGGCAGCACGGGCAGGATGCATGGACTCAGAATCGTCAGCACGCCGCCGAGATAAGCGAGCACAATGAGTAGCATTGGAGGATTCCTTGGTTTGGTTGATGCAACGATCGATCCGGGCAGGCTCGGCCGCGTTCAGGCGGCCTTGGGTGTGAAGCGCAGTGCCAGCCCATTCATGCAATAGCGCAGTCCGGTCGGCTTCGGGCCGTCGTCGAACACGTGACCCAGGTGACCGCCGCAGCGCCGGCAATGCACCTCCGTGCGCGCCATGCCGAACGACAGATCGTCGCGGGTGGCCACCGCGTGCGGCAGCGGCGCCCAGAAGCTCGGCCAGCCGGTATGACTGTCGAATTTCGTGTGCGACGAATACAGCGGCAACTGGCATCCGGCACACGAGAAAATGCCGGCACGATGCTCATTGTTCAGGGGACTGCTGTAGGGGCGCTCGGTGGCGTCCTCGCGCAGTACCGCGTAACGCTCGGGGCCGAGCAACTGGCGCCACTGTGCGTCGGTGTGCGTCACCTCGAACGTCTCGTGTGGCGCCGCAGCATCGGCCGGCGCGGCATGCAACCCGCGCCGGCCGGCCAGTACGGCCGCCATGGCGGCCGCAGCGGCGCCGCCGGTGAGAAGAAAACCGCGGCGGGATGGCATCATCGTTCTCCTGGAGTCAAAGGTCGATGTGCGCATGGTATGGCGAGGCTGGTTGCCAGATCCTCACGTAAACTTAAATTAAATGTGATACTTTGCCGCCCCGGAATTGCGCACAATGGCGGCATCACCGCCGCGGCCCCGGGCCCGGCATTCCCTTTTCCGGAACATGACGGATGGACCAGCCCAAACGCATACTGATCGTCGAAGACGATAGCCACATCGCCGAGCTGATGTGTCTGCATCTGCGCGACGAACGCTACGAAGTCGTGCACTGCGCCGACGGCGACGAGGGCCTGCGGCGGCTTGAACAGGGCGGCTGGGACGCGTTGATCCTCGACCTGATGCTGCCTGGCGTCGACGGCCTGGAGATCTGCCGGCGCGCCCGCGCGATGACGCGCTACACGCCGATCATCATCACCAGCGCACGTTCGAGCGAAGTGCATCGCATCCTCGGTTTGGAGCTGGGCGCCGACGATTACCTGGCCAAGCCGTTCTCGGTGCTCGAACTGGTGGCGCGCGTCAAGGCGCTGCTGCGGCGCGTCGACGCGCTGGCCCAGAACATGCGGCTCGACGCCGGCAGCCTGATGCTGGGCGGGCTGTCGATCGATCCGCTCACGCGCGAGGCCGCCGTCGACGGCAAGCGCATCGAATTGACGCCGCGCGAGTTCGACCTGCTGTATTTCTTCGTCCGCCATCCAGGCAAGGTGTTCTCGCGCATGGATCTGCTCAATGCCGTATGGGGCTATCAGCACGACGGCTACGAGCATACCGTCAACACCCATATCAATCGCCTGCGCGCCAAGATCGAGGCCGATCCGGCCCAGCCGTGCCGTATCCAGACGGTGTGGGGCTACGGCTACAAATTCGTGCCGGAGGCCGACGCATCATGAATCTGACGCTCACGCAGCGCCTGTCGCTGGTGTTTTCCGCATTGCTGCTGGCCTGTTGCGGCGCCTCCGCATGGCTGCAGGTGCGGGCAAACCATATGCACGAGGAAGAGGTCGTGCAGGGACTCTCGCGCGGCCTGGCCGAGCATATCGCCCACAACACCGAACTGATGGATGCCAGCGGCCTGAAGCCGGACGCGCTGCGGCGGCTGTTCGGGCAATTGATGGTCGTCAACCCGAGCGTGGAGGTGTATTTGCTCGACAGCAGCGGCCGCATCAAGGGCGACGACGCACCGGCGGGCCACCTCAGGCGCGACCGGGTCGACCTCGCGCCAGTGCACCGGTTTCTGGCCGGCGCACCGCTGCCGATCTTCGGCGACGACCCACGCAGCATCGACGGGCGCAAGGTCTTCAGCGCAGCGCCGCTGCAGGTCGGCGGCCGCGACGGCGTGGCCGGCTATATCTACGTGGTGTTGCAGGGCGAGGCGCGCGACCGGCTGGCGGCGCGTCTGGCCGCGAACGCCGTGCTGCGCACGACGCTATGGTCGATGGGGCTGGTCGCGCTGCTTGGATTGGTGGCCGGCCTCTTCGCGTTCGGCCTGATCACCCGGCCGCTGCGCCGGCTCACCGAGCGGGTGCGCCGGTTCGACGCCGATGGCGACGTGCCGCTGCCGCCGCCCGCACCGCCGCTGCCGACACCCGGGCGGCGCGATGAAATCGCCGTGCTCGAGAGCGCCTTCACGCAAATGGCCACCCGGATCGGCGAGCAATGGCGCACGCTGACGCGACAGGACCAGGAACGGCGCGATCTGATCGCCAACATCTCGCACGATCTGCGGACCCCGCTGGGGTCGCTGCACGGTTACCTGGAAACCCTGTCGCTCAAGGCCGATACGCTTGGCGAGACCGAGCGCCGCCGCTATCTGTCGATAGCGCTGGATCAGAGCCGCAAGGTCGGTGGGCTGGCTCAGTCGCTGTTCGAACTGGCGCGGCTCGAGCACGGTTTCGTGCAGCCGAATCTGGAAAATTTCTCATTGCCCGATCTGGTGCAGGACGTGTTCGAGAAATTTGGGCTGGCGGCACAAGCGCGGCAGGTACGCCTTGCGGCCAGCCTGCCGCCGCAGTTGCCGGCGGTGGCCGCCGACTTGGGCATGATCGAGCGCGTGCTGACCAATCTGCTCGACAACGCGATTCGCCACACACCGCCCGGCGGCTCGGTCGACGTGGCGCTCGCGCCGCGCGAGGGCAAGGTCGAAGTCACCGTCAGCGACACCGGTCCGGGCGTGCCGGCCGCCTTGCGCGAGGGCCTGTTTCGCCGCCCCAGCCTGGGCGATCCGCGCCGGCAGGGCGGGCTGGGGTTGCTCATCGTGCAACGCATGCTGCAACTGCATCACAGCCAGATTCGCCTGATCGAGCATGCCGGCTCTGGAGCGGTGTTCCGCTTCGACCTGCCGGCAGCCGACGGCCGGCGCGCGCGATAACGCCGATACACGCGCCGTTATCGCTTACACCCTGCCTTTCCAGGGCACCAGCACCTTCTCCAGATAGCGCATCAGCAAATCGAAGGTGAACGCGAACAGGCCGATGATGATGATGCCCATGATCACCACGTCGCTGGCCAGGAACTCGGCCGCGTTGAGCACCATGAAGCCGAGCCCCTTGCTGGAGGCCACCATTTCCGCGGCCACCAGGGTGGTCCAGCCCACGCCCACGCCGATGCGCATGCCGGTGAAAATCTCCGGCAGGGCCGACTTGACGATCACGTGCATGATGATCTGCCGCGGCGAGGCGCCCATCGAATAAGCGGCGTGGATCTGTTCCATCGACACCGAGCGCACCCCCGAGCGGGCCGCGATCGCCAGCGGCGCGAAGATCGCCAGATAGATCAGCAGCACCTTGGAGAACTCGCCGATGCCGAACCAGATGATGACCAGCGGCAGGTAGGCCAATGGCGGCAACGGCCGGTAGAACTCGATGGGCGGATCGAAAATGCCGCGCACGACGCGGTTCACGCCCATCATGATGCCGATCGGGATGGCCGTGACGCACGCCAGCGCAAAGGCGCCGAACACGCGATACAGGCTGATCAGCGTGTGCTGCCACAGTGTCGAGCCGGCAAAGCCCTCGGTCGAGACTTCGATGAATTTCGCATAGATCGCATGCGGCCCCGGCAGGAACAGCGGCTTGACCATGCCGGTCGCGGTGACCAGTATCCAGACCAGGAACAACGCCACTACCGTCGTGACGCTGATGGCCAGGCTGCTGCCCTGGCCGGGCGCGCCGAACGCCTCGCCCGGTTTGGCGGGCTTCTTGGCGAACAGCTTGGTCAGCAGGCCCGGGCGGGCCGGCGCTGCCTTGGGCAAAGTGTTCATGGTGTGACCTCTGGCTTCGGAATCGCGCGCCTGGGCGGCTGAGTAGACCTGTTTGTTAAGCATGAGCGACCTCCGCGGCGGCCTGATTGGCGACCATGCCGGCTTGCCCGGCACGTTCGTCGCCATAGATGATGCTCAGCACGGTTTCGCGCATCCTGATGAAATCGGGGCTCGATTTGACCGCGCGCGCGTCGCGCGACTCGAGAAAGCGCTGATTGAAATCCAGCTCATACATGTGCGTGATACGCCCGGGGCGCGGCGACATCACGATCAGCCGGCTGGCCAGGAAGAGGGCTTCCTCGACGCTGTGCGTGATGAAGAAAATCATCTTGTGCGTTTCCTTCCACACGTCGAGCAACAGCTCTTGAATGGTTTCCCGCGTGAGCGCGTCGAGCGCGGCCATCGGCTCGTCCATCAACAGCATCGACGGATTGCAGGTCAGCGCGCGCGCGATACCGACGCGCTGCTGCATGCCGCCCGAGAGCTGGTAGATCATGTGTTGATGAAAGTCCTTCAGGCCCACCAGCGCCAGATTGCGCGCCGCGATCTCGCGCCGCTTTGCCTTGGGCACGCCCTGCAGCTTGAGCCCGAATTCGGCGTTCTCGATGACATTGAGCCACGGCAGCAGCGCGTGCTTCTGGAACACCACGCCACGGTCGGAGCCGGGGCCCTCGATGCGCTTGTCGCCCAGCAGCAGCTCGCCGCTCGACGGTGAAATAAAGCCGGCCATCAGACTCAGCAGCGTGGTCTTGCCGCAGCCGGAGGCCCCCAGTGCGACCACCAGATCGCCCGCATTGATGTCCAGATTGATATTGGCCAGCGCATGGACCTGTTCGCCGGCACGGCGACCCGGGTAGATGACGCTGACGTCCTTGATTTGCATATTTTCCATGATCTCGATCCCACTGGAGGAGATGGCCGGGGCCGCGATGCGCCCCGGCGTTCAAGCAGATAGTGCGCGCGGCGTTACTTCAGCTTCATCGCGGCGTCGACGTACGCCGGGGTGACGTAACTGCTGTAGTCGGCCTTCACGCTGTCGAGCTGATGCTGGCCTTTGAGGAAAGCTGCGGTGTCCTTGAGCGCGAATGCCGCGCGGCTCTTCTCGCCGCCACCCAGCCAATCGGGCGAGGCCTGCTCCTGCATGGTCGGGAACGCATACAGCGCCAGTGCGTTCGGCACGTCCTTGGCGCTGCCGCCGATCATTTGCACGATCGCCTTGACCTGCGGCGAATCCGGCGTCCAGGCCTTCACGTTATCGCGGTAGGCGGCGTCCGCATCGGCGATGACCTTGATGAACTTGGCCATGAATTCGGGATGGGCTGCGCCCCATTGGCGATCGACCGCGATACCGTCGAAGGTCGGCTTGCCGGCCTTGCTCAACTCACCCGAGGTGATCAGCACCTTGCCGGTCTCCTTGATGCGCGACAGGGCCGGGTCCCACACATAGGCCGCATCGATGTCGCCGCGCTCCCATGCCGCGGCAATCTGGTTGGGCTGCATATTCAGGATATGCACACTGGACGGCTTGATGCCCCAGCGCTGCAGCGCGAACATCGCGTGGTAGTCGGAGGTCGAAGCGAACGGCACGCCCAGCTTTTTGCCGACCAGATCCTGCGGCTTGTTGATGCCGGAGCCGTTGCGCACCACCATCGCTTCGGCGTTGTTGATATTGTCGAGAATCCAGAACAGTTGAAGATCCACGCCGCGAGTGACCGCCGCGGCCAGCGGGCTGGAGCCGATCACGCCGATCTTGACGTCGCCCGAGGCGAATGCGGTGGCCACCTTCGCGCCCGATTCGAACTGACGCCAGTGAATCTTGTAGCCGGTCGCTTTTTCGAAACTATGGTTGGCGATGGCCACCAGCCAGGGATCGACGATCTGCTGGTAGGCGATAGTGATTTCCTTGTCCTGGGCATGCGCGGGCAGGCTACCCAGCGATGCCCACGCCAGCGCGGGGGTTATCAGGAGTGCAAAGGTTTTGCGAATGAAATGCTTCAAGCGGGCCACGGTGTCACCTCTCTCGTTTTGAATGTTGCGGTTTGTCAAACCACTATTTCGCCCAATACGGCGGGTTTGGGCGGTCTCCTCTCTACTTCAACTGAAATCTGTCAGGACGCTGCGCAGCGTGCGGCATATCTGATCGAGTTCGTCCGGCGTCATCACCATGGCCGGCGCCAGCAGCAGGGAATCGCCGCGCGCCAGCACGTTCAGGCCGGCCTCGAACAGGCGGCGCTGCAAATCGGCGGCGTGCGCGCCGTGCCGGCTTATGCCTGCGCCGCTGTCGATCTCGAGGCCGGCGAGCAGGCCAAAGCCCTGAATGTCGCGCACCACCGGCAGGTCGCTCAGCGCGAACACCTGGTCGAGAAAAGCGCTCGACAGTTGCTGCGCACGCTCGAACAGCGCTTCCTGCTCGCACAGATCGAGCATCGCCAGCGCGGCCGTGCACGCGGCCGGATACAGCAGGTGAGCACTGTCGTCGAGCGGCGCGCCGGACACATCGCCCAGCGCCTGGCAAACGCACTCGCCGATCAGCAGCGCGCCCAGCGGCAGCGTACCGTTGGTCAGTGCATTGCCCAGCACCATCAGGTCGGGCGTCACGCCCAGGCTGAGCGCGCCGAACGCGGCGCCCGTGTGCCCCATGCCGCACGAGGACTCGTCGAACACCAGCAGAATGCCGTGCTCTTGACACAACGCTTGCAGCGTCTCGAGGTAGTTGCGCGGCGGCACCCGAAGGCCGTCGGCGGTGCCGATGGGTTCGAGCACGCAGGCGGCGATGTGCGTGGCGCCGAACAGCTCGACGACGCGTGCGAACTCGTCGGCCAGCGCATCGCCATGATCGGGTTGGCCTTTGACGAAGCGATTTTCCGCCAGGCGCGGATGCGGCAAATGCACGAAGCCGAGCAGGCCGGCGCCCAGGCCGTTGTCTTGCGCGCGCCGGCCGTTGGTGCCCGGCCTGAGGGTTGCCAGGCTCAAGCCGGGGGCCGTGGGTTGGCCGGTGATCACTATCGTGCGCTGATGGTCGCCGCGCGCGGCGTGGGTGGCGATGCATGCGCGCAGCGCTTGCTCGAGACTGCCGCGCGGGGTGGTGGCAAACTGCACCCGCTCCATGCCGTCGGGCGCCAGCGCCAGCAGCCGTCGGGTCAGCTCGCCGGTCATCGGGTGACTCGTCCCGTGCGTCACGCTGTCGTGCCATTCGCCCAGTTGCCGGCCGACCGCCGCGGCGATCGATTCCCGGCTATGTCCGGCTGGCACGGCAAAGGCGCCAGCGGTGGCGTCCAGCACGCTGTGTCCGCGGCCGTCGCACAGGGTCATGCCGGATGCGCTGGCCAGTGAACGCCAGGCCCCGCGCCGCGCACCGCCATGGGGCGGGGTCGGCGGCTCGTGGGCCGCGCCGCCCGGCGGGGCTTGGCTAGGCGTCGGCTTGCTCGGCACGACAGCACTGGTTGGATTCATGGCGAACGCAATCGAAACGTGGCTATGAAGCGGCATGCGCCAAACTGCTGGCCGCGCACCGCGCGTTTGTGTTATTCATGATTGCCGGTGGCGCGGCCGCGCGTTAGAACCAGATGAGATTATTCGATGAGGCCACG
Organism: Pandoraea thiooxydans; assembly: GCF_001931675.1. Lineage (NCBI taxonomy): Bacteria > Pseudomonadati > Pseudomonadota > Betaproteobacteria > Burkholderiales > Burkholderiaceae > Pandoraea > Pandoraea thiooxydans. Next base: position 3,027,952 of record NZ_CP014839.1, on the reverse strand, counting down.
CGAAGCGCGGCTGGGCGCCAGCACGCGGGGCGCGTTGGCGCACCTCGGTACAAACCCGATGTGAATTTGTGCGCTGCAAGAGCGATCATAGCGGCAGCGTGCCGCGCCGCCTCGCAGAATATCGGGCGGTGCGGCAAAAATTTTGGCAGTGCAATCTCAACGGGAGAATAAGCGCATGGCGAGCCGGCTTTCATCGGTGCTGTGGAACCAGTTGTTCCAGTTGTCGGCCCACAGTGGCATGAGCCTGCAAGGCCAGATTCGCCAGATGCTGGTGTCGGCGATTCTCGACGAGCAGCTGCAGCCCGGCGTGCCGGTACCGTCGAGCCGGGAGTTGGCCGACCAGCTCAACGTCGCGCGCAACACGGTGGTGCTTGCCTATCAGCAATTGGTGGACGAGGGTTATCTGATCGCGCGCGAGCGGCGCGGCTACTTCGTCAATGCCGACATGCTGCAGGGGCGGGTGGCCCGGCCGGCCGACGCCCCCGCGCCGCGCGTCGCCCTCGAGCGGCCGGGCGGGCCGGCGTGGGAGCCGCGTTTCATGTCGCGGCCTTCGCGCCAGCGCAATATCGTCAAGCCATCCGATTGGCAGAAGTACGAATTTCCCTTCATTTACGGTCAGTTCGATCCCGCCCTGTTTCCGACCGCCGACTGGCGCGAGTGCTGCATGAAGGCGCTCTCGGTCATGGAGATTCGCGATTGGGCGCCTGACATGATCGCGCGAGACGATGAATCGCTGATCCAGCAAGTGCGCACGCGCGTGCTGCCGCGCCGCGGTGTCTGGGCCAACGCCGATGAAATCGTCCTGACCAACGGCGCGCAGCAGGCGCTCTATTTGGTGGCCGATCTATTGATGTCGCCACGTACCACGGTGGGCATGGAAAACCCCGGCTATCCGGACGCGCGCAACATCTTCAGCATGCGCACGCCGCGCCTGGTCGGCTTTCCGGTGGACGAGGGCGGCTTGCCGGTGAGCGCCACGCTGGGCGAATGCGACTACGTCTACATCACGCCCAGCCATCAATGCCCGACCACCACCACGATGCCGCTGGAGCGGCGCGAGGCCTTGCTGGCGCTGGCCGAGAAAAAAGACTTCGTGCTGATCGAGGACGATTACGAGAGCGAGAACAATTTCTCCGGTACGCCCAACCCCGCGCTCAAGAGCCTCGATCGCAACAATCGCGTGATCTACGTCGGCAGCCTGTCGAAATCGTTCGCACCGGGCCTGCGCCTCGGCTACATCGTCGCGCCCGCCGAACTGGTCAGCGAATTGCGCGCGCTGCGCCGTCTGATGGTGCGCCACCCGTCGGCCTTCATTCAGCGCTCGTTCGCGCTGTTTCTCTCGCTCGGGCATCACGACGCGCTGCTGCGCCGGCTCGCGCATGCCTATTCGCAACGCGCCGAGGCGCTCGGCGAGGCATTGCGCCGGCATTTGCCCGAGGCGCGCTTCGTGCCGGTGGCCGGCGGCGCCTCGTGCTGGGTGCAGGGGCCTGCGGGGCTCGACGCCAGCCTGCTGGCGCGTCAGGCCGAATCGCATGGCATCCTGATCGAGCCGGGCGATGTGTTCTTTATGGGGGATCACCCGCAGCGCGATTGCTTCCGGCTCGGTTTTTCGTCGATCCGGGTCGACAAGATCGATGCCGGCATCGAGCGCCTCGGCGCGCTGGTCAGAGCGCAACTGTCGGGCAAGTAGGCGCGACGCCGGCGGGCCGGCCCTGCGGTCCTGGTGCGTCGAGGCAGAAACGACAACGCCGGCGAACGAGGCTCGCCGGCGTTGTCGGTCGATACGGCAACTGCCGCCTACGGCTTGGACGGGGGATTATCGAGCGCGTACGCCGCGTGGCGCAGCCTGCGGATGTAGGCCCGCACTTCCTCCTGCGACAACTGGCCGTCATGATTCAGATCGGCTTGATCGAAATGCGGCGCCAGCCACGGTTCCGAGGCCTGTACCTCGGCGCGGCTCAAGGTGCCGTCGCCGTTTTTGTCGTCGGCCTTGAAGTGCCGCTCGAAGGCGGCGCGGCGCCGCGCCAGATTCTTTTCCTGGAAGGCGGCCCACTCCTTGCGGTCGATCACGCCGTCATGGTTGGTGTCGACTGCATCGAAGGTGCGCTGCAGATACCATTTGAGCGCGGTGTGTTGATCGCGCGCGTCGTTGAAGTCCGGCGCGGGGGAGGCCGGCTGCTGGGCTGCCGGGGGCTGCGGCATGCCGGTTTGCGCGAAGGATACCGGGCTGGCCAGACCGAGAAAGGTGGCCGAGGTGGCGATAAAAGCGCCGACGAGTGATTTCTTCATCGTGGTTCCTTATTCTGTTGACCGGGAGATGCGCGCCGGAGCTGACCGATGGCGGCGCGCGCGGGACAGGAGCACAGTTGGGCTTGGGGGCCGGGCCGATCAGTAGCGATCGCGGCGATAGTAGTGACCGCGATTGTCGGTAGTGACGTTACCGATCACACCACCGGCGACCGCCCCGCCGATGGTCGTCCAGGCATCGCCCCCGGAGATCAGCGCGCCGCCCAGCGCACCGATGCCGGCGCCCAGCGCCGTGTTGCGCTCCTGGCGCGGCGACATCCCGTTCATTGCGCAACCCGCGAGGCTGGCCGCACAGGCAAGCGCCAGGGCGAGCTTGCTCATGGCGCGCAGAGGTTGTGTGGTTTTCATTGTTCATCTCCATTCAAAGCTCTGTCAATTTCGGACTCCGGCATGTCGGCGCGACACACTCATGCGTCACGCTGCCGCTGACAGATGGCAATTCCAAGATACCCGATCGAGCCGCCCGCGCCTGTAATGATTTGTATCATTCTGTTGCGAAATGGTGAGAATTTCTCACGGCATTTCGATAGGAGCGCTTGATATGGTGCCGCGCGTCGGGCTCAGGTGAATGGAGATCGCTCACTGCCTTGTGAGCGATCCTGGCAAATGCAAACGCTGCCCGCGTTTCCTTCGGTTCAACTCGTGGCAGTCACGACGTGCCGCCGCCCGGCCCAGTGGCATAGGCCGGCGCCGAGCCCAAGCAGCAGACCCGCGGCCGACACGCCGAGCCAGCCGAAATGCGACCATGCGAGCGAACCCAGGGCCGAGCCCAGCGCCCCCAGCACGAAGTAGCTGGTCATATAGACCGTATTCAGGCGGCTCGCTGCAGCATGATCGAGCGCGTAGATGCGGGTCTGATTGGCAATCTGGCAACCCTGCACGCCAAGGTCGAGCAGGATCACGCCGGCAGCCAGGCCCCACAGGCTGGCGCCGAACCAGCCGAAGGTGACGAACGACGCGACGACGATGGCAATGCCCACACCCAGCACGCGGCGCGGGCCGCCATGATCGGCCAGCCGGCCGGAGACTGGCGCGGCCAGCGCACCGACCACACCGACCAGGCCGAACATGCCGGCCACATCGGCGCCCAGCCCGAAGGCGGGGCTGGCCAGCCATAGCGTCAGGGTCGACCAGAACACGCTGAACGAGGCGAACAGCAGCCCGCCTACCAGCGAGGCTTCACGCAGCGCTGGATGCCGGCGTGCGAGATGCAGCAGCGAGACCATCAACTGCCGGTATGACATATCGGTGGTAGGCGGCGCGTGCGGCAAGCGGCGCGCGAGGATCAGCGCGAGCACCACCATCATCGCGGCGGCGATCCAGAACATATCGCGCCAGCCGAACGCGGTGGCCACCACGCCACTCAAGGTGCGGGCCGCCAAAATGCCGATCAGCAAACCGCTCATGACCTGCCCGACGGTCTTGCCGCGCCTGGCCGGCTCGGCCAGCTGGGCCGCCAGCGGCACGATTTGCTGCGCCACGGTCGAGGTGACACCGGCCAGGAAGCTTGCCGCACCGAGCGCGGCAAGGCTGGGCGAGAGTGCCGCGCCGATCAGCGACAGCGTGAGCACGGCCAGCATGCCGAGAATCAGCCGGCGGCGATCGACGCGATCGCCCAGCGGCGTGAGAGTGAGCAGGCCGAAAGCGTAACCGAGCTGCGTGAGCATCGGTATCAGGCCGACTTGCGACGCACTCAGGCCGAAGTCCCTGCGGATATCGTCCAGCATCGGCTGGTTGTAGTACAGGTTGGCGACGGTCAAGCCGCACGCGATCGCCATGAGCAAGACGCTGCCGCGTGTCAGGGAACTGCCAGTACGAGAAGACATGTCAAAAAAATCAGTGAGCCAAACAACGGAAGGTGGCATGTTAAGCGCTTCGGCCAAACTTTGCAGAGCGCGGTCTCGCACAGGCTCTGCGCGGCCTGTATTCGCGTGTCAGTTGCGCGCGCGTTGCGTCGACGGCACCGCGACGGCGGCGGGCGCGCCGGCCGGTTTGGCCCGCGGGTCGAACAGCCGCGCCGCGAGCGGCACATTCAGGCGCACGTCGTCAAAGCGCACCGACTCCAGCAGTTGACCCGCGACATCGCGACTCTGGACCTTGACCGGAAACAGCGAGCCGGTGGCGAGCCACAGATCGTAGCGATGAATGCCGCCGGCCACTTCGGCGTTACCGGCGCCGGTCACCACCACATGCCAGGTGTGCTGCGTGCCGACCATGGTCTGGCCTTCCAGCGATGTCTTTCCCTCGGCTTGCAGCGCCTGGGCACTGGCCAGCAGCGCGCCGACGCTCGACTGGTCGATCCGCTGGCCGCGCGCGCCGCGAATCAGTGGATTGCCGGGGCTGAGCACCAGGCGCGGGAAATGTCCCTGGCCGAACGGCCACACCACGGCGCGCCGTGATGCGGGGTCGTAGACGATGACGGCACCGTGGTGCGGCTGGTCGAATTCCATGCGTACATGATCGGGGCGGCGGTAGAGGTAATGAATCACTTCGGCTCCCCGCCGGTCGCCCGACGAACGGATCGTCACCTCGTAACTGCCGAGTGCTGCAAAACGGGCCTGGGCTGCACCGAGCGGGTCGGCCGGCGGCGCGGCGAGCATGGCCAGGGTCATGGCGATCGGCAGCATGGGCAGGGCGCGTTGGCTAGGCGGCAAGTTCGGGGAGGAGCCAGTATAGGGCAGACGTCCAGCGTTTGCCGGGACCGTCGCCGGCGCCTTCACTGGCTTGGTGAATCTGCGTCGAATTGTCCATGGCGAGCGGCCTGGCGAGCCGCTAGGCTAAGTGCTTTGCACGACTTCATGGGCTTCGATGCCCGCCGCGAGGATCCCTTATGGCCCACTACCGTTTCCGTATCGTCAATGTGTTCGCAGAATCCACCTTCGGCGGCAACCCGCTCTGCGTGTTCGAAGACGGCCGGGGGCTCAGCGATGCGCAGATGCTTGCGCTGGCGCGTCAATTCAACTTGTCCGAGACCACCTTCATCCTGCCTTCCGAACAGGCCGACGCGAACGTGCGGATTTTCACGCCGGGCTATGAGATGCGGTTTGCCGGGCATCCGACGCTGGGGACTGCTCACGTCATTCGCGCGCTGCGCGGCAGCGGCGACGCGCTGACACTGTCGTTCAAGGCCGGCGTGGTGCCGGTGCGGGCGCACGGCGACGTCTGGACGCTGACCGCGCCTGCCGAGGGGGCACCTCTGGTGCGCGAGGTGGCACTGCCGCGGGCCGAGGTGGCGGCGCTGGTAGGGCTGCAGGCCGACGACCTGCTCGCCGCCCCGGTGTGGGTCGATACCGGCGCCGATCAGCTGTTGATACCGCTCAAGCATCCCGACGCGGTGCGGCGCGCGGCGCCGGTCAGCACCTTGCTCGAGCGCTGGCCGTTGAGCAGCCTGGGACGAAAAACCGGCTACGTCTTTGCTTTCGACGACGCGCCAGGCGATGGCGCGAACCCCAGCGCGAACACCGGCACGCGGCAGGTGGTGGCGCGCTATTTCTTCACCACTCAAGGTGGCGGAGTCAGTGAAGATCCGGGCACGGGATCGGCTTGCGCCAACCTGGGCGGCTGGCTGATCTCGACCGGGCATGCGTTGCCTGCGAGTTTGCGCGTCAGCCAGGGAGATCAAATCGACCGGCCATGCCGGCTGCAACTCGACCTCAGCGAGGATCGGGCCATCCGCGTCGGCGGCCGGGTGATCGAACTGGGTCAGGGCACGATTACGCTCTGAGCTGCGCGCGCCGATCAGTTCGTCGTTTGCATCAGGCGTGCGCCGCGCCGTTCGTGCGCGCGACGCTCGGCGCGCGCCTTGCTGTCTGGCGCAGGAGCCGGCGGGGGCGGATGAGTGATGGCGTTCCAGTTTTGCTGGATCGCCTGATCGGCGGCTGAAGACGGCATGGCTTTGAACACCGAGGATTGTTGTGCCGCCGCGAGCGGCAGCACGGCCAGCAGACCGAGGCCGGCGACTACGTGGGAGATTTTCACGGCAATTCTCATCGCTTTGACAGGCGCTAGGGTAGTGGGTTGGACAAACGCGCGTCAACCATGACGCGATAGCCATATCCTCAAAAATTATTTCAATATCTTACGCCCCAGCCTGCCGGCACCACGAGGCACCGCGATATCGTGCCTGCGAAATTCCATATAGCTCGACGCGCGGCAACGCCGCTTGCGGTTACACTGAGCCATTGAGTTTTGGGAGCGAGGCATGATCGACGGGCTGATTGGCGGGCGACTATATGGCGCCGCGCAGGAGCGCACGGGCCAGGGCGGCCGGGCATTCGTCACGGCCAAGGTGCGGGTGGCCGCCGGCGACGAGACGCTGTTCGTCAACGTGATCGCCTTTGCCGACGATGTCAGGGCTGCGTTGCTGGCGCTGGACGACGGCGATTCGGTGGCGCTCTCTGGCAGCCTCACCCCGAAGGTCTGGACCGACAAGCATGGCGAGGCCAGGCCGGCGCTGGACATGGTGGCACATCAACTGCTCACCGCGTACCACATCCGGCGCAAGCGCCAGGAGGTGCAAGGCCAGGGGCAGCCGCAGCCGCCTCATGGCGCCTTGGCCGACGACGAGCTGTTTTGATCACGCGCAACCCCGCGCCCGGCTGGCGGCGGGCGCGCTGCTGGCTGGAGCCACCGCTAAGCGGCGGCTGCTGGGTGGACGCCAGTGAAGGACAAAGCCTCGTGCAGCGTCGGGAAAATATGATCGTCGCCGATCACCTCGGCGATGCCGTGTCGTCGCATATCGGCAAGCAAATAATCATTGACGCGGCCGAACACCAGCGTGACGCCGCGCGCGGTCAGGTCTTCGCACAGCGTGCGCACCGAGCGCGCCGCCGAATAATCCAGGTCGGTGATGGCCCCGGCATCGACCACGAACCACCGCACCGGCGACGGTGCGCGTTGGATGAGCTGGCGCACTTCGTCGGCAAAGCGATTGTCGTTGGCGAAGAACAGATCCGCACCAAAGCGATAAACGATCAGCCCGGGCGCTGTCTGCGCACCGGGCGTGGCCGGCATGGGCAGCCACCTGCCTTGCGCGTCGGGTGCCAGCAGCGTGGTATGAGGCCGGTAGCTATGACGCACGTGCCGGAGCAGCGACAGTGCAATGGCCAGCAAAATGCCTTCCTCGACGCCGACCAGCACCACCGCGGTCGCTGTTACCAACGCCAATGAAAACTCGCCAGGGCTCTCGCGGCGAATGTCGCGCAGGCCCTCCAGATCGATCAGGCCGAGTGCGATGGTAAAGACGATGCCGGCCAGCACGCAGTGCGGCAAATATTGTAGCGGTGCGGTCAGAAACAGCAGCACCAGCACCACGACACCGGCGAACACCAGTTGCGCGAGCTGGCTGCGCGCGCCGGCGCGATCGGCCATCGCGGTTTGGGTCGGGCTGCCGTTGACCACGAACGCGCCGGACAGCGCCGCGCCGAAGTTGGCCACGCTCAGGCCAAGAATGTCGGCATCCTTATCGAGCCGCTCGTGATAGCGGTCGGCAAACACCCGCGCGGCTGCCGCGCTTTGGGCGATGATAACCACAAAGCACGATCCGGCGATCGGCACCAGTGAGATCAGCTCGCGCCAACTGACCATGGGCACGCCGAAATGCGGCCAGCCGGTCGGCACCGGACCGATCACGGCAATGCCGTGGCCGGAGAAATCAAACACGTAGCTTGCGGCAATGCCGCCGACCACGGTCAGCAGCGGCATGGGCAGCCGGGGCGCATAGCGTTTGCACCATAGGATCAGCGTTACCACCAGCACCGATAGCGCCAGGGTCTGCGGCTGGGTCTGCGCCCAGGCCTGCGCCAGACGCATCACCTGACCGGTGGTGTGGGCAGAGCTAACGCTGATGCCAAGCATATTGCCCAGCATGGCAATGCCGACCTGCACGCCGACCCCGGCAAGAAAGCCCACCAACACGGTGCGGGACAGGAAATCGGCCAGAAATCCCAGTTTGAAGATGCGCGCAACGAGCAGGAAGCCGGCCGTGAGCAGCGCAACCATGCCGACCAACGTGACGTATTCCGCGCTGCCGGCCGGCGCCATATCGGTCAGACCGCTGGCAAAGATCGTCGCGGTGGCCGAGTCGGCCGCCACCACCAAATGGCGCGACGAGCCGAACACGGCGAATCCGATGAGCGGCAGCAGCACCGTATAGAGACCGGTCACCACCGGCATGCCGGCAATCCGCGCGTAGCCGAGCACCTGAGGAATGTTCATCGACGCCAGCGTCACGCCGGCCAGCGCGTCACGCAGTGCGCCCGGCCAATCCAGCGGCAGCAGGCCTTTGAAAAATTTAAAACGCATTGTCGTTGTGTCCGGATTCTCTTCAGGCGCCTATGAGGCCCAGCGCATCGCGTCATGCGGGCATCGTGCCGCGAACGGTGGCAAAGATCAACGGTTTCATGATGGATCACTTGCCCGGGGACGGACGGCGTATTGATGGAAATCGGGACTTCCGGGCTATTGACATCGCCATCTCGGCTTCATACTATCTGGTCATTAATGTATTAATACAACTTAATACATTTTAAGCAGCATTGTGCCGATAGCCAATGCGCGCCTTGGCCGCCGTCGATTAAGCGCGGCATCTGGGATGGGCGCTGCATGGGCGTGCGGCGCCTGGCATGGCAGGACATCACATGGGACCGAGAAATGCGACTCAATGACGAAGAAACAGCGATGCTGGCCGGTGAAATGGGCGAGGTTGCCCAGACCGCCATCAGGCATCAGATAGCAGTGGGCGAGTTCTTCGACGCCCGCGATTTCGTGCCGGTGACGCAGGCGCACATCATGGCCGATACCGAGAGTCTGGGGCAGGCCGGCGTGATGTGGCTGGAGCGCCTTTGCGACGCCAAGGACGGACGGCACCTGGTACGCGTGCCGACCATCACAGACCCGCGCGGCACCGATTTCAGCAAGGCCGATGCGCTCGGGCAAAGCGCCTGGATGTTGGAGTTGGAGCGACGGGCGATCGACGCGTTCGTCAAGCTTGGCGTCACCATGACCGACACCTGCGTCAACTACCAGACCGTGTTGGCCGCCACGCGCGGCGAGCACGTGGCCTTTGGCGACACCGGGGTGGTGATCTATTCGAATTCGATCAACGGAGCGCGCTCGAATTTCGAGGGCGGCCCGTCGGCGTTGGCGGCCGGGTTGACCGGCCGCACGCCGCGCTATGCCTTTCATCTTGACGAATATCGCCGGGCCACGCTGCGTGTTCAGGTCGACTTCGTGCCGAACGGACTCGACGAGTGGGGCGCGCTGGGTGGCGTGATCGGTCGGCTGGCCGGCAACTATTGGCAGGTGCCCGTTATCGAGATGGGTGAGGTCGCGCCATCGTCGGACCAGCTCAAGCACTTTGGCGCGGCGATGGCGAGCTTCGGCTCGACCGCACTGTTCCATATTGTCGGCGTGACGCCCGAGGCGCCGACATTGGGCGAGGTGGGGGGGCAGCGTTTGCCGGTGCGTCAGTGCATCGGCCGCAGCGACATCGAGGCGCTCACGCGCAGCTATGCGCTGGAGAAAACCGTCGACGTCGTGGTGTTCTCGGCCCCGCAACTGAGCCTCTATGAGCTTCGTACGCTGGCCGAGTTGTGCGATGGGCGGCGTTTCAAAGTGCCTCTGCTGGCGGTGACCAGTCCCCAGGTCAAGCCCGACGCGGATCGCTTCGGCTTCACCGAACGCATCGAAGCGGCCGGAGGCACGGTTCTATCGGGTATGTGCTTCTACCAATCATACGCACGCGAGATGGCCGAGGCCAAAGGCTGGAAGCGGCTGGCAAGCAATAGCGCGAAGCTGGTCAACATCCTGGGCGGCTATGGTTATGTGCCGATGCTCGCGTCGATGACGGCATGCGTCGATGCCGCCGAAACCGGAGAACTGCAATGAAAGAACTGGTGCTCAGCGCACGCCACGCGATGGGGCGCAAAGTCGAGGGCCATGCGCTCGTGGCCAACGATGGTCTGTCGGCGCGCTACGACCTGAACCGTCTGACCGGCGTGTTTTCCCGGCCGGCCCACAAACTGGTCGGTCAATCGTATGTCGGCCGCATTCTCGTGCTCGATACCGCCAAGGGCGGAGTCGCGAGCGCCTGGATGCTTCATGAAATGCAGTCTCGCGACATGGCGCCGCTGGCCATCGTCTTCAATAGCGTCAACACGATTCTCGTGCAGGGCGCCGCGCTGGCCGGTATTCCCATGCTGGCCGGCTTCGACGAAGACGTTACCGCGTGCGTGCCCCACGGGGCATGGGTCGAAGTCGATCCCGCCGTCGGGACGCTGCGCGTGCTCGACCCGCAGGGGCGAGCCTCGGCATCGGCCAGCGCGAGCGATGCCGAGTCGCATGGCACCCAGAGCAATATGAGCAAGGTGCGTTTCGTCGAGCGGGGTTGAATTGGACAAGCCTGCCACGCGCGGCCTCGCGTACGGCAGGAACCGATTGCTACCTGTGAGAAGGGTATGAGCGAAAAACGGCGTTCTCCTCGATGAGTTGCGCCGCATAGATGCCGTGTCCGGCGCGGTCGCCGGTTTTGCAGGCAGGCATCGAAAACACAAAAACATACGCGGCGCTGGGGGCACTTCGCCGGGGCCGCCACGTGCCGCTCCTGGGCAGATACGCGTCGACCACATGCGCCACTGCCGGATGATCGAAATGTTTCTTGGAGGAGACAATGGACGCAACATCCGAAGCAAAGAAAGGCATGCTCCAGTCACCCGGCGCCATGGCGCAGCGGGCGCGCATCTATCCGTGGATCGTCATCGCGATGGGCTCGATGGTCTACATGAGCAACTATACGGATAAGGCGTTGATGTCGGTCGTGGCGCCGCATCTGATCGCGAATCTGCACATCAGCAAAATCACGATGGGATGGATTTTCTCCGCGTTCGCGATTACCTATACGATTCTTCAGCCGCTACTCGCTTACCTGTCCGATATTTTCGGGCCGCGGCGCTCGGTTGGGCTGATGGTGCTCTGGTATGGCGCATTTACAATCCTCAGCGGCGTCACGGCGCTGAACCTCGGGCAATTGGCATGGATGCGCGCGGCTACCGGCGCGGGTGAGGCAGCCTCGATGCCGGCGGCCACCGGCGGCGTCTCGCCCTGGGTGCCGCCCGGGCGGCGCGCGCTGTCGCAGGGAATCATGCATGCGGCGACGCGCCTGGGCGCTGCGCTCACGGTGCCTATTGGGGTGGCCAGCATTGTCGCGTTCGGCATTCCCGGACCGTTCTGGGTGTTCGGCACTGCAACCGTGCTGATCGGTCTGGTGTGGCTTGCCGTGTATCGTGCGCCGGCGACAGGCCAGGCGCACAGGAACCAACTGGTGCATGGCAAGAAGGTATGGGCGGTGGTGCTCAAGAGCAAAAGCATGTGGGCGCTTTGCCTGGCCGATTTCTGTTACTTCTATACCCTCACGATCTACTTGACCTGGCTGCCGACGTTCCTGATCAAGGACCACCACTTCACCATGCTCAAAGTGGGCATCTATGGATTTTTACCGTTCATCGGCGGCATGCTCGGCAGCGTGCTGGGTGGGGCGGTGTGCGACCGCCTGTGCGCGCGCACCGGCAACAAGCGTCTTTGGCGGCGGCTGATCCCCAGTGCCGGCATGATCTGTTCGGTTCTGCTGCTGTTGCCCGCGATATATGCGCAAAGCCAGTTCGTTACCATCATGCTGTTTTCCTGCTCGTTCTTTTTCCTGGATGCGACGATTTCGGTGTTCTGGGCGATCGCCATGGACATGGGCGGCTCTTATGCGTCGACCTCCGCCGGCTGGATGAATACCTGGGCCAATGTCGGCGGCATCATTTCTCCGATAGCGTTCGGTGCCCTGGTGCAATGGAGCGGCAGTTGGACCTTGCCCTTCCTGGTGGCAAGCGGCCTGATGCTCGTCGGGGCCGGTTTCGTCTGGCTCATCGATACGGAAATGCGCCTGTCGGACCTCATTGCCAGGCCGATCAATAAAAACGCGCGCGCTTGACGGGATGGCGCCGCGCGCGCCAAGGCGCGTTGCGCGACGATTCAGGCGAGTTGCTCGACGCGCGCTCGTGTGGCGCCCCGGATCGATGAGCTGATCGGCAGCGGGCCTTGGGCGCTGAGCAGGAATTCGTAGTTTTCCGGACGAATGTAGAACGACGAATGTTCGGCTACCGTGCCGTCGCTGCAGAAGGACTCGCGCTCCATGACCAGCAGCGCGGCGCGCGGACCCAGCCCGAGCTCGCGGCCGATTCGCGCGCCGGCAGGCTGGGCGCGGATTCTCACGTCGGCGCGCGCGATGCGCAGCTGCAGCAGGCGCTCGAGAATGCCGTAGATAGGATTCTCGCTGGCTTGCTGCCAGGACACCTTGGCTGCGTCCGCGGGCAAGTAGGCGCACACCATCGCAATTGGTTCGCCACCTACCTGGTAGATACGGCGCAGGAAAAAACATTGACCGCTCGGGTTTGCCAGGCTCGCATCGACATATTCGGGGCGCGCGATGGCCGCGAACTCGATCAACCGGGTCTCTGGCTCCACGCCCTGCGCGATCAGCGAATCGTAGAAGCCCTGCATCGAATGCAGATCGTGCTGCAGCTTTTGGCCGGCAACGAAAGTGCCCTTGCCTTGCTTCTTGACCACCAACCCCGCCGCAAGCAGCGCGTCCATCGCTTGCCGCACGGTGACCCGGCTCACGCCGAAGCGGACGGTCAACTCATGCTCCGAGGGCAATTTGCCATGGGCCGCGAAATGCCCGGCGAGAATATCGTGCTCGAGCTGGTCGGCGATTTGCCGATACAGCGACGTGGCGCTATCGCGCTGCAGCGGCGCGGCGGCGGGCGTGGTGCGCGGCGCCTTGGGGCGGCTCTGACGTTTCATGCTTGATCGATCGGTGGCGGTGGACTTTTGCCGCGGCAAAGCGGTTCGCGGTGCCGCTGGTTTTAAATGTATGGAAACATATCATACATGTTGGCCAGCTTGTCACAAGTAGTGATGTCGCCGGACGGGGCGTAGCCTCCGCGGGTTGGCAAACCCCCAGGCACTTCCTAGAATGAAATCGGCGATACTGCGATAACGCGCGATATCCCCATCGCAACGGCGCGGCGTCGCATTTTATCGTTCTGCCTGCCGGGGTTGGCCGCGACGCGGTCGCGCGTAGTCGGAGCCACTATCTCAAATACAAGGACAAACCATGATTCAAGCAGGCGACAAGCTGCCGCAGGGCACGCTGTACGAATATTTCGAAAGCGAGCAGGGCGGTTGCTCGATCGGGCCGAACGCGCTGGATGTGCAGGCGCTGGCGCACGGCAAGAAGCTGGTAATCTTCGGCCTGCCCGGGGCATTCACGCCGACCTGCTCGGCCAAGCATGTGCCCGGCTACATCGAGCATTACGACGCGCTGCGGAGCAAAGGCGTCGATGAAATCTGGTGCGTGTCGGTCAACGATGCGTTTGTCATGGGCGCCTGGGCGCGCGATCAGCACACCGACGGCAAGGTGCGCATGATGGGCGACGGCAGCGCCGCGTTTACCCGGGCACTGGGGCTGGAGCAGGATTTGTCGGCGCGTGGCATGGGCGTGCGCTCGCAGCGCTATGCGATGGTGGTCGAGGACGGCGTGGTCAAGGCGCTGTTCGTCGAAGCGCCCGGCAAATTCGAGGTGAGCGCGGCCGAGGCGGTATTGCAAACGCTGTAAAGCATCCCGGGCGTTTATCCGCGGTCATGGGGTTCGCTCGAGCCGTGCGAGAAATCATGTCGGTCGCGCCGGCCTCAATCCGGCGCGACGCGCTGATTTTCATGCGCGAGCAGGCGTTGCCGCTCGCGCTTCAAAATATCCATCGCCAGCACGCCATAGGCTGTCACCGGGCGAGTCCGGTCGGGCGCGTTACGCGGCTGGCGCAACCATTGAGCGAGCTGCTTGGCCGACATTGGCTGACTGATCACGTAGCCCTGCACCAGATCGGCACCCAGCACGGCGATCGCCTCGAGCATGTCGAAATCCTCGATGCCCTCGACGGTGACCCGCTTGAGCAGGGTGTGACCGAGCTGAATCAACTGGTAGATGAAAAGCAGCACGCGCTCCGGATTGTGATGCCCGACGCGCGCGGTGTGACGGTCGATCTTGACGTCGTCGAAAGGAATTTCCCGCAGGCGATTGAGGCTGCTGTGGCCGGAGCCGAGGTCGTCCTCGGCGAGCACGACGCCCAGCGCCTTGAAGTGCGACAACACGATGAGCGGATCGACACCCAACGGAAAAGCGTCGTACTCCAGTACTTCCAGCGTCAACTTCTCGCCGGCGCAGGCATGTCGGTGCAGGGCGTCGCGCGTGGCCAGGTAATAGCGCCCGTCGCCGAGCGCGGTGGCCGGCAAATTGAGCGAGATGCCAAGGTCGTGGCCGGCCTCGGCCCAGCGTTGACGATCCGTCAGGGCCTGTTCCAGGCCAAGGCGATACAACTCGAACAGATCCTCCGCCGAGAACGCCGGCAAAAACGCGTCCGGCCTGATGAGTTGATCGCCGTCGAGCAGTCGTGCCAGCGCCTCCACCTTGACGATTTGCCCCGAGTGCAGATCCATCAGCGGTTGGTAGTGCATCACCAGCGCGTTGCCGCGAAGCAGGCCGGCAAAGTGCTGGCGCAACCCGTGAGACATGGTCTGCGTTTTGCCTTCCAATGCTTCCAGGCGCGTGATGGCGAATCCGAGCAGCGACTGGAGCAGGCTGGTGAATGCGACCCGGTCGCTGGCGGTGAACGCGCCGGGCGACGCACTGTACAACGTCAGAATTGCGCGTGTCGGGTGATCCGGCTGATGCAGCGGAATCGCCACGCTCGAGCGAAAGCCGACTCGTCGCGCGGCCTCTTCCCAGGGCGTCATGTGAGGGTCGGTCGAGATATTGAGCGAGCGCTCGATATTCCCGCTGCGCCACGCGCGTCCGGTTGGGCCGTTGCCTTTGGGCGAATCGCTGTTGGCCATGATCGCGCCGTCGGCGGACTTTTCCAGTTCGCTCAGGTATTGCCCCATGGCCGCGCCGCCAATGGACTCGTAGCGGAAGATGCCGACGTCGTCCGGGCGGCCGACGAAGCAGCCTGCGATTTCGTCGCAATCACTCAGCGTTTCGACGACTTGAGTGATCAGGTCGGTGTAGGTCGGCGCTTTCCAGGCCACCTCCGTGAGACTGAGCAGCATGGTCTCGCGCGAGGTCTGCAGGTTTTGATACACGTCCAACTGCAATGCGAGATCCCGGATAAAACGGCGTTCGAGCACTTCCAGCGCGCCGTGATGCGTGTCGGGGGTGATGAAATTGCGGATCGATGCCCACAGCGCGCCGGGCGACCTGGCCAGATCGCTGCGATCCAGGCCAATTGCCGCGTGGATGCGGCCAATCTGGCGGGCCATCACGCCATGGTCGTGGGCCGAGAGTGTCGGCGAGGCGAGCCGCAGCAAATATTGAAGCTGTCTGCGTTGTGTCTGTTCGAGTTCATCGGCCGACAGCATCTGGAAAAAGTGCGGGGATCTCGGCAAGCGCATCAGATTATCGAACAGCCGTTTGGAGATCTCGTCGGCGTGTTCGTTGAAAATCTGAAACAAAGGCGCGAGCACCACGGCCGCGGCAGGCCCGTACAGGGGCATCTCCCGCGCCATCCAGCCGTCCTCGGAGGGGGTATCTTGGGTGAAATTTGACATGTCGCAACCGCTCGCGCGAATGGCCTCGAAATAGGTCCAGGCTGATTGGATTCAGTCTCACAGATACCCGCGCACCAATCGGTATCGTTGCGCTTGAATCGTAGTTTGCCTTAGATTTTTGCGGGCGACTAGGGCTCCCGAAACGCCCCGGTGGGGTGGGTAACCCCGATGCGCTTTTTCTTCATACGGCGCGCGATGCGCGCCCGCTCATTTTTCCAGTTCGCCGAACAGCCAGTCGTGAAAACTGCGCACCTTCGGCAGTTCCGCCCGGGTTTTGAGCACATTCAGCGTATAGCCCCGCACGGTGAGCCCCGTCAGGCCGAGCGGGGCGACCAGTTGCCCGGTTTCGAGTTCGCGTTGCGCGAGCAGCAGGCTGTCGAGACAGACTCCCAAGCCGTCGACGGCCGCGCTGATCGACATGAATGAGCGGTCGAAGCGGGGGCCGCGCGTGACGTCGAGCGGCACTTTGCGGTGCTGGCGCATCCAGTCGCGCCAGCTCACCAGACAGCCCTCGCTGTGAATCAGCGTGTGATGCTGCAAGTCCGCCGCCCGAGTGATCGGATGCTCGCCATGGGCAAGTTCAGGCGAGCAAAGCGGTGCGACGGTCTCGGGCGGCAGCTCGAAGACCATCGCGCCCGGCGGCTGCAACTTGCGCGCGCCGTAGCGGATGTCGACGTCGATCTCCTCCGACAGCAGATCGGCCGCGCCGGCCGAGGCATTCAGGCGCACATCGATGTCCGGGTGCAGCGCGCTGAAACGCGCCAGGCGCCGCATCAGCCATTGCGTGGCAAAGCTCGGCGTGCAGTGGATGGTGAGAATGTCGCTCTTGGCGGCGCGGCCCAGCTCCCGGGTCGCGTGATCGATGCGCGAGAATGCCGCGGCGATCTCCTCGGCGTACTGCCGGCCCAGGTCCGTCAGAACCACCGCGCGATGCACGCGATGGAACAGCCTGACGCTCAATTGTTCTTCCAGCAGCTTGATCTGATGACTGATCGCCGAGGGCGTCACGAACAATTCCTCCGCCGCAAGCGCGAAGGAAGACAGCCGCGCGGCGGCCTCGAAAGCCTGTACCGACTTGAGTGTGACGCGATTGTGCATTGCAGCGGACGCATGAATTGAATTCAACGATAAGCCCATATTAATTCGTTTGAGCGGGCCGATTCAAGTCTTTAAGCTTATTTCACTGGCTGCGACGGCAAGCATCTTGCCCCAGCCCAGGTTCTTGCGAGGCGGCGGCAGCATGCCCGCATCCATCAAACCAATCCGGTCGCGCCCGAGTGCGACGGCCGGCACAAGGAGAACATGGTGACTACAAGCGACTCCGGGTTGCATGCCCGTCTCGCGGAGTGTGCCTACCGTATCCGGCGCAACGCGATACGCATGGGCGAGGTGCAGGGCCAGGGCTACATTGCCCAGGCTCTCGATATCGCCGACGTACTCGCGGTCGCTTACGGCCACGCGTTGCGCTACCGTGCGGAGGATCCCGAATGGGAAGGACGTGACCGCTTTTTGCTGTCCAACGGACACTACGCGATTGCCCTGTATGCGGCGTTGATCGAGGCCGGCATCCTCCCCGAGGAAGAACTGGAAACGTATGGCAGCGACGATAGCCGGCTGCCGATGTCGGGCATGGCCAGTTATACGCCCGGCATGGAAATGTCGGGCGGCTCGCTCGGCCAGGGCCTGACGATTGCGGTGGGCCGTTGCCTGGGGCTCAAGCGCCGCGGCTCCGACGCCTTCGTCTACACCTTGTTCTCCGACGGCGAGCTCGACGAGGGCGCCGTGTGGGAGGGCATCATGTCGGCCAGCCACTGGCAGCTCGACAACCTGATCGGCATCGTCGACGTCAACAATCAGCAAGCCGACGGGCCGTCGACCCAGGTCATGGCCTTCGAGCCGCTGGTCGACAAACTCCAGGCGTTCGGCTGGTTCGTGCAGCGCATCGACGGCAACGACCTGGCCGCCGTGATCGCCGCCTTCGACGCGGCACGCGCGCACCGCGGCGCCTGCCCGCGCATGATCGTGTGCGACACCAAAATGGGCAGCGGCGTGCCGTTCCTCGAAGCCCGCGAGAAAAATCACTTCATTCGGGTCGAAGCGCACGAATGGCAACTCGCGCTGCAAGCGCTCGACGCCGGGAGAAAAGCATGAGCACCGCCGCAACCAAGCCGCGCCTTAAAACCTCGGCGATGATCGCCTCGATCGCGGGCGACGGGCAGGCCACCCGCGCCGCACCGTTCGGCAATGCGCTGGTGGCGCTGGCGCGCGAACGCTCGGACGTCGTCGGCATGACGGCCGACCTGGGCAAATACACCGACCTGCACATCTTCGCGCAGGCCTTTCCCGAGCGCTATTACCAGATGGGCATGGCCGAGCAACTGCTGATGGGCGCCGCCGCCGGCATGGCTCATGAAGGCGCGCTGCCGTTCGTCACCACCTATGCGGTGTTTGCCGCGCGCCGCGCCTACGACTTCATTCACCAGGCAATCGCCGAAGACAATCTGAACGTCAAGATCGCCTGCGCGCTGCCGGGGCTGACCACCGGCTACGGGCCGAGCCACCAGGCCGCCGAGGATCTGGCGCTGTTTCGCGCCATGCCGAACCTGACGGTGATCGACCCGTGCGACGCGATTGAGATCGAGCAGATGGTGCCTGCCATGGCCGCGCATCACGGCCCCGTCTACGCGCGCCTGCTGCGCGGCAACGTGCCGGTGGTGCTCGACGAATACGACTATCGCTTCGAGCTCGGCAAGGCCAAGTTGCTGCGCGACGGCGCCGACGTGCTGATCATTTCGTCGGGGATCATGACGATGCGCGCGCTCGAAGTCGCCAAGACGCTCGCGCACGACCGCATCGACGTGGGCGTGCTGCACGTGCCGACCATCAAGCCGCTCGATACCGCGACGATTCTGCGCGAGGCGCGCCGCAGCGGCCGCCTGGTGGTGGTCGCCGAGAACCACACGGTGATCGGCGGGCTCGGCGAAGCAGTCGCAGCCGTGCTGCTGAGCCACGGCGTGACGCCGGCCTTCCGCCAGATCGGCCTGCCCGATGCGTTCCTCGACGCCGGTGCGCTGCCGACCCTGCACGATCGCTACGGCATCTCCACGCAGGCCATGGCCGATACCGTGAAAACCTGGCTGCGCTGAGGCGTCGGCCACCCTGACGAAAACCTCTCGAGTGACCCACTTTAGGACAACAAAATGAGCGAGACAAAACTTCTGGACGGCAAGGTTGCCGTGATCTCCGGCGCGGCGTCGCCGCGCGGCATCGGCATTGCCACCGCGCGCATGTTTGCCCGGCACGGCGCGCGCGTCGCCATTCTCGACCTCGATCAGGCGGCCGCCGCCGAGGCCGCGGCAGGTCTTGGCGCCGAGCATCGCGGCTATGCCTGCGACGTGACCAACAAGCAGGCGTGCGTGGCCGCGGTCGAGCAGATCGTCGGCGATTTCGGCCGCATCGACGTGCTGGTCAACAACGCCGGTATCACCCAGCCGGTCAAGTTGCTCGACATCGACGCGGCGAGCTGGGACAAGATTCTCGACGTGAATCTGCGCGGTGTTCTTTATCTGTCGCAAGCGGTCATTCCGCAGATGAAAAAACAGCATAGCGGCTCGATCGCCTGCATGTCGTCGGTATCGGCGCAGCGCGGCGGCGGCATCCTGGGCGGCCCGCATTACTCGGCCGCCAAGGCCGGCGTACTGGGTCTGGCCAAGGCGATGGCGCGCGAGTTCGGCATTGACGGCATTCGCGTCAATTGCGTCACGCCGGGCCTGATTCACACCGATATCAACGCCGGCAAGATCAGCGACGAAAAGCGGGTCGAGATCCTGGCGGGAATTCCGCTCAATCGCATCGGCGTGCCCGACGACGTGGCCGGCGCCTTCACGTTCCTTGCCTCGGATCTGTCGTCCTACATCACCGGCGCGGTGATCGACGTCAACGGCGGCATGCTGATTCACGGTTAAGCAGTGGCAACATACCGGCGCGCAGGCGCGCGCCGGGGCGGTTCAAACAAGCGTTAAAACTACAACAGCAATACACCCATCACTGGAGGAGCACATTATGAGCACGGATTCCAACACGAAGACCCGCATCAACCGCCGTACCTTCCTGAAAGCCGGCGCCGCACTGTCGGTGGCCGCGCCGTTGGTGAGCGTCTCCGGCCGGGCGTTTTCGGCGCCGCAGTTCTCCTACAAGCTGGCCACCGGCCAGGACCCGAGCCATCCGGTGAACGTGCGCGCCAAGCAGGCTGCCGAGCGCATTCTGCAGGCCACCGGCGGGCGTCTGGAGATTCGCGTATTTCCGAGCAATCAGCTCGGCTCCGACACCGATCTGCTGTCACAGATCCGCAATGGCGGGGTCGAATTCATCAACATGGCCGCCTCGGTGCTCTCCACGCTCGTGCCGGCCGCCGGCATCGCCAACACCGGCTTCGCCTTTCCCGACTACGATCATGTCTGGAAAGCGATGGACGGCGATCTGGGCAAATACACCCAGGCGCAAATCGCCAAGGCCGGCATGCTTGCGATGTCGCGTCCGTGGGATAACGGCTTCCGGCAGATCACCTCGTCGACCAAGCCGATCCGCACGCCGGACGACCTGCATGGCTTCAAGATCCGCGTGCCGGTCGCGCCGATGCTGATCTCGCTGTTCCAGTCGCTCAAGGCAGGTCCCACGCCGATCAACTTCAACGAACTGTATTCGGCGCTGCAGACCCACCTGGTCGACGGCCAGGAAAACCCGCTGCCGATCATCTCCACCGCGAAGCTCTATGAAGTGCAGAAGTACGTCAGCATGACCAGCCACGTCTGGGACGCGTACTGGATTCTCGGCAACCCGGCCGCCTTCAAGCGTCTGCCGAGCGACGTGCAGGCCATCGTGCTCAAGGAGTTCGATCGCGCGGCCACCGAAGAGCGGGCCGACATCGCCGCACTCAACTCGACGTTGAGCCAAAGCCTGGCCAGCAAGGGCCTGCAGATCGTCGATGTCGACAAGCAGGCGTTCCGCAACCAGTTGAGCAAGACCAGCTTCTATCGCGACTGGCGCGCGAAGTTCGGCGCGCAGGGCTGGGACCTGCTGCAGCAAACCACCGGGGCGCTGGCATGACAAGCGTGCTCTCGATCGACGAGCAACCCCTGCCTGCCTGGCAGGGGCGGTGCGACAGCGCGCTCGGCTGGCTGATCGAAATCCCCTCGGCCATCGCGGTACTGGCCGAGGTCGTGATCCTGCTGGTCGGCATCATTGCGCGCTTCGTCTTCAACCACCCGCTGGTATGGAGCGACGAGATCGCTTCCATCCTGTTCCTGTGGCTGGCGATGCTGGGCTCGGCCGTCGCCTTGCGGCGCGGGCACCACATGCGTATGACGGTGCTGGCCGCACGCATGCCGGGCCGGTGGAAGGCGTTTGCCGAGGTGCTGGCGATCGGCGCGCCGTGCGTATTTCTGGTCATCATGCTCGGCCCGTCGATCAATTACGCATCCGACCAGTGGATCGTTCAGACGCCTGTGCTGGGGCTGCACGACACCGTGCGCGCGGCGGCGGTGCCGGTGGGTGCCGCGCTGATGCTGGCGATCTGCGCGGTCCGGCTGATGCGGCATCGGGCGCGTGAATTGCTGCTCGGTTTCGGCGCGCTGGCACTCATCGCGCTCGCGCTTTACGGCGCGCGCGATCTGCTCGCGAACATGGGCAACTGGAACCTGGTGATTTTCTTCGGCCTGCTGCTCGGCGGCGGCGTGCTGGTCGGGCTGCCGATCGCGTTCTGTTTCGGACTGTGCACGGTGGCGTGCCTGCTCACCACCACGACCACGCCGCTGGCGGTCATCACCGGACAGATGAACGAGGGCATGAGCTCGCTGGTGCTGCTGGCCGTGCCGCTGTTCATCCTGCTGGGCCAACTCATCGAAATGACCCAGATGGCCAAGGCGATGGTGGCTTTTCTCGCCTCGCTGCTGGGTCACGTCAAGGGCGGGCTCTCGTACGTGCTGATCGGGGCGATGCTGCTGGTTTCCGGCATCTCGGGCGCCAAGACGGCCGATATGGCGGCGGTCGCGCCGGTGCTGTTCCCGGAAATGAAACGGCGCGGCATTCCCGAGGGCGAGCTGGTGTCGCTGCTGGCCGCGTGCGGCGCGATGGCCGAGACGATTCCGCCGTCGCTGGTGTTGATCATCATCGGTTCGGTCACGGGCGTGTCGATTGCCGCGCTGTTCAAGGGCGGCCTGCTGCCCGGCATCGTGCTGGCGCTGGCGCTGGCCGTGATCGCCCGGCGGCGTACCGGCGACGCGGCCGCCGAGGTGCCGCGGGCGAGCCTCAATACGGTGTTGCGCACGCTGGTCGTAGCGCTGCCGGCGCTGGTATTGCCGGTGCTGATCCGCTATGCGGTGGCCGAGGGCGTGGCCACGGCCACCGAAGTCTCGACCATCGGCATTGCCTACACGGTGGTGATCGGCTTGCTGGTGTATCGCCAGTTCGATTGGCGGCGCATCTATCCGATGCTGGTCGAAACCGCATCGCTGTCCGGCGCGATTTTGCTGATCATCGGCGCGGCCACCGCGATGGCGTGGGCTTTGACCCAGGCGAGCTTTTCGCAGACGCTGGCCGACGCGATGGCGCGCATGCCTGGCGGCGCTTACGGGTTCCTGTTCATCTCGGTGATCGCCTTCGTGGTTCTTGGCAGCGTGCTCGAGGGCATCCCGGCGATGGTGCTGTTCGGCTCGCTGCTGTTTCCGATCGCGCGCCAGGCCGGCATCAACGAAGTTCATTACGCCATCACCGTGATTCTCGCCATGGGCATCGGTCTGTTCACGCCGCCGTTCGGCCTGGGCTACTACGCGGCCTGCACGATCGGCCGGGTCGATCCCAACGCCGGATTGCGCCGCATCTGGCCATATCTGGGCGCGCTTGCCGCGGGCCTGGCGGTGGTCGTGGCGGTGCCGTGGATCTCCACCGGGTTTCTCTGAACCTGCGGTGCGGCATGCCGCAGCGTTGCCGCACCCAAACGCTCCATCACTCACTTTTTTGACTGACGCGGCCCGTCCAAGGGCCGCGCGAAGGATGCTTTTGTCATGTCGCACACCGATGCCAAGGCGTTGGCCAACGCAATACGCTTTCTGTCCATCGACGCCATTCTGCAAGCCGGCGAAGGGCATCAGGGCGTGCCGCTGGGCATGGCCGAGATCGCCACGGCGCTCTTCACGCGCCATCTCAAATTCAATCCGGCCGACCCGGCCTGGGCCGACCGCGATCGCTTCGTGCTCTCCAACGGGCACGGCTCGATGCTGCTGTACTCGCTGCTTTATTTGACTGGCTACAAGCGTATCGGACTCGATCAGATCCAGTCGTTCCGGGAGCTCGGCTCGCATTGCGCCGGACATCCGGAATTCGACACCGGCGCCGGTATCGAAGTCACCACCGGGCCGCTCGGGCAGGGCATTGCCAATGCGATGGGCATGGCGATTGCCGAGGCCTACCTGGCGGCCCGCTTCGGCCGCGGCATTGTCGACCACTACACCTACGCGTTCGTCGGCGACGGCTGCCTGCAGGAAGGCATCGGCCAGGAGATGATCTCGCTGGCCGGGCACCTGCGCCTGGGCAAGCTGATCCTGTGCTGGGACGACAACCGGATCACCGACGACGGCAGCACCGAACTGTCGATCAGCGAAGATGTCGCGGCGCGCTTTCGCGTGGCCGGCTGGCATGTGCAGGAAGTCGACGGGCACGACCTCGAAGCGGTGTCGGCCGCGCTGGACAACGCGCGCCAGGACCCGCGCCCGTCGCTGCTGGCGTGCCGCACCGTCATCGCGCGCGGCATCGCGCGCCTGCAGGGCCAGCGCGGCGGCCACAGCGGGCGCCTGTTCGCCGACGACGCCCGGCAGATGCGCGACGCGCTGGATTGGCCGCATGCACCGTTCGAGATGCCGGGCCCGGTGCTCGACGCCTGGCGCGCCGCCGGGCGCCGCAGCCAGGGTGAATACGATGCCTGGCGCGAGCGCGTGGCCGCGCTGGCGCCGGCCGAGCGCGCCGAGTTCGAGCGCATTCAGGCTGGCCAGCTGCCCGAGGGCTGGCGCGACGTGCTCGAAGACTATCGCCGGCGCGCGATGCAAAGCGACGAGGCCCAGGCCGGCATCATGATCTCGGCCGACATCAACGACTTGCTCACACCGCATCTGCCGGAGCGCATGGTCGGTTGCGCCGACCTGGAAGCGCCCACCGGACACAAGCGGCAACTGCGCGCGTTTGCGGCCGGCGAGCGCGCCGGCGCTTATGTGCACTGCGGCGTGCGCGAGCATCTGATGGGGGCGATGGCCAACGGCATGGCCGCGCATGGCGGCGTGATTGCGCTGGCCGTCACCTATCTGGCGTTTTCCGACTACGAGCGGCCGGCGATGCGCATGGCCGCGCTGATGGGCTTGCCGGTCAAATTCGTCTTCAGCCACGACTCGATCGGGGTGGGCAAGAACGGCCCGACCCATCAGCCGGTCGAGATCCTGGCCTCGTTGCGGGCGATGCCGAACATGCTGGTGATGCGCCCGGCCGACGCGGTCGAGGCCGCCGAGTGCTGGATGGTCGCGCTCGAGCATCGCACCGGCCCGAGCACGCTGGTGTTCGCCCGTCAGGGCCTGCCGCGGGTGCGCGCCGAACACGTCGAGGAAAACCTCTCGCGCCGCGGCGCATATGTGCTGGCCGAAGCCGAAGGCGGCGCGCGGCAAGTCACCTTGCTGGCCACCGGCTCGGAAGTCGCCGTGGCGCTGGCCGCCCGTGCGCGGCTGCAGGGCCAGGGCGTGCCGAGCGCCGTGGTGTCGATGCCGTGCTGGGCGCTGTTCGAGGCGCAGGACGCCGATTACCGCGCCGCCGTGCTCGGGCCCGGCACCGTGCGCGTGGGCATCGAAGCAGCGGTGCGGCTCGGCTGGGACCGCTATCTCGGCGAGCGCGGCGCCTTCGTCGGCATGACCGGCTTCGGCGCCTCCGGGCCCGGCGAGGCGCTTTACGAACACTTCGGCATCACTGCCGAGCAGGTCGCATCGCAAGCAATGCGGCTCCTTTGAACCCTGCCGCACCGGCACACACCTTGACCATGCATAAAATCGTTTTTCTCGACCGCGCGACGCTCGCGCCGCAGATTCGCCTGCGCCGCCCCGCGTTCGCGCACGAATGGATCGAATACGACCGCACGCAGCCGCATGAGGTCGCGGCGCGGCTGGCGGGCGCGACCATCGCCATCACCAACAAAGTCGCATTGCGCGAGGCGGTGCTGCGCGACGCGCCCGGGTTGAAGCTCATCGCCGTGGCGGCCACCGGCACCGACTGTGTCGACAAGGCGGCGTGCCGCGCCCGCGAGGTCGCTGTGAGCAACATTCGCGGCTACGCGGTGGACACCGTGCCAGAGCACACCTTCGCGCTCATCCTCGCGCTGCGCCGCAATCTGGTCGCCTATCGCGACGATGTGCTGGCCGGCGCCTGGCAGCGCGCCGGGCAGTTCTGTTTCTTCGATCATCCGATTCACGACCTGCGCGGCGCGCGCCTGGGCATCGTCGGCGCGGGCGTGCTCGGCCAGCGTGTCGCGGAGCTTGGCCGGGCCTTCGGCATGGTGCCGCTGTTCGCCGCGCACAAGGGCAAGAGCGGACTCGGCTCGCTTTACACGCCCTGGGAGGAAATGCTGGCCACCAGCGACATCATCACGCTGCATTGCCCGCTCACGCCGCACACACAGGGCCTGCTGGCGCTGCCCGAATTTCGCGCGATGCAACGCCGGCCGCTGATCATCAACACGGCCCGCGGCGGGCTCGTCGACGAGGCCGACCTGGTCACCGCGCTCGACGAAGGGCTGGTCAGCGGCGCCGGCTTCGACGTCGCCGCCGGCGGCGAGCCGCCTCCGGCCGACAGCCCGCTCATGCGCGCCGCGCATCGGCCCAACGTCATCGTCACGCCGCACGTCGCCTGGGCGTCGGACCAGGCGCAGCAGGCGCTGGCCGATCAGCTGATCGCCAATATCGAGGCGTTCGTGGGCGGGGTGAGAGTCAATGAAGTGTGAGGCGGGGGTGACGCGGCAGTGGCAAGACTCGGGCGATCTCAGCTCAGTGCCGCGTTGACCCGTCGGACCGAGCGACGAGCGCTGCGCGCACTCGCTCCAGTCGCGCGCGCACTTCATGCGCGACGCGGCCGATCTCGGGGTCGCCGGTCAGCTGCAGCACGGCCACCGGGTCCATGAAACCGACGACGATACGCCCGTCGGCGTCTTCGCGAACAACGACGTTGCAAGGCAGCAGCAGCCCGATGTCGGGATCGGCCCCCAGCGCCTGGTGGGCCAGCGGCGGATTGCAGGCGCCGAGGATCCGATACGGGCGCCCATCGACCCCCAGCTTGGCCTTCATGGTGGCCTGCACGTCGATGTCGGTCAGTACCCCGAAGCCCTCGGCCTTGAGCGCCTCGGTCACCAGCGTCACGGCCTGCGCAAAATCCGCCGCCGTCAGATCGCAGTGAAAACCATAGCCCGGGGTGGACGAAGGCGTGGTGGTTGCTGAATTCATTTGAATCTCCCGATCTGATTTGCATGGATATGCACGGGGCGTGCTGCGGCGCACACCCGATGAAAGTCTCGAACTTCGTTCACTGGCGCTCTCGAATGACGACCCAGACCACGAACGTGCGCGATCATTGCAACCCGCGGGGCCGCGTTCAATGCATTCGGTTCAACAGAACCATGCTACTCCAAAGCGGCGCGGGAATCTGTGCGCGAGGCACCGCTGACCCGACTAGCCAACGTGCCTGGAAGTGCGCGGGGGGATCGGTATCCGGTCAAGGTTCGGCAGCGCGCATTCGGTGAGCGTGACGTAGCGGTTGGCTGACGGCCGAGCGGATTTGGCGGAGATCGAAATGGCGCCGCGATGGATACACCGATTGGCCTGAGCGAAAGCCTGTCGCTCAGGAAGATGGTTTTTGCCGCGACGAACGGCCGTCTACAATCGGGCAGAATACGGCCAGGAGCCGACCTCCGTTGACAGCCGTTGAACGGCCGGTGTTCTCGCCTCAACCAAGTCATTTCGTCAAACGATCTCATGCCGCTATTCGCACTCGGAAGTTGACGAAACCAATATCTCTGACTAAAGTCAGAGATATGAAGACATCCGCCGTTCAACAGGTTCGTAGCTTCAACCGAATAGTGGCCGAGGGCATAGGCGCTATTGATGACCGCTTCCTGGGACGTGGCCGCCCAATGGGCGAGTCTCGCCTCCTGTGGGAAATAGGAGTGGGCGGCGCTGACCTTCGGACACTGCGTGCGCGCCTCAACCTGGATTCCGGCTATCTGAGCCGAACTCTCGCCTCCCTTGAACAACAAGGGCTTGTAGTCGTCAGGACTCACCCGGACGACCGCAGAGTGCGCCGCGCCAGTCTGACCGATGCTGGAGCCGACGAAAGATCTGAACTCGAAAAGCTTTCGGATGCTGTCGCTTGCCGTTTACTTGAACCGTTATCTGATGAGCAACGCCGAAGGCTCGTCGCAGCAATGTCTGAAGTAGAGCGCTTGCTAGAGGCCTCCATGGTGCGTTTCGCAATCGAGGACCCGAACAGCAAAGACGCGCGGTGGTGCTTTGGACAGTACTTCGCCGAACTCAATACACGCTTTGACTCAGGGTTCGATCCGTCACTCAGCCTGTCGGCGGATGCCCGCGATCTGACGGCGCCGGAAGGTGCGCTGATCGTAGCAAGACTTCACGAGAACCCCGTAGGGTGCGTCGCGCTTAAATTTCATGGCGAGTCACCGTCCGAACTTAAGAGGATGTGGGTTAGCCAGTCTGCTCGCGGTTTTGGTCTAGGTCGGCGGCTGATTGAGGAAGCCGAAAAACATGCGCGTCAGATAGGAGTCCGAGTTATTCGGCTGGAGACAAATCGGACGCTGCTTGAAGCGATCGGACTCTATCGGCGATCCGGATACGTTGAGGTCGAGGCGTTTAACAGCGAACCATACGCTCACCACTGGTTTGAAAAAAAGCTGACTTGATGCGCTGATACCGGCGCGCTGGAAAACGTCTCACAGAGATAGTGCTCCCGCGAACAGCCGCTTGTCCTAAACCTTCAGACTTTTATTTCTCGAGGGCAAGCGTCCCAAGTGGGACGGCTTCAGACGATCGCGTCGAGTCGATGCTCGCCTCACCTTCGCAGCGCACCAACGTCAGCAGATCGAACTGCATCGTTGGTGTGCTTGCTGCCGAGAGCCGAAACCACGACGCCCGCTTCAAGACTCTTTGAGCGGAATGGGTCTACGCGTGAGAATCAGGCACTAAAAATTGCGCGCCAGGCCGACCATGAACATGTCCTGGTCCTTGTCGGTTCGGGTTGCGACACGGTTGAAGCGCACGCTGGCGGCCCAATCGTGCGTGAACTGATAGCTCACCTGCGCGCTGAACAGGGCATTGAGTCTCGCTCTTCTCGAGACCTCGTCCCGATCATATGAGAGATACGGGCCTAGACCTGCCGAAATCGTCCATTTGTTCCTGATCGGTGCGACATACCAGAATTGCGCTGCCACGCCTCTTCGGCCTGCGACGCCGTTGTTGCCTTCATACACGAGACTCGCCGAATAGGCCCATGCAGTACCGAGTGGCCGCTTGAGTTCGACCATGTACCCCTTTTCCATCGGCACCTGGGGATGGTTCGTCTGCGACGTACCAGCCCAAACGCTAAGCTGCGTCTTGCCGTCCGAAAACGCCGGGTGAGGATTGCCGCCAAAATCCGAGCCGATGCCGAAGAGCGCCGCGTCGGAGGCGTGTCCGCCGATCATCTGGATGTGGTTGTACTGCGCTTTGAGGAAGAAGCGATTGGGAACGAGGTAATACCGCACCGCGGCCGAGGTGAGCAAGCCCCATCGCTTATCGTTGCGCGGCTGGTTGTCGACACTGGTCGTATCCATGCTGAAATACGGCCCCGCCGACAATTCGAACACCAAACGATCGCCAACGGGCCAGCGCAACGAACCCAGTGCGGCAAAGCCGTCGCGGTGGTGATTGACGGGATGCCCCTCGTTGACATACGCGACGTAGACCGAGAGATAGTCATTCAAGACGTCGCCGAAGCCGACCTGGTAGGCACGCCAGTGCATATCGCCGCCTTCGGTCGCGCGTCCGCCGCCATACACGGCATACACGTCGATCGTTCTTTGTGCTGGCGTGAACCCGGCCGGCAAGCTCGAAGTACTGCCCTCGGCGTGCGCGAGGCCTGCGCCTGCCAGGCTCGCCAGAGCGGCGATCGAACTCGTCAGGACCAAGCGCGAATAGATGCGACGGCACTGCCTCACTTAGGCACCTCCTCGATTTTGTAACTGCGATTTCTTGGACAAGGTCAGAACAATTATAGTCGGGCGAACGTTGCGTTGTAACGACACCTTCTGCTGTATCCGCGAATGATGACAGGCCAAAGGTATATAAGCCTGCAATTGAAGAGGCCGGGACGGTGTCCCGGCAGGGGCGAGTGATTTTTTCCGAAAACTCGGTAAAATCGACGTCTCCGCGTTGCACCGTTCACTTCACGATCTGCGAGATTGATTACTTTGGAATGCAAAGCGAAGATCACTATCGGGCAGCGTGCGGACCAGATACAACGCTCAACGCCACGCTGTAGATCGTCAACCATCAGATCGGAAATCGTGTAGTGGTCTGCGGTGGTCCACGACGATCAGATGCGAATGAACAGTGTGGATCGCGACGGCGAATCGACTTAGGTGCGAGAGCCCGACCTATACAGGAAGTGACATTATGAAAATGGATGCATTTGCCTTCGGTACGACCCACTGGCAGGAAGTCGAAAGAACGGAGCACCGGGGAGAGACTGGCGTAGCCTATTGGCGCACGCGCTTCTTTGGTGAAGAGCAGAATCGAATCCGGGTGCGGATGGTGGAATACACCCCCGGTTACCTCGCCGATCACTGGTGCCAAAAAGGACACATTCTTTTCTGCATGGAGGGCGAACTGGAAACAACGCTCGAGGATGGGCGGAAGTTCGTTTTGACGGCGGGCATGAGCTACCAGGTGGGCGACAACGCGGAGCCGCATCAGTCCTACACCAGGACGGGCGCGAAACTCTTCATTGTTGACTGATTCGGGTGGTGGAGTAATCCATCCGGGCAAAACACGATGCCTGTCCTGCCAACCGATACATTCGATATATTCGAGCACAACCGTACTGCCTGGGATCGCCAGGCGGCGAGCCGGGGTGAATGGTCTCGACCTGTCAGTGCTGGCGGTCAGCAAGCGCCGATTCTTGCGGCAGCGGGTGCCGATGTCACGGTGTTCGACGCATCCGCGGTGCAACTCGAGCAAGACGAGATGGTCGCGGATCGGGATGGCCTTGCGTTGAAAATCGTGCAGGGCGATATGCGCGATCTGTCCGTCTTTGCAGATAGATCATTCGACATCATTGTTCATCCGATCTCCAACCTCTAGGTGCCGGATATGCGGCCGGTGTGGCATGAATGCTTCAGGGTGTTGCGCCCGGAGGGAGGGCGGTTGCTCAGCAGCCTCTTCAATCCCGTCGTGTTTGTCGCAGATCGAAGTCCACGCTTGTCGCCGGAATATCGTATCAGTCATGTGCGAGTCAGCTGCACTAAGCTGTTAGTGCAGGACTGAGCATCACAAAAGAGGTTGCATGGACCCTATTGAAACGAATCGGCTTGTCCTCAGGAATTTCCGGAGCGCAGATGCGCCCGGGCTTTATGCCTATCTAAAGGAACCCGGAGCGAGTTGCTTTCTTTCCATGAAACTCGACGATATGGATGCGGCTGAAGCGGAGGTGGAAAACCGAAGCCGAAGCGATGACTGCATCGCCGTCTGCCTGAAGGATTCGGGCGAGCTGATCGGGGACCTGTTTGCCGTTCCTGAAGGGGACACGTTCGCGGTCGGGTGGAATTTCAACGGAGATTTCAGTGGTTGTGGCTTTGCTTCCGAAGCGGCTCGGGCTTTGTTCGCCTACTTGTTCAGCGTCAAGGGAGCCCGCCGGCTTTATGCCTATGTCGAGGACCACAACCGCGCCTCCCGGCGTCTGTGCGAGCGACTCGGGATGCGGCAGGAGGGGCTGTTTCTCGAATATGTATCGTTCATAAAGGACGACAACGGGGAGCCAATTTTCGAGAACACCATGCAGTACGCCATCCTGCGAAAGGAGTGGCGTCAAAGCGATGATCGGTTGCAAGATCACCCACCCTGCAACAAGCCCGCGTAAACGCCGTCGAGCGCCACCAATTGGTCATGGGTGCCATGTTCGACCATGCGCCCCGCCTGCATGACCACGATCAGATCCGCATGGCGGATCGTCGACAGCCGATGGGCAATGGTGATCGTTGTGCGGCCCTTTGACATGCGGGCCAGCGCCAACGACATGGCGCGCTCGGTACGGCTATCGAGCGCGCTGGTTGCCTCGTCCAGCAGCAGCACTGGCGGGTCGCGCAGGATGGTGCGGGCCAGCACCAGGCGCTGCTTTTCGCCTCCGGAGAAGCGGTAGCCATCCTCGCCCACCAGCGTGCCGTAGCCTTCGGGCAGCGACGCGATATGGTCGTGGATCTGGGCGATCCTTGCGGCCGCGAATAGCTCGGCATCGGTCGCATCGGGCTTGGCAAAGCGCAGGTTCTCCGCCACCGACGCATGCAACAAATAGGGCTCCTGCGAAACGACACCCAGCATTTCCGATAGCGATTGGAAACTAAGGTCGCGCAGATCGACACCGTCGAAGCGGATCGCGCCGCTGCTCACATCGTAAAGCCGCGCCAGCAGATATCCCAACGTCGTCTTGCCCGACCCGGTCGGACCGACGATCGCGACGTTGCCGCCGGCAGGAATGCTCAGGCTGATGTCATTCACGGCGGGGCGGCCTTCCTCGTGGTAGGCGAAGCTGACATGGTCCAGTGCCACTTCGCCGCGCATGTCGGCGCGTCGAATCGTAACGGGATCGGGCCGCTCGGTGATCTCGACCGGCTTGTCCAGATACTCGAAAATCCGGGCGAACAGGGCACGCGTTTTCCGTGTATCGCGACCGATTTCCAGCAACTGCTCGAAGGGCCACAACAGTTGCTCCTGCAGCGCGATCATTGCCACCAGAGTGCCGATGGTGGCGGGATTGCCGGTTCGCATCAGGAGTCCGCCTGCCAGCAAGGTCATCGCTGGCAGGACCGCCAGCGCAAAGCCGATCAGCGACCATTGCCATTCACCCGCGGTACGCGATTTCACCTCAAGTTTGGCCAGGTCGCCCGAGATGCGGGCGAAACGTTGCGTCAGGTGCGGCCCCCGTCCCATGGTGCGTGCGAGGATGATCCCCGAGGCCGAAAGAGTCTCCTGCACGGCGACGGACATATCGGCGGCACGAGCCTGTTGCTGGTAGGTCAGCGCCTCGCGTATCCGGGCCACGCGATTGCTGATCAGTACCGTCCCCGGCACGATGAACAGAACGAAGAGTGCCAGCCGCTAGTCGAGGATCAGAATGGCGATTGCGGTCATGACAACCGCGCTGAGCGAGCGGCCGAGTTCGTTTGCGGTGTCGGTCACCAGCGATTGCAGCCCGTCGATGTCGCTGGCGATGCGCGATTGCACCTCACCCACACGGGTTCCGGTGAAGAACCGCAGCGAGAGGCTTTGGAGATGGGCGTATAGCCTTACCCGCAGATCATGCAGGACTGCCTGTCCTATGCGTGAGCTGAGGGTGACCTGGCCAGCGCCGATCGCAGCTGACAGAAAGGCGACCAGAACCATGCCCGCAACTAGCCAGACGAGTAGCGTGACATCGTTCCGTGGCAGGGCTTGATCGATGATCGCGCGCAGCAGGAAAGGGCCTGCCAGGCCGGTCGCCGAAGCGACCAGCATAAGCAGCATGACTGCGGCGATCCGCCCCCGGTAGGGTGCGAACAACGCCAGCACGCGCCGCATGGAGACATGTCGCGCGGCAAGGTCGTCATAATCGTCGGGGTCCTGAACAGACGTGGACATTTGTTGCTCTCAGATGAAAAAAGGCTGGATATAGTGCGTTGTTTTTCCTCGAATTGGCAAGGAGCCGCATTTGAACAACGTCGCTTCGATATGACTGACAGCGCGCCGCAGAGATAAAAATCGGCGTTGGGCTGTCCGCCGGCGGATGGAGGAGGGCCATACCGCCAGCTCTCCGTAGCAGCCACACCGGTCGTTCGAAATCCGCGGGTAGACTCGTGACAATCGCGGCGGGAGCGGCGATCCGCAGGTCATCGACCATCGCGCATGCCTGCTACGATAAGCCATCCGCTCGCACACGATTTCCGCAATGTCCTGGCAGCGGCATCAATCCCCAAAAAGACCGTCTCCACCGTTAGTCAAGACGCTCCACCGAGACCGCACCGCACTCACAAACGCCGACATGAACGCCCGCATCTCGGCTTGCTGCTCGGGCGACATCACGATGGATTCAATTTCTCGCGGCGTTTTGCCGATCAGCGGGATGCGCAAAAAGACATCGTCCAGAAATCCATCGCTGACGGTGGACAGCACCAGGCGTAGCGATGCGAGCATGTCATCGCCGCGATGAGAGGCATGAGCCAAGGCGATGGGCTTTCCGATCACCTCGAAGCGCGAAACCATCCAGTCGATCGCATTCTTGAGCCCGCCCGGAATGGCCCGAACGTATTCTGGGCTGGCAATGACGATTCCCTCGCATTCAGATACACGCTGCAGAAATTCCAGCACTTCGACTGGCGTCCGGTTCCCTTCCAGATCGGGCGAGAAGACTGGCAAGGTGTCGAGGCGATGGAATACCGATAGCTCAACGCCAGCGGGTGCGGTGTCTTTCAATGCCAGCAACAACGCCGTGTTGACGGACTCGCGGCGGGCACTGCCGGAGATGGCTAAAAGCTTCATTGGGTTCTGGTCGCGGGACGTCGTAAATGCTCACTGTACTGTAATCCGGCATGCGCCATGTTTGGTAAGACTGCGGCTGCACGCTTCGCATCACGGCGAACGGTGCCGCACGGTCGGTCACCGGCATCCCCATGCCGCCGCGATCAGGCGGGCGGAATCAGCACAATCTTCCCGATATGCCGCTTTTCCTGAAATGCCTTTTGAGCAACCGCGATCTGCTCCAGGGGGTAGGTGGCGGCCAGCAACGGGCGAATCTCGCCTTGCTCGATATAGGAAATCAGATTGGGAAAGACCGGTTCATCCCACGCGGTACAGCCGATCAGCGTGATGTCCTTCAGATACATGTCGCGCAGATCGAGAGCGACGAGCGGACCGGCGATCGCTCCCGAAGATGCATAACGACCGCCGCGCCGCAGCAATTTCAGCAAGGTGCCAAAGGCCGGCCCGCCGACATTGTCGATGATTACGTCGACACTTTGCTCGCCCAGGACCTGCAGCGGATCGTCTTCGCGGGTCAGCACGCGATCCGCGCCGATTTCCTCGACGGCGCTGCGCTTGGATGCGGTGGTTATCGCTACCACCTCGGCACCGCGCCGCTTGATGAGCTGGACAAGGGCCGATCCGACGCCGCCCGAGGCGCCGGGAATCAAAACCCGTTGCCCCGCGCGAACGCCGGCACGATGCACCATGTTCTCGGCCGTGCCGTATGCGCAGGGAACCGTCGCGAGCTCGGCGTCGCTCCAGTCGCAATCGACCTTGAAGGCTTCGCCCTCGGGGACTTTCACATATTGCGCGAACGCGCCGTCGAAATCCGATCCCATCCAGACGTTGTCCATGCGCTCGAATCCATGCTCGCGCATGCAGGGCCGCACCAGGACCCGCTGGCCGATCCGGGTCTGATCGCCGCCGGGGCCGAGACCGACCACTTCGCCGCAGCAGTCCGTCCCCTGAATGAACGGAAAGGGCGTCGCGGCATTCCAGCCGCCATCGGGCCGATTCCGGTCATCGCTCGTATCGCCGGTGCCGTTCGTGACGGACGACGAATACCAGCCGAGCCGGGTGTTGATCTCGGTGTTGTTCACGCCGGCGGCCAGGACCTTCACAAGCACCTCGCCCGGCCCGGGGACCGGAACGGCGACTTGCCGGTATTCAAGCTTGTCGTACCCTCCGGTGCCGGTGGTGACGATCGCGTGCATTGTCGGGCCGTTGCCGGCTTGCTTACCCTGCATTGGATTTCCTTTTGAAATGTCGCTGCGTTATGCAGATGGTAAGCGCTTTGGCTTTCGTTGCAATCGTGGCGAAATATGGACGAACGTTTCTGCTCCAACGGAGGACGCGCCACGCACCGATCTCAGCACGCTCATCTCGCACTATTTCCCTCACTCGACATGACCAGTGTTGCATCGTGACTCTGGCGCCCGAGTTGTCGCATCGCTTGCTGGCGACGGTGCGGGGCATCTCGCAGCCGGACGGGGCGGAGCGGTGCCGGTTGGCGGATCGGTTGACTGATGGGGAGGTGGGGCTGGGCGCTTCTTTCAGAACAAACTGAGCCGGCTTGTGCGGCATCATTCATCGCGGTTGCCGCGATTTGATTCAGGGATGAGCGCCTGGTGTTGATAAGTGTTAATTAACAGTATGCAATAATTCATGATAAAGACCTTTCGCCATAAGGGGTTAGAAGCTTTTTATCGCACAGGTAACAAAGGGGGCATCCAGCCACGCCATGCCGGAAAGTTGCGCTTGTTGCTGACCGCTCTGGACAGTGCCGCTGGTCCACAGGACATGAATGCGCCGGCGTGGCGCCTGCACTCGTTGACTGGTGATTTGGCTGGTCACTGGTCGATCTGGGTGAACGGCAATTGGCGCGTGACGTTCCGCTTCAACGGCGCAGATGCCGAACTGGTCGATTATCAGGATTACCACTAGAGAAACGACATGAGCAAGATGCACAACCCCGCTCACCCCGGCGAAGTGTTGCGGCAATGGTTGCCGCAGGACATGACGGTCACGGAAGCGGCCCAGGCGTTACAGGTCTCCCGCATTACGCTGTCCAAGGTGTTGAACGGCAAGGCAGGCGTGACTGCGGGCATGGCGTTGCGCCTTTCGGCATGGCTGGGCACGTCGCCCGAGTTGTGGCTGGGGATGCAAAATCAGTGGGATCTGTGGCAGGCGGAGCAGCAGCCAAAGCCGAAGATAAAGCCGCTCAAACGCATGCGGGTGTAACTCGCGCGCATGTGATTTATTCACCCTGGCGCTCAGGCCGCGACGTTTCTGCGAAGCTGATTGCCGACAGCGATGAAAAGACTGCCGGCGAAGGCGCGGGTGATCTTGCAGCTGGCCAGGGCAGGGCGGGGCCGGCTGGCGCAGAGTTGACTGACTTGCAACGGTGATATGAGAAGACACCGGAGGCATGCGTGTCATCGGTGGATTCAAGCGTGAATGGCCTCTTCCAATACTTCTGTTGCCCATTGATTCAGGCTCTTTCCCGCCGCCTCGGCCTGCATCGCCATGCGCGAATGCATTTCGGTCGGCACGCGCAGCACGAATTTTCCCGAATACGGCTTTTTCGGTGGCCGCCTGAGCTTCTCGCAGGTAGCCAGATAGTCGTGGACCGCTTCGATGACGGCAGCGTGCAACTGTGTCACCGAATCGCCGTGAAACCCGACGACGTCATATATGCCGGTAATGTGACCGACGAAACATTCATTTTTATCGCTGTATTCAATGCGGATCGCGTAGCCCTTGTAATTCATGGCTTTCATGGCTTGAATCCCGCATTTTCTCAAGAAATTTGCGCGCGTCACGCACCTGGTAGGTTTCGGCTTCCTGGGCGGCGTGAGGCCGGTGAAACGTGTCCACGAGGGACGACGAAACAGTACCACCTTGGGTATCGTACCGCGCTGTATGATCGTGACACGTTGCCTGATTCGTAACAAACCGAGCCGGCCTGCCGGGGCCATTCATTGAAGCCGCTAAGGTTTGATCCGAGGCCCGGCGTCTGGACGAATAGCATTTGGCGCGTCACATTCCTGCTCAACCTTGAGGCCGCGTATCTGCGTGCCGGGAAGACTTCAGTCAATCGCCCGCGATCGCGGCTTGCGAGCGCGGGCGGTCTTGTTTTTCGCTCCGTCCGCAGCCGATCCAAGGTCCGTGGGGGCCTTCAGACCCGCTGCGGTTTCCGTCAGCAACGATCGTAGCCACGCGATCGCCGGATCACGTTCCTGATATTTATGCCATTGCAAATGCTCGGCGAATGCGGGTATCGCAACCGGGCACGCGATCACTCGCAGCGGAAGCCGCGCGGCCATCTGATATGCGAGGCGTGACGGCAGCGTGGCAATCCGCGCAGTGCCACTCAGTAATTCGGGAATCAGTGTGAAAGAAGGAGCGATCACGCTTTGGCGCCGTGCCCGCTTGCCGGTCGAGATCAGGCGCGCATCGAACGTGATGCGCCGCCCGCCCCCCCATTCGACCCCGACATGGGTCGCAGCGAAGTATTGATCCTCCGTCATCTCGTCGCCGTACGCTGGATTGCCGGCGCACACGAGGCAGGAAAATGTGTCTTCAAACAGGGGCTCGCTTGGATGGCCGGGGACCTTGGCAAACTCGGGAGCGATGAGCAGTTCCGCTTCGCCGCTCTCCAAATGCTCCGGCGTCTGCGGACTGATGGCTCGCAGGTCAAACTCCATCAACGGGGCCAATTCCGCTGCGCGCCGAACTACCGCCGAAAGAAACACGCTGATGACGTAGTCCGACGATTCGATGGTGAAGCGTCGAGTCGACGTGGTCGGATCGAATGAAGGGCGCGATCGCGTGATGGTTTGAATTTGGAGCAATACGTCTCGCACGGGCTTGATCAACTCGGCTGCGAGCGGTGTCAACACCTGGGTCTTACCCACTGGCATCAACAATTCGTCGCCGAAATACTCGCGTAGCCGCGCCAGAGAACAACTTGTGGCCGGCTGGCTCAGGAACAACTGCTCGGCGGCCTTGCCAACGCTGCGCGTCGATAGCAGTGCGTCGAGCACCACGAGTTGATTGAGGTCGAGCTTATTGAAGCGCATGGATTGACATTTATGGAATGGATGTCTCAAATTTAAACAATAAATTTTATAAATGTCACGTGAAATCTATAATCCTTTCAGACGGCGAGATAAGCCGAACATGGCAGACAAATCGAGGAGACAACTAGCATGCGTGAGATTCGCAAGGCGAACCCGGTTCTCGCCCAGTGGGGGCTGGTCGTCACGCTGACAGTGATGACGATGCTGGCCCAGATCGACAAGAACATTCTGGTTTTGATGGTTGGGCCGATCCGGCATGCGTTCGGCGTGAACGACGTCCAGATCAGCTTTCTGATTGGCGCCGCGTTTGCCGTGGCGAATATTGTCGTTGGATTACCTGCCGGATGGCTGGCGGACCGCTTCGACCGGCGCGCGATCATTGCGTGCGGTGTGGTGGTATGGTCGCTTGCGGTTGCGGCCAACGCGGTTGCCGCGTCGTTCGCCGCGTTGGTGCTCGCACGCGTCGTTGTTGGTGGTGCCGAGGCGATGATTCCCCCCGCTTCCTACTCTCTGATTCGCGACGGCGTCGACGAAGCACGGCGCGCTCGCGCGCTGTCGGTCTACACCATGGCGCTGATGTTGGGGACCGGCCTGTCACTTGTGCTCGGCGGCCCGTTGATCGGGGCGCTTCAAGTGTCCGGATGGCATGCGCTGCCGCTTGTCGGTGATGTCGCCGCATGGCAGATGGCGCTCCTCCTGATCGGCGTGGTCGGCTTGCCAATCGGGCTGACGATCTTCCTGAATCGAGATCCCGGCCGGCATGGAGGCGAGGCGTCGACTGTTGCGCAAGACGCGCGCTTGCGCGCCGTGCTTCGGATGTTGTGGGCGCAGCGTGGCGTATTCGGGCCGTTGCTGCTGTTCGTGATCGGCAACGCGATGATTACATACGGTCTTGCCGCTTGGGTGCCGACCATGGTGATCAGGCGCTTTTCGCTCGGTATCAAGGAGTTCGGCCTGGCGCAGGGAGCGCTGATGTTGACTGCCGGCCCGGTCGGGCTTTGGCTGGCGGGCACGTGCATGCAACGCCGGCAAATCGCGGCGTCGCTCACGCGAGTGGCGAGCGTCGGCATCGTGGCGAGCGCGGCCGTCACAGCGCTCACTGTGTCATTGGTGCTGGCCGGTTCACTATCGACCTTTTGGGCATTCGACGCATTGGTGGTCCTGTGCTCATGGACGTTCATGTCGGTGGCCTCGGTGATCGTCGCGCGGACGGTGCCGTCCCAGTCGGTTGGATTGGTAATGGCGATCGTATTGGTTCTCAACGGTTTGGTCGGTCAAGGGCTATCGCCTACGGTGATTGCGCTGGTGGAGCGCCACATCTTTGGTGATCTGCCGCAAGCCTTGCCGCACGCCATGGCTGTCGTGTTTGCCGTGACCGGGCTGTTGGCGACTGCGGCCGCGACACTGATGCGCCGAAATCTGGCGCGCGACGCGCGATTGCCCGTGTCGGCCCGAACTTTTGCTTGAGACCAGCTGCGACCAACGAGCAAAGCAGGTAACACTGGTGGGAGTGACTGCCGTAATCGACGGCAAGCATGGTTGAAGAACGCGCAGCGAGTTTCGGTGCGGCCAACATAAAAACTATGTCAAGGAGACGGATAGATGAAAGTGCGTCATCGCAATTTAATGATTAGTAGTGCAATATTTATGGCGACGATTGGAACGGCCAGTGCGCAATCGAGCGTTACGCTCTCCGGACTGCTCGGCATGGGGGTGTCATACACCAGCAATGCCGGAGCCGGTGGTGGTGCGCAGTATCAAGCGACGAACACGCATGCAGTGCCATTCATTGCGATGACAGGGAAGGAGGTCATCGATAGCGACACTTCGGCCATTTTCCGCTTAAGCCGCTATGTGTTCCTCAACAACGGCATGGATCTGCCGTATGAGAGTTACGTTGGCTTGAGCTCGGCAAGCAGGGGCACGCTGACGATTGGTTCGATGTATGACTTGCTGGCAGACCTCGTGCCGTTCACGTCGGAGCGATTTACATCGCTTCTCGCAACCCACCCGGGCAATCTCGACAGGACGGTCGGCAATGCGCTGAACAACTCCATCAAGTACAAATCGCCGATTTATGGCGGCTTTCAGTTTGGCGCAATGTACGGTTTCGGGCAATCGACGTCGACGACCAACACCGGGCGGGTGGTCGGCGCGGAAGTCAATTTCACGGCAGGGCCGTGGCAATCCATCGCGGTTTGGGAGTCGGTCAACGGCGTGCCGTACACCCCTGGCACAAGGCTCGGTGTGTCATCTCTGTATGGGGTAAATTTTTCGGCGGCACCGAACACGTTGATCCATCAGCGGCAGAACACTGGCACGCTCGGCATGGCATATGCCAACGACGGCTGGCGTGTGATGGGTAACTACAGTTACACGCGCTTATCGGCGCTGGGTGATTCCGCTACCGCGCAGACGATCGATGTGGGGGCCTATAAGTACGTGACGCAGCGGCTGCGGCTCGGTGGCGGCTATTCGTACACCAAGCTCGAATCATATAAGTGGAATCAGTTTCATGCGCATGCCGACTATGCGCTTTCCAAACGCACGAGCCTGTATGTGCTTGGCGTGCTCCAGCTTGCCGGGGCCGGGCAGCGGGCGGTAATGCGCAACCAGGCGCCCGCGGCTGGCCCGCATCAGGTGGAGATCGAGGCTGGTATCACGCATTTCTTTTGACGGCCGGCGCGGCTCGGCCGATATCGCAGGGTTCGTCAGTTGATGGAGAGAACGTAATGCAGTGGGATGTCATCGTGATTGGCGGCGGGCCGTCGGGCTTGACGGTCGCGGCTGAGTTGGCCGGGGCCGGCGCCAGAACGCTGGTGCTGGAGCGCAGGACCGCCGGCGTGCAATCGCGCGCCGGCACGCTCTTGCCGCGTGTGCTTGAATTGTTCGATGCGCGCGGCATCGCCGATCGATTTATCGAGAAGACGCGTGAAATCGCTCCTTATCCCTTTCGGCCGACCCATATATGGGCAGGTTTTCATCCGATCGAGTGGAAACATCTCGAAACGCGTTTTGGCTTCACGCTTGGCCTGCCACAGAACTTGACGGAGGAAATTCTGTGGGAATGGGCCACGGAGTGTGGCGCGGTCATTGAGCGCGGCGCCGAGTTCCGTGATATCCGTGAGGACGCCGACGGCCTTGAAATCGACGTGATGTTCGGCGACGGCACGATAGGCACACGCCGGGCACGTTATCTGGTCGGCGCGGATGGCGGGCGCAGCGCAGTGCGAAAAAGGATCGACCTGCCGTTCGACGGGCATGCGGGCACGTTTCGCGGCATCGTAGTCGATGCGTTTTTGGAGGCCCCATGGCCGAGCGGGCGCATCAACGTCGACAACGAAATGGGCTGGGTTCGCGGTTATACGTTCGGCAAGGGTGTAACGCGCTTCAATATCGTGCATCGCGAGCGGCGTCATGCGCCGAGGGACGAACCGGTCACGCTGGACGAGGTGCTGCAGTGCATTCGCGACGTGCACGGCACCGACTACGGCATTACGTCCTACCGTTGGGCTTCGCGCTTCGACGACCAGATGCGGGCAGTGCCGACGTTGCGCCGAGGACGCGTGTTTCTGGTCGGCGAGTCCGCACGCATCCATTATCCGTCCAGCGGTGTGGGTATGAATTTCTGTCTCCAGGACGCGTTCAATCTGGGCTGGAAGCTGGCCAATGTGGTGAAAGGCGTGGCCGACGAAGCGACGCTCGACACCTATGATGCCGAGCGTATGCCGGTTATGCGTCGCTTGCTCGACAGCGTGAGGGCGCAATGCGCGCTGCAATTCAATTTTTCGCCCGAGGCGGTGGCACTCAAGCGGCGAATGCAGGCTGAATTTATTCCGCTGACCGACGTTCAGCGCAAGCTGGTGCTGGAACTGTGCGGACTCGAGATCCCCTATCCCAGCGACGCGGGCAGCCATCCACTGGTCGGGTATTGCTGTCCCGACGTCGACTTGATGCTGCTCGACGGCAAGTCAGTGGCGCTGACCGAGACCCTACGTCAGCGTCACTTCATCTTGCTTGACCTGGAAGGCTTTGGC
Source organism: Pandoraea thiooxydans (assembly GCF_001931675.1). NCBI lineage: Bacteria > Pseudomonadati > Pseudomonadota > Betaproteobacteria > Burkholderiales > Burkholderiaceae > Pandoraea > Pandoraea thiooxydans. The sequence goes on along the minus strand of NZ_CP014839.1, from coordinate 2,986,039 downwards.
CGTCAGTTTGAAACGCTCGACGTTCGGGGGTTGCCGGTGACCGTGCTGCAAGCGCGCGTGGCGCGCATTCCGGCGGCACTCGAAGGTGTGAAGGGGCTGTTGGTGCGCCCCGACGGCTATGTGGCGTGGGCTAGCGACAACACGGTGAAAGCTGGCGAAGTCGTGGAGCAGCTGGGTAAGTGGCTAAGGAGGTGAGCACATGAACGAACAACGCATGCTTCTGAGCGGCGGCTGGATCGTGAGCATGGACGAGGCTATCGGCGATCTGCTCGAAGGCGACCTCCTGGTCGAGGGCGAGCGCATCGTCGCGGTCGCGCCGCGCATTGATGCGCCAGATGCCGAGCGCATCGACGCATGTGGAATGATTGTCCTGCCGGGCTTCGTCGATACGCATCGCCACACGTGGCAAAGTTGCGTTCGGCATCGGTATGCAGACATCGATCCCCAGATCTATTTTGCCGAGATGCTGGGCGCCAAGGGAGCGGCATTCCGGCCCGAGGACGTCTACACGGGTACGCTGCTCGGCGCGGTTTCCGCTCTCGAAGGCGGGATCACCACCATGCTCGATTGGTCGCACGTGCAGAACTCGCCGGAGCACGCGGACGCCGCGATCCTGGCGCTGCGCGACGCCAACATTCGTGGTGTTTTTGCGCACGGCTGGCCGCTGGTCGATGGTGGGTCCTGGATGTTCGACAGCAGGCGCGGGCATCCGCCCGACATTCGGCGCTTGCGCGAGCGCTTCTTTTCATCTGACGATCAATTGCTCACCCTCGCGATGGCGGCGCGGGGGCCAGAGATGGCCCAGCGCGACGTTTGGCTTGCTGATTTACGGCTGGCCCGTGAACTTGCCATTCGCTCCAGCATTCACATGGGCGCCTATGCGCGTAATGCGCCGGTGCGTGCGATCGCCCAGATGCATGCGGCCGGCATGCTCGGCGAGGATCTGACATTCGTGCATTGCTGCTTTTCCGGAGCGGACGAAATCGCGATGATGGCCGATGCCGGCGTCAGCGCGTCGCTTGGAGTGCATTGCGAGTTGAATGCGCAGGGCATTGGCGACATCCCGCTCGACCGCTTGCTCGCCGCAGGTGTCCGCCCGAGTCTGAGCGGAGACACTGAGACGAAGTGCTCGGGCGACATGTTTACGCAGATGCGACACGCGTTCGCATATTACCGGTCGTGGATGGGAGGCGGGCATTCCCGGGTGCCCAACGCTCCAGCTACGCTAACGCTGCGCGAAGTGCTCGAGTTCGCCACTGTCGCGGGCGCGCGGGCAAACGGTCTTCACCATAAGGTCGGCTCGCTGACACCAGGCAAGCAGGCAGACATCGTCATGATCCGCGGTGACGACCTTAATCTCGCACCGGTTTCCGACGCCATCGGTGCGGTCGTGCTGGCGGCGCATCCGGGCAATGTGGATTCTGTCTTTGTGGCGGGTCGTGCAGTCAAGCGTCATGGCCGAATGGTCGGTATCGACCTTGAACGTCTGCGTCAACGGGCGCGGGCTTCCCAACGGTACGTTCTGGGGCTGCGATGAACGACATCCATCCAGCGCAGGCACTCGATGCCGAACTGTCCGCCATCGTGACGGCGCGTGCCGCATCGAACAGTCCGCCGCCATTCTCCGGCACACCGGAGCAGGCGCGCGAACGCATGCGGCTTGCCGTCATGACCGCGCGCCAACGGGTCGCCATGCCGGTCGTTGGCGCCGTGGAGGATGCGGTCGCGGTTGACATTGTGCGAGGCGCTACGAGGCATGTTCCTGTGCGCATTTACCGGCCGCAGGACACGCCGATGCCTTTGCCAACGACAGTGTTTTTTCATGGCGGCGGATTCGTGTTGGGCAGCGTTGAGCTTATGGACGACATTGCACGCAAGCTCTGCCGGGACACTCACACCGTGGTTGTGTCCGTGGACTACCGGCTTGCGCCGGAGCATCCATTCCCGGCCGCTCATGACGATGCGCTGGCCGCGGTGCGCTGGGTAATTCGTCACGTGGACCACCTTGGCGGGGACGCGTCGCGCATCGCTGTCGCTGGCGAAAGCGCGGGCGCCAACCTGGCTACTTCAACGGCGTGGGAGCTGCGCGGCGCAGATCGGCGCCTGGCCGCGCAGTTGCTGGTCGTGCCCGGCGTGGATATGGCAAGAGACGTGGCTCGTATCGAGGCGACGCGCACCGACTTTCCAATGTTGTCCACGAACGATTTACGCGAGATCGCGAGACTTTACATGGGTGCGGCAAAAGCACGCGCCACCGAATGTCCACCGTCGCCGCTGCGGGCGGCTGACCTCGCCGGTATGCCACCGGCGCTCGTTGCCGTTGCCGGTCATGATCCATTGCACGATGAGGGAATCGCTTACGCCAAGCGTTTGGAGTCCGACGGTGTGCCGGTTGAACTTTTTCTCTTCGAGGACATGTTTCATACCTTCTTCGGCTTGTTCGAGGCATCGGCATCGGCGCGCCGAGCCAGCGATGCGATCTGCCACGCCTTCGCAGCCTGGATAGATCGTCATGCCTTGCCGGCCACCTGACAGTGGCATGACAGAGCCGATCGTACTTACTGTTTTCAGGAGTGGTTATGCGTTACGTTTCATTTCTCCATAATGACAAGCCCACCTTGGGCGTTCGCGAGGGCGATGCGATCCGGATCGTTGGCGAGGAGGCGCTCGAGTCTCTGCTCGCTCGCGGAGTCGATCTGACTGTGCACGGGCGGACGCGGTCAGGTCAAGCCTCCATAACTGCGGAAGGTCTCACGTTCCTGCCGCCGCTGACGTGCCCGCCGAAGATTATCTGCGCGGGCCTGAACTATGCCGATCACACCAAGGAGAGCAAATATGAGCAACCAGACTACCCGACCATCTTTTTCCGTGTGGCGACCAGTCTGGTAGCGCATGGGCAACCTCTGGTACGTCCGGCGGTACCAGACAGCGAGGGCCTTGACTTCGAGGGGGAGATCGCCGCTATTCTCGGCAAAGGTGGGCGCCATATCCGCCCGGAAGACGCGCTTGCCTATGTTGCCGGTTACACGCTATTCAATGACGCCTCCGTGCGTGAATACCAATTCAAGTCGCCGCAATGGACAGTTGGCAAGAATTTTGACCGTACCGGAGGGTTCGGCCCCGATCTGGTCACTGCCGATGAACTGCCGCCTGGGGTGAAGGGGTTACGTCTCGAGACTCGCTTGAACGGCAAAGTGGTGCAATCGGCAAGCACCGATGACATGCTATTCGACGTGGCGAGCCTGATCAGCATCGTGAGCCGGGCGATGACGCTGGAGGCGGGAGACGTGATTGTCACCGGCACGCCATCAGGCATTGGCTGGGCGCGTACACCGAAGCTATTGATGCGGCATGGCGATGTGTGCGAGGTGAGCGTCGAAGGTATTGGAACGCTGCGCAATCCAATTGCCGACGAGATCAAACGCTGATTCGAGGAATTGCCATGCGACAAGAATCACGCTTTCAAGCGGCCGCGGCGGTACATTCCATTGACCATTTTGCATTGAACGTACCGTCCCTGGCCGACGCTCACCGGTTCTTCGAGTCCTTCGGCCTGGATGTCGACCCGGCGTCGGGACAGATCGCCGGGCTGGAATTGCGCGCTGCGGATGGCCATCGCTGGGCACGCCTGTTGGCCGCGTCAAATAAGTCACTGGCTTACTTGTGCTTTAACGGTTATGCGGCCGATCTTCCGGTGCTTCGGACGCAGGTGATTGCGGCGGGGGGTACGAATATTTCTCCGGCGCTCGGTGATGCAGGTGCGGGATTTTGGTTCCACGATCCTGACGGCAATCTCATTCAGGTCCGCGCCGGAAAAAAAACCAGCCCGGACTGTAAAGTGCCTCATGTCAGCGCAGGTGCCGCAGCCGATACGCGCGGTGCCTGCACCCGCGCCGAGGCCCCCCGCGTGCGGCCCAGGCGACTATCGCATGTACTGCTTTTCACGACAGACGTATTGCGTGCGGTAGCTTTCTACGAGCGTGCACTGGGGCTGAGGCTGTCCGATAAGTCGGGCGATTTGATTGCCTTTACCCATGCGCCCCATGGTTGCGATCATCATTTGGTTGCTTTTGCCAAGAGCAGTGCGCGCGGCTGGCACCATTCGTCATGGGACGTCGCGAGTGTGGACATGGTCGGCCAGGGTGCGGCACAAATGGCCGCTGCCGGCTACGCGAGGGGGTGGGGAACCGGAAGGCATGTGCTCGGGGCCAACTATTTCCATTACGTCGAGGACCCGTGGGGCTCGTTTTGCGAGTATTCGGCCGACATTGACTTCATATCCGCTGGGCGAGACTGGCCAGCAGGAGACTTTCTACCAGAAGATTCGCTCTATCTGTGGGGACCGCCCGTACCAGAAAATTTCGTGCGAAACACAGAGGTGTGACCATCGCCCAACCTGCGCTTGCGCCTTGCCATTGGCCATCGCAGTCGATTGGCATGGCGCCAAGCAAGAAAAAAGGGTCTCTGGCGAAGACGATGCGGAGTGGTGCCGACAAGCAACCTGTTTGGCAACCCCATGAAACCCGCTAACCATCACCCCGATCGCGTGACCCGCACCGGCACGGACTTGTATGAAGGCGTGCCGCTTTCCTTGTCGAAGTAATCAAGCGGCACCAACACGTTGGCTTCCGGATAGTAGGCGGCCACCGAGCCTTGCGCGATGCTGTAGGCGATGGCGGTGATTTTCTCCAGGCGCAGCGGCCGGCCCGTCACGACGGTTTCGATGTCGACCAGGTCGCCATGTTCAAGGCCGCGCTCGGCGAGGTCGGCTTCGTTCATGAAGAGTACGTCGCGCCGGCCGAAGACGCCGCGGTAGCGGTCGTCCATCGCGTAGATGGTGGTGTTGTATTGGTCATGGCTGCGGATCGTAATGAGGCGCAGCACTTCGTCGGCGCCGTAGACATCGGCGTCTTCCTTGACGCCCCCGAACACCGAGAACATGGCCTTGCCCGACGGAGTGGGCCACACGCGTTCGGTCGGCGGCAACGGCAGGCGGAACCCGCCGGGGATTCTGATGCGGGCGTTGTACGAGTCGAAGCCCGGCACGGTCTGTTCGATAACATCGCGGATTTTGTCGTAGTCGGCGACCAATGCCGGCCATGCCACTTTGCTGTGCGGCAACGTCGCGCTGGCCATGCCGGCGACGATGGCCGGCTCGGAGCGCAGTTGCTCGGAGGCGGGCGGCAGCTTGCCGGCGGAGGCGTGCACCATCGACATCGAATCTTCGACAGTGATCGATTGACGCATGCCGCCTTGCAGGTCGAGCTCGGTGCGGCCCAGGCAGGGCAGTACGTAGGTTTCCCTGGCGACCAGCAGATGCGAGCGATTGAGCTTGGTGCCCACGTGTACGCTCAGGTCGAGCTTGCCCATCGCGGCAAACGATTGCCCCGCGTCGGGCAGTGCCACCGCGAAGTTGCCGCCCAGGCAGATCAGGGCCTTGGCCGAGCCGTCGATCATCGCCTGCATGGTCCGCACGGCGTCGTGCCCGTGCGTCGCCGGTGGCTTGAAGCCGAACACGTCCTCGATACGTTGGAGGAACGCGGCGGAAGGTTTTTCGGTGATGCCGACGGTGCGATTGCCCTGCACGTTCGAGTGGCCGCGCAACGGGCAGATGCCGGCGCCGGGTTTGCCGAAATTGCCGCGCAACAGCAGCAGGTCGGCGATCAGGCGGACGTTTGCAGTGCCGCGGTTGTGCTGGGTGATGCCCATGCCATAAGTGACGATGGTCGCATTCGATTTGGCATAGGCGGCCGCGACTTGCTCCAGTTCGCCGCGGGCCAGTCCGCTGACGGTTTCGATGTCGGCCCAGGTGGTTGTCGCCAGGTCGGCGGCGAAGGCGTCGAATCCTTGGGTGTGCTCGGCAATGAATGCATGATCGAGCACGTTGCCGTGCGCCGCGTCCATGGCCAGCAGCGCCTTCATGATGCCTTTGAGGGCGGCTGCATCGCCGCCGGCATCGACCTGGTAGTAGGTCGATGCGATGCGGGTCGAGCCGTAGGTCGCCATCTCGACGACATTCTGCGGATCGGCGAAGCGCTCCAGCGCTCGCTCGCGCAGCGGATTGAAGACGATGATGGGCACGCCCCGGCGCGAGGCCTCGTGCAGCGTGCCCATCATGCGCGGGTGATTGGTGCCGGGGTTATGCCCGATCGAGATGATGAGTTCGGCGGCGTCGAAGTCGTCGAGCGAGACGGTGCCCTTGCCGATGCCGATCGATTGCGGCAGCCCCACGCTGGTCGGCTCGTGACACATGTTCGAGCAATCGGGGAAATTGTTGGTGCCGTATTCGCGCGCAAACAACTGAAAGAGGTAGGCCGCTTCGTTCGACGCCCGGCCGGACGTATAGAACTCGACCTGATCGGGCGAGGGCAGGCCCCGCAGGATCTCGCCGATGCGGGCAAACGCCGCTTCCCACTCGACGGCACGGAAGGTGTCGGTGGCGCGATCGTAGACCAGCGGGTGGGTGAGCCGGCCAAGATCTTCCAGCTCGTAATCGGATCGCCGCAGCAGCGAAGACACTGTGTGGCGTTCGAAAAAATCCGGTCCGACCCGCTTGCTGGTCGCTTCCCAGGTGACCGCCTTGGCACCGTTCTCGCAGAACTGGAAGGTCGACCTATGCTCTTTGTCGGGCCATGCGCAGCCGGGGCAATCGAAGCCGTCGGGCTGGTTGGTGCGCAGCAGGGTGATCGGTGCGCCGAGCCCTTCCATTTGTTGCCGGATCGCCTGCGCGGTGGCTCGCAGCGCGCCCCATCCGCCGGCGGGGGCGTCATAGCGCCGGATGCCCGGCACGTCGCGTCGTTTGGTCATTTTGCACTCCATAAGGAGCCCCGGTATTTGTTGGGGCCTGGATGACGGCCCATGTAGGCGTACCTCGGAGACCGTTTGCTGTACCAGTATAGACAGAACGAGTGCGCAGCGCGCAGCACGGATCGTGCCGTGGCTGAGTCACACTGGGCAGAAGCGCTTTGGCGGCCGAGGCGCGGTTGGTTACGATCGCTCCCGAAGTGTATTTCCCCGCGCCTCTGCGAACACCGGCGGGCGCCGGGCCAAAGAGCGCGATGCGACAATGGACGAAGCATAAACAACGGGAAACCCTATCCGCTCATCGCGCCCAGCACACCGATGATCTCCTCGGCGAGCATCACGCTTGCAAGACCCCGCCCGAGCTTTGCGCGGCGAACCAGCGAGAGTACGTTCTTGCTGAAGGCGCGATCGCGGATCTGACGGTAGGTGAGGACCTCCTGGCGATACTCCTCGACGATGTCGAACTTGCTGAGAAAGGCAATGCTTTCGCCGGCGGCTGCGAGTCGCTTCATCGTCTCGATCGAATTGGTGCGGAAGGCCGGCTCGACGCTGAGGCCAGCCTCGGCGAAAGTGTCGGCGACGATGCCATGGATCAGCATGGAGCGATCCGGGAAGATGAGCGGGTAAGACGCGCAATAGGCCAGCGGAATGGATTCCATGCGTGCCAGCGCATGGCTCGGAGAAATCACGGCGCCCAAGCGCGTGTCCATTTCCCAGAGGGTTTCGAGTTGGGGCGAGGGCGGCAGATTGAAGCCCAGGCCAAGATCGGCGTCGCCGCTGGCGATCGCATCCAGGATTTCAAGCACCGGCATCACCCGAATGGAAAGTTTTATGTGGGGATGTTGCGCGCAGAAGTGTGTCGCGGCGGTCGAGGCGATACCACTGGCCAGGCCAGTCATGGTGGCAATGATCACTTCGCCCTTTTCCAGCGCTTTCAGATCCCGTATCTCGGCTTCGACCTGGCGGTACGCCGATAAGGTGCTGCGCACGTGAGCCAGAAGAATTTCTCCTGCCGCTGTTGGCCGCAGCCCGCGCGGCAGGCGCTCGAACAAGGGCTCGCCGATGGTCTCTTCGAGCAGCAGGACGTGCTTGCTGATGGCCGACGGGGCGACGTGCAGTTTTTCGCCGGCCGCGCGGATGGAACCGCAGCGTGCGACTTCGTCGATGTAGCGCAGAAGGCGTGAGTGGAGCATGGCGATGGATCCTGAGTGAAACCGTAGCGTACTCGAAAAATGCACATTATGTGCTTAAAACATCGCTTTTCAGAAACGGTTAATTGGGTTTTCATTACGCCAGTCGCCCTGGTTGGCGACGGGATCTGAAAGAGCCGAACCCGCGCTCGTCCCGCTTTGCCGCACGCGGGGTTTAGCCTCGGTCTGACGGATGGGTTCGCTGCCGAGCCGCGGCAAACAGGCTCGTGCCAATTGATGAGAGAGAGACAAGCCATGTACCAAGAAATCACCGAGAGAAATGCCTCGGCATCCGCGCAACGCGATCAGGTTGCCGCCCACTACGATCAGGTGAGGGCAATTTTCGACATCCTGAACGGGAAAAAGGAAGCGGATTTGCTGCTGAGGAATCTGAACATCCTGGATGTGCACAGCGAAACCGTGTACCAGGGCTCGATTCTGGTTTATGACAAGCGCATCGTCGCCCTGAATCCCGACGAGACGGCCATCAAGGTGCGTCAGGTGTTCGATGGCGAGGGGCTGTATGCGATTCCCGGGCTGATCGACGCGCACGTTCACTTCGACGCGCAACTGGCGCATCCCGCCGCGTTCGGCGAGGCGATCGTTCCTTGCGGCACGACCACCATTTTTTCCGAATGCCTGGATTTCGTAAGCGCGGCCGGAGCCGAGGCGGTGCCGGCGACCGCGCAACTGTTCAAGCACCACGAGCGCTTGCCGTATCGCGTGTATGCGTTTGCGCCCGGCAAGAAAACCTCGGTGGAGGTCACCGATGCGCTGTTGAAGATGGAACCGGTGATCGGCCTGGGCGAGCTCGCGCACCTGACCTACAGCGTGGGCAATGACGACGATTTCCGCAAGTCCGCGTTGGGGCGCGCCAAGGGCGGCTTCATGAACACGCATTGGGGCGTGACCACGCTGTCGGACATGATGCTGAACTACATGCCCGCGATCGGCGCGTTTGCCAATCACGATGTCTGGAAGGAAGACGACATCGAGAAAAGCGTTCGCTATGGTCTGCAGACGCAGATCAAGTTTGGCGTCGGCAGCGCCGAAGTGATCAAGATCATGTTGCGCGCGATCGTCAAGCGCAAGTGGCCCGCCGAGAATTTCCAACTGTGCGCGGACAATATTTCGGTCGATCGCTTGCTGACCAAGGGCCATATGGATTGGGTCGTCTCGTTGTGTGCCGAAATGGGCATCGATCCGATTCAGGCGATCAAAATGGCCACGCTTTATACGGCGCGGGCATTTCGCATGGACAACAAGTTTGGCTCGCTCACACCCGGGCGCTTCGCCGATATCGTGCTGACCGACAGCCTGTCGAAAATCAATCCGCGCTTTGTCTTCAAGGATGGCGAGCTGGTGGCCAAAGACCGCCAGATGCTCAAGCACGCCGATATCGACTATTCCGGCATGGTGAAGGAGCCGGTGCCGGGACTTGGCAACCTGAGCCCGGCAGAACTCGAGCTGCTGCCGCTGGAGATTTCAGCCGACGGCAAGCAGGCCAAGGTGTATCTGTTCGACGTCTACGGCCGGGGTCACGAAAAGTTCTATCAGGAAGTCTGGGTGCCGGTGCGGGACGGAAAAATCGTCCCTGAAGTCGGCGGCGTCACGCTCAATCGCATCGCGGTGGTGCAGCGCTATGCCAACGGCAAGCGCCATGTGGTCAATGGACTGTTCAAGGGGGTGCGCATCGATCGCGGCGCCGTGGCGACGTTCTGGCCGGCTCCCAAGGCTTATTTCGTAGCGGTCGGGCAAGACAGCGAGGAAATGTGCCACTGTCTGAAACAGATCGATGCCCAGGTCGGCGGCTGCGTCGTCACCGAAAACAAGGCGGTCAAGGCCTTGCTGCCGTTGGACATTTACGGCGTGATGGCCAACATGAGCCTGTCCGAGTTGGTCGCGGCGACACGCGCCATCGACGCGGCGTTGGAGGCGATGGGCAATCGCAATGAGGGCGAGCCGGTGGTGAACAAGCTCCTGACGTTGTTCATTTCGCTGGATCGTTTCGGGTTCATGGTGTGAGGCCAGCCCGATAACAGGAGGAGGCCGGCGGGTACCATAATGACCGGCCGGCTGCGGGAGCCCGAGCGCCGCTGTGCGTCCGGGTTGCCGATAAGAGCGCGGCGCCCCACGATAAAAAGAGGCGACCGGATTCGCAAAAAAACAAGGAAGACAACCGAGAGACAATCATGGCGCACCATGAACGAGACGCGGAAATCATCGATACCGGCAGCCTGACGCGGCGCTGGATCACATACACCGCCGGAATTTACATACTGACACTGGGGATCAGTCTGGCGATCAGAGCCGGCATTGGCATTTCGCCCCAGAGCAGCCTGACCCGCACCATGACCCTGGTGTACACGTCCTTGAGCCAGGGGACATACAACTTTATGCTTGAGTTGTTCATGCTGTTCCTGACCTATCTGGTGTTGCGCAAGGACTTTAAAGCGAAGGATTTGACTTCGTTGATCCCGGCATTCGTGCTGGCGTCGTGCCTGAATCTGAACCTGATGCTGACCCGCTCGATCGGGTTTCAGGACTACTTCCTGAAATTGTCTTTACTGGCGTTCGCGGACGCCTTGACCGCATTCGGCCTGTTCCTGATGATTCGAGCGAATCTCGTGCTCATGCCGATCGACATGTTCGTCAATGCGATATTCAGGCGCACCGGATGGAAATGGGGAAACATCAAGACCACTTTCGATTGCACGCTGCTGGTGGTCAGCGCCACGATTGGTTTCGTATGCCTGGGGGAGCCTAAGTTCATCCGGGAAGGCACTTTCATGAATGCCATTCTGGTGGGGCAGTACATCAAGCTCTACTTCTTTCTGTTCAAGAAAATCAAGGCCGCGAAAGCGTTGCATCACCAGCGCGCGCTGGAGCACCGGCCGAACTAACCCACTTGCTTTTTCCGAGCGCCGTCACCCGCGCGTGACGGCGGCTTCCGCTCGTCATTTGAAAGAGACAACATTATGTTTAAGGAAAGCTTTTTCCCCGGCATGCCGAAAAAAATCCGCCGTCTTGGCGTGGCCCTGGCCTTGGCGGCGATCGGCGTTCACGCCAACGCGCAATCGAGCGTACGGCTGTACGGTATCGTCGACGCATGGACTGGCTATCAACGCATACCCGGCAATCCAGGCGCCGCGCAAATGGGGGGCGGTGGCATGTCGACGTCATTCTGGGGGTTCGGTGGCCAGGAAGATCTGGGCGGCGGCTATAAGACGACGTTCGCCATCGAGGGATTTTTCCGACCGCAGAGCGGCCAGTACGGCTCGTATAACGGCGATGCGTTCTTCTCCCGCAATGCCTACGTGGGCATCGTGTCGCCAGCCGGAACGCTGACGCTCGGGCGGCAGGGCAGTTTGCTCTATTTGCAGTCCGCGCGGTTCAACCCCTTTTATGCCTCATTCACTTTTTCGCCGACTATCAATCAGTTGTATGCCGGTTTGGGCACCTATCCTGGCTACGCTACCGATCAGGGCATTCTGGGCGGCACCTCATGGAGTAACGCGATTCAATACGCCACGCCGGATTTCGGCGGATTGAATGCCCGCGTCATGTATGCGCTTGGCAACCAGGCGGGCAACGACAGCGCCAAGAAGTTTGCCACCCAAGCAACGTTCTCGCAGGGAGCATTCGCGATCGGAGCGACCTACCAGTATCTGAATTTCAGCGCCACGCCGGGCGACCTCGGCAACCTGCTGCATGGGTTGCAAAGCCAAACGGCGGCGCAACTGGGCGTGTCGTATCGCGTGCGGGCGGTGAAATTGTTCGGGGAATATACGTACACCGGCAATCGACTGCTCAGCGGCAGCTTTCACGTCAATATGGTGCAGGCCGGGCTTGCGGTGCCGGTTGGCGTGGGTCGGGTACTGGCCTCGTACGCATACTCGCGAGACGATGGAAACTTGAACAAAACGCGCCAGACGGCGGCGCTCAGTTACGACTATCCATGCTCCAGGCAAACCGACATCTATGCCGGCTACCTGTATGACCACGTTGCAGCCCTGTCGAGCGGGAGCACCTTGGGGATCGGCATTCGGACCCGGTTCTGAAGCGGGCCCGGCGTTTGCCGGCCGGCGTTGCACTGCGGGCGAGCTACGGCCGCTCGCGAACCCCATTCTCCCGCGCCTCGCCAAACACCGGCAGCCGCCAGCCGAAATAGAGGGAGGCGAGCCGCACCGTCACGCAGGCGAGCGTTGCGAGCCATGGGGTCCAGGCGTTGCTCCAGCCTGCGTAATGGAGGCCGACCTGGATTACGGCACCGAGCAAGGCGGCCGAGGCGTAGATCTCGCGCTCGAGGATGGCGGGCACGCGCGAGAGCATCACGTCGCGCATCACGCCGCCGCCGACCGCGCTGACGATGCCCAGCAGGATTGCCAGCTCCGCGCTGTGTCCGTAGGTGAGCGCCTTTTGTGCGCCCGACACGGCAAACAGGCCGAGCCCGATCGCGTCGAAAAGCAGCACCGAATGGCGCAGGCGCCGGATTTTCGGATACGCCAGAATGGTGAGCGCGGCGGCGCACAGCGAGGCGGCCAGATAGCGCCAGTTCGACAGGCCCGCTGGCGGCACGGCGCCGATGCAGACGTCGCGCACGATGCCGCCGCCGCAGGCCACGGTGAAGGCGACGGCCGCGATGCCGAACAGATCGAGCCGTCTTTGGCGGGCCGCGACGGCGCCGCTGATGGCGAACGCGAAGGTGCCCACCAGATCGAGGGCGGTGTACACCACATGGGAATTGACGACGTGGGGGGGCACGATGATCTGTCTGATAGTGAAGGCTGGCCAGACGCCGGCCAGATAGCGCTGGGTGCGAATATACACCGGTTGGCCGGAAAATTCGCTGGTATGATCGAAGCGATCAAGCCGGAGGAAAGCACCATGCAACCGCAACCCCTGAGAATCGATTTTGTTTCGGATATCGCCTGCCCATGGTGCGCGGTCGGGCTGTCGTCGCTGCGGCTTGCGCTGGCTCGTCTCGAAAACGAGGTCGAGCCCGAGATCGTGGTGCACCCATTCGAGCTGAATCCGGACATGGCCGCCGGCGGCGAGAACACCGTCGACTATCTCTGCAAGAAGTATGGCCGCACGCCGGAGCAGGTGGCCCAGACGCAAGCGATGATCCGCGAGCGCGGCGCGAGTGTCGACTTCACGTTCGGTCCGCGCACCCGCGTCTACAACACGTTCGACGCGCATCGCCTGATGCATTGGGCGGGTCTCCAGGGCGAGCAGTTGCCGCTCAAGCTCGCGCTGCTGCGCGCCTATCATTCGGACGACAAGGATGTCAGCAACCACGACGTCCTGGTCGAGGTCGCGGAATCCGTCGGGCTCGACCCGGTCGAGGCGCGCGCCGTGCTGCAGCGTGGCGACTATGCCGAGCAGGTACGCGCCGAGGAGCGGGACTACCAGGCCAAGGGCATCCACTCGGTGCCGACCATCATCTTCAATCGCCGCTACGTACTGACCGGCGGCCAGCCGGTGGAGACCTTCGAACAGGTGATTCGCGAGGTGCTGGCGGCGGAGTAGGGCGCCACGCTCCCTGAAAGCAAAAAGCCCAACCTGGCGGTTGGGCTTTTTTGCGTGTGTTTCATATAACGAGTGAGGCACGCTGGCAAGCGCCGGATTTGCATTATCGGGTGCTGCGAGCGATCAACTGAATAGTCCGATATTCCGGGCAAAGCGGAAAGAGGGTGAACTATTGCGCACAGGCCATATCTGGCATTTCTCAATCAGTCGCGTGCCCATGGGAGAGTTTTGCCAGCGGCGAGGACGCCGAGGTTGTCGATTACCAGGATTATCAGTAGGGAACAGAATATGGCGCGCATGTACCATCCGCCGCACCCCGGCGACGCACTCAAGGAAGACGTATTGCCGGCCTTGGGTCTGAGTGTGACCGAAGCCGCCGAGCAATTGGGGGTGTCGCGTGTGGCACTTTCGAGGGTAATTAACGGGCGGGCTGCGATTAGTGCCGATATGGCAATTCGTTTGGCCCAATGGCTGGGCGGCAGCCCGGAAATCTGGCTGCGGCAGCAGCTTCAATATGACTTATGGCATGCGGAGCAAAAAAGCACGGTCAAAGTCAAACCGGCAAAGCGGTTGAACGTCTAGCAGTGCCCAAGGTCTGGCTTGGGCGATCCAAGAACCCCGTTATCAGTGCCTACCTGCAAGCGTTATTGCTTACCGGCGCGCGCCGCGAGGAAATGGCGGCGCTCAAGTGGGCCGGAGTGGATTTTCAATGGCGAAGCCTGCATGTGGCTGACAAGGTGGAAACGGTGACGGACCGAGCTATTCCGCTGACAACTTATCTTGCCTCCCTGCTGGCCGCGTTACCGCGCCGCAATGAATGGGTGTTCAGTAGTTCGGCTGCCGCCGATGGCAAGATTGCCGAGCCGCGCATTGCGCACAATCAGGCGCTAGCCGCTGCGGGATTGCCTCATGTGACGCTGCATGGCCTGCGCCGGTCATTCGGCACGCTTTCTGAGTGGTGCGAGGTGCCCGTAGGCGTGGTGGCGCAAATTATGGGGCATACGGCTAGCGCACTTGCCGAGAAGCATTATCGCCGCCGTCCGCTGGATCTGCTGCGAAACTGGCACGACAAGATTGAGGCGTGGATGCTGGAGCAGGCGGGCATCGACTTTAAGCGTGAGCAGGCGCCGGGATTGCGGGTAGTGGCGCAGTGATTTACGAATATAGCAAAAAAACGATAAAATAATGGCATGGCACGTAGAGTTAATACCCGACGCTGAAGCCGAATTGCTGTCGCTGCCGCCCGATATGTGCGCCCGCTTTCTGCACATCGCGGAAATGCTGGCGGAATTTGGTCCGCAGCGCGTCGGAATGCCGCACGTGCGCCCGTTGGAGGGAAAGTTGTGGGAAATCCGCATGACGGGCTGGGATGGCATCGCGCGGGCGATATACGTTACACGGACCGGGCAGCGTCTGGTTGTGCTGCACGTGTTCGTGAAGAAGACGCAGAAGACGCCGCGCCGGGCCATCGAGACAGCTGTCGCCAGAATGAAAGAGGATTGAACGATGACTGACCTTGCCACCCTGAAAAAACGCCTGCTGGCGGACCCCAAAACGAAGGCTGAATACGACGCACAAGCGCCGGAGTTTGCCATTGCACGAGAACTCATTGCCGCGCGTGTTCGAGCCGGACTGACTCAAGATGAGTTGGCAGAACGGATGCATACGACCCAATCGACCATTGCAAGAATGGAGAGCGGCCGTTCGTTGCCTTCGATGCGTACACTTACCCGATATGCCGAGGCAACTGGAAGCCGCGCTGTGGTGCGTCTTGAGGCCGTATAGAGCATGACCGTTGCCTGACGGTTGACGGTATCAGGCGGAGCGGCGGAGCGGCGGCGCGGGCGTTGCAGCACTTCGAGCCGCCTGGCCATAAACCAAGCTAGAAAGGAGCTTGAATCATGGCTAAGACCAATTCTACGCCGGTCCCTACCCCCAAATCGTTTCCTCAAGACCGCGCGAGCGAGCTTGCATTAAAGCTTGATGCGCTACTTTTTCAGACTTACGGCGACAGTGGCGAGGCTTTTCGCAACACCCATGAAACGCTGGGACTGCTACATGTGGGCTTTTTGGGGTATCGCTGCAGAACTGCGAGCGCTAATTAACGGCGAAAGTTCTGAGGTGCTTCATGGATATGAGGCCTACCGTGACCGGTTGGTACTAGTGAAGGGCGCAGGTCAGCGTTACTCGGGGTCATCGGATACGTCTGCGCCCGCACTCTAAGCTGGATTATCAGTGGATTTGCTAAATCGCCTAAGTAGGCCTGAAGTTTCTCCAATCCGGTTACACAGTGGTTACACTGTTGCCAGAAACGACAAAGGGTTACGCGCATGATTGCCGTAACCCTTTGATTTTACTGGTGCCGGAAAGAGGAGTCGAACCCCCGACCTTCGCATTACGAATGCGCTGCTCTACCAACTGAGCTATTCCGGCGAAGCCTCGGATTTTAACAAAACCAGAGGCGATTTGTCACTAGCCTGACGCAATATTTTTCCCGGCAGCGGTGTGCATGGCGTCGCCGAAGCGGGGCTGACACCAGGCCGGCTCAATCCTGCCGGTGATAGCCGGTCACGCGCTCGACTTCGTTTTTCGAACCGAGGAACACGGCCACGCGCTCGTGCAGGCTGGTGGGCTGAACTTCGAGCATGCGTTGCGCGCCGTTGGTGGCCGCACCGCCGGCCTGCTCGACCAGGAAGCTCATCGGGTTGGCTTCGTACATCAGGCGCAGCTTGCCGGGCTTGCTGGGATCGCGCGCGTCGGCCGGGTACATGAAGATGCCGCCGCGCGTGAGAATGCGATGCACGTCGGCCACCATCGAGGCGATCCAGCGCATGTTGAAGTCTTTGCCGCGCGGGCCTTCCGCGCCCAGCAGCAGTTCGTCGACGTAGCGCTTGACGGGCGGGTACCAATGCCGCGAATTCGAGGCGTTGATGGCAAATTCCTTGGTGTCTTCCGGGATGCGCATGTTTTCCTGGGTGAGCACCCAGGAGCCCATCTCGCGGTCCAGCGTGAAGCAGTGCACGCCGTGGCCGGTGCTCAGCACCAGCACGGTTTGCGGGCCGTAGACCGCATAGCCGGCCGCCACTTGACGGGTGCCGGGCTGCAGGAAGTCCTGCTCGGTGGCCTCGCACACGCCGTCGGGGCAGCGCAGCACCGAGAAGATGGTGCCGATCGAGACGTTGACGTCGATGTTCGACGAGCCGTCGAGCGGATCGAACAGCAGCAGGTATTCGCCTTTCGGATAGCGATTGGGGATGTGGTGGACCTGCTCCATTTCCTCCGACGCCATGGCGGCGAGGTGGCCGCCCCATTCGTTGGCTTCGAGCAGGATCTCGTTGGAGATCACGTCGAGCTTTTTCTGGATCTCGCCTTGCACGTTTTCGCTGCCGGCGCTGCCCAGCACGCCGCCGAGCGCGCCTTTGGAGACGTTGTAGCCGATGGTCTTGCAGGCGCGCGAGACGATTTCGATGAGCAGGCGCAATTCGGCGGGGATGTTGCCGAACTCGCGTTGCTGCTCGATCAGGTATTGGGTGAGGGTTTTACGGCGCATGACTGCACTCCAGGGCAAAAGACTCGGGTTGCCGCAATTTTACCTGCCCGGGACGCGCTCATGCGCCTTTTTACTTTTGCCGGCTCAGTCCAGGCCGTCGAACGAGGCGTCGTCCGGGCCGATGCGCGATGGCGTGCGCCAGGTGACGTCGCGCATCGCGTGCTGCACCTGGTTTTCCACGCCCATGAGCACGGCGAAGATCGCCATGCGGATCGGAATGCCGTTGTCGGTCTGGCGGAAGATCGCCAGGCGCGGGTCGTGGTTCAGGTCGGTCGACAGATCGTTGGCACCCGGCCGGCTGTCGCGCGGCAACGGGTGCATGATGATCGTGCCGGCATCGCACACGCGATTGATCAGCGCCTGGGAGACCTGGAATTCCGGCGTGTAGCCCTCGATCGCCTCGTTGGCGAAACGCTCCTTCTGGATGCGCGTGGCGTACACCACGTCGGCCCCGCGCAAGCCTTCCTCGAGCGATTGCGATTGCTCGACCACGTGGCCGCCGCGCTCGACCTGATCGATGATATAGGCGGGCATTTCCAGCGACACGGGGGAGATCAGGGTGAATTTGAGGCCGCGATACAGCGCCAGCAGCTTGATCAGCGAGTGCACCGTGCGGCCGTAGCGCAGGTCGCCGACCATTGCTACGTGGGCGCCGTCGACCAGCTTGCCCAGCCGCGAGAACTCGCGCTGGATCGTATAGAGGTCGAGCATCGCCTGGCTCGGATGCTCGCCCGGGCCGTCGCCGCCGTTGATCACCGGAATGTTGGTGGCGCGCGCGAATTCGGCCACCGAGCCTTGTTCGGGGTGCCGCACCACCAGGGCGTCGACGTAGCCGCTCATGACCCGGCTGGTGTCATAGATCGATTCGCCCTTGGCCATCGACGAGAAAGTGAAGCCGGTGGTGTCGCACACCGAGCCGCCCAGCCGGCAGAACGCCGCGCCGAAGCTCACGCGGGTGCGGGTGCTGGCCTCGAAGAACAGGTTGCCCAGCACCGCGCCTTCGAGCACACGAGACACCTTTTGGCGGCGCGCGATCGGCTGCATGATGTCGGCGATGCGGAACAGGTCTTCGAGCGATTCGCGGCTGAATTGGTCGACCGACAGCAACTGCGGCTTGCCTTCGACGGCGATGCGCTCGCGCAACGACGTATGTACGCTTTGCGTATCTCCGCTGGCCGGAGCCTCGCGCTGCACGATTTCATCGACGAATTTCTCGACGATACCCGGCATGCTGCGGAATTCGCTCGAATCTTCCGGCAAAAGCCAGGTGTCGAGCGCCCGGCGGCGCACGCCGATGCGATCGGCGAAGCTGTCTCGGGTCATGTTGAGGCGGCGCATGGCGTCGCGCAGGAAGATTTGTTGAGCGCTCATCATGACCCTTTTGGTTGTATTTGTACGCGATGCGTATAGTACGGCGGCGTCTTGTGTTTGTCCACGAATTTCAATGCGGTTCGCACCTACAGCAACTCAATCTCCGGAAAGTTCATCAAGCTGGTCTCGCGCATCACCGCGACGAATTCGGTGATGTACGGCTTGCCGCTCAGGGCGGGCAGGGTCGCGGCATAGAGCTTGCCGGTGAGGCCGGCGCGGGTAATCGGCCGGGCGGTGACGTAGCGGCGCTCCAGGTAGCCGCTCACGGCCCACAGCGGCAGCGCCGCCAGGCCGCGGCAGCTCGCCACCAATTGCAGGATGGCGACCGTCAATTCGGTGGTGCGGCGCGCCGGTTCGATGCCGGCCGGGATCAACACCTGCCGCATCAGGTCGAGCATATCGTCCGGCACCGGATAGGTGATGAGCGTCTCGGCGCGGAAGTCCTCGGCGTCGAGAAACGGCTTGGCACACAACGGATGGTCGTTGGCCAGCAACGCCACCATCTGGAAGCGAAATAGCGGGTGGTGATCGACCGCCTCGTCAGGGTCGTATTCGGAGACGATCGCCAGGTCGGCGCGGTCCTGGTGCAGCAGGCCGATCGGGTCGGCATGAAAGCCCGAGACGATGTCGAGCTCGATCTCCGGCCAGTGCGCGCGAAAGACGTCCATTGCCGGCATCAGCCAGTCGAAGCAGGTATGGCACTCGACGGCGATCCGCAGCGTGCCGCGTGTGCCTTGCGCGAGCCGCACCAGATCGCGCCCGGCGGCTTCGACCGCCGGCACCACCTGTTCGGCCAGCTCGAGCAGCCGCTTGCCGGCCGGCGTGAAGCTGGGCGGCGCCGATTTGCGCACGAACAGCGGCAGACCGTAAAAATCTTCGAGCGCCTTGATCTGGTGCGACAACGCCGATTGCGTCAGATGCAGCCACTGGGCTGCGCGCGAGACGTTGCCGGTGTCGCGCAAGGCCAGCAGGGTCTGCAGATGGCGGAGTTCGATGGGTGTTCGTGTCATGAAAATAATTAATGATTATCAGAAATAACTTTCGTTTGAATAATAAATGAGCGGGGCAGATACTGCCAGCAGACTTTCAATGGCAGAGGAATGGCAATGGCTGGAGCACACGTATTGGGTTTGCCGCGCATCGGCGCGCACCGCGAGCTGAAATTCGCGCTGGAAAAATTCTGGCGCAAGGAAATCGACGAGACGGCATTGACGCACACCGGCCGCGCGCTGCGCCACGCCAATTGGCAGGCGCAGCGCGAGGCCGGCGCCGCGGCGGGGCTCGACGGCCTGGATAGGGTGACGGTGGGCGACTTCGCCTGGTACGACCACGTGCTGAGCACGCTCGCGCACGTCGGCGGCCTGCCGGCGCGCTTCGGCTTCGATGCCCAAGATCTCGATCTGGACGCCTACTTCGCCATGGCGCGCGGCAACGCCGCCCAGCCGGCGTTGGAAATGACGAAGTGGTTCGATACCAATTATCACTACCTGGTGCCGGAATATAGTCCGGCAACGACCTTCGGGGAGGGCGTGAATTGGCTGTTCGACGAAGTGAGCGAGGCGCAGGCGCTCGGTCATCCGGTCAAGGCGGTGCTGGTCGGCCCGCTCACGCTGCTGTATCTGGGCAAGGAGAAGGACGGCCTGGCCGATCGCCTGACGCTCCTGCCGGCTCTGCTTGCGCAGTATGAGCGTCTGCTGGGGCGGCTCCGTGCGCAGGGCGTGGCGTGGGTGCAGATCGACGAGCCGTTGTTTGCGCTCGATTTGCCTGCCGCCTGGCTGGCCGCGGCCGCGCCGGCCTATCGCCGGCTGGCGCCGCTCGCGCCGCGCATTTTGCTGACGACGTATTTTGGCGACGTCAGCGAGCATGCGGCCTTGCTCAAGGCGCTGCCGGTGGCCGGCCTGCACCTCGACCTGGCCCGCGCACCGCAGCAGCTCGCCACGTTTGTCGACGGCTACCCGGCCGACAAGGTGCTCTCATGCGGCGTGGTCGACGGGCGCAACGTATGGCGGCACGATCTGGCCGGCTCGCTCGCGTTGCTCGCGCCCGCGCACGCGGCGCTGGGCGATCGGCTCTGGGTGGGCTCGAGCTGCTCGCTGCTGCATGCGCCGGTCGATGCGAGCCTGGAGACCCAACTGGACGACGAGCTGCGCGCGTGGCTGGCGTTCGGCCGCCAAAAGCTCGACGAAATCGCGGTGCTGCGCCAGGCGCTCACCCATGGCGTGGCATCGGTGCAAGCCGCATTCGACGATACCGCCCGGGCGCTGGCGGCGCGCCGCAGCTCGCCGCGCATTCACAATCCGGTCGTGCGCCGCAAGCTCGCCGGTCTGAGCGAGGCCGATGCGCGCCGCCGCAGCGACTACGCGACGCGCATCGCCGCGCAACAGGCGTGGCTCAAGCTGCCGCTGCTGCCGACCACCACCATCGGCTCGTTCCCGCAAACCGCCGAGATTCGCGCCGCGCGCGCCGGCTTCAAGCGCAAGCAGTTGACGCATCTCGATTATCTGGAAGCGATGCGCGCGCAGATTCGCCTGGCGATCGAAAAGCAGGAATCCTATGGACTGGACGTGCTCGTGCATGGCGAGGCCGAGCGCAACGACATGGTCGAGTATTTCGGCGAGCTGCTGTGGGGCTATGCGATCACCGAGAACGGCTGGGTGCAAAGCTACGGTTCGCGCTGCGTCAAGCCGCCGGTGATCTACGGCGATGTGTACCTGCCCGAACCGATGACGGTGACCTGGAGCGCCTATGCGCAAAGCCTGACGAGCAAACCGGTCAAGGGAATGCTGACCGGGCCGGCGACGATGCTGCAGTGGGCCTTCGTGCGCGACGATCAGCCGCGCGAGCGCACCGCGCTGCAAATCGCGCTGGCGCTGCGCGACGAGGTGCTCGCCCTGGAAAAAGCCGGCGTGCGGGTGATCCAGATCGACGAGCCGGCGCTGCGCGAAGGCTTGCCGCTGCGCCGGCGCGATTGGGCGGAATATCTCGACTGGGCGGTGCGGGCTTTCAAGGTAGCCTCATGCGCGGTGGCCGACGACACGCAAATTCACACGCATATGTGCTACTCGGAGTTTCACGACATTCTGCCGTCGATCGCCGCGCTCGATGCCGACGTGATCTCGATCGAGACGACGCGCTCCGACATGGAACTGCTCGACGCCTTCGAGGCGTTCGACTATCCGAATGAAATCGGCCCCGGCGTGTATGACATTCACTCGCCGCGCGTGCCTGCGCAGGCCGAGATGGAGCGCTTGATCGAGGCTGCGCTGGCGCGCATTCCGGCCCAGCGGCTGTGGGTGAATCCCGATTGCGGGCTGAAGACGCGCGATTGGGCCCAGGTCGACCCGGCGCTCACGGCAATGACCGCCGCAGCGCGGGCGGTGCGGGCCAGGCTGGCCGCGCACGGCCAGCCCGCGGCCGCTTAGGCGAACCCGGACGGCGGCCGGCAGGCCGCCGGTTCAGCCGATCGCCTTGTCGACGATCTCGCGAACGTCTTTGGACAGCCCCTGGTGGGCGGCCACGCGGTTGAGCGCATCGAGCATTGCGCCGCGCAGCGCCGGCGTGTATTTGCGCCAGCGGTCGAGCACCCGCGCGAGGCGGGCGGCGACTTGCGGATTGAGTGCGTCGAGCGCCAGCACCTGGTCGGCCCAGAAAGCGTAGCCGGAGCCGTCGGCGGCGTGGAATTGCGCCGGGTTGCCGGCGCAGAAGCTGAAAATCAGCGCGCGGGCGCGGTTCGGGTTCTTCAGCGTGAAGGCCGGATGCTGCAGCAGCGTGCGTATCGTATCGATGACGCGTTGCGCGCCGGTGGCGCGCTGCATGGCCTGCAGCGCAAACCATTTGTCGATAGCCAGCGGCTCTTGCTCGAAGCGGCTGTAAAACTCGGCCAGTGCCGCGGATGCGGCTTCCTGCGCGCTCTGCCCGCCGTTGACCAGCGCGTTGAGCGCGGCCAGGCGATCGGTCATGTTGTTGGCGTGTTCGTACTGGACCTGGGCGGTCTGCGTGACGTGGGTGTCGTTGAGTTCGCTCAGGTAACTCAACGCCAGATTCTTCAGCCCGCGCTGGCCGGCGGAGGCGGCATCGGGGCGGTAATCGCCCGGGGTCTGGTGATTGTGATAGGCGGCCAGCCACTCGGTGTGCAAGGCGGTGGCCAGTCGCTGGCGCATGTATTGCCGGGCCGCATGAATTGCCGCCGGATCGATTTCGTCCATCTGCTCGCCGAGATAGCTCTCGCCGGGCAGCGTCAGCGCCAGTTCGCGGTAGGCTGGATCGAGCGTGTCGTCGCGCAGTACCTGGCGGAACGCGTCGATGACGAAGGTATCGACGCTGGGCAACTCGCCGCGCCGAATGGCCTCGACGTGTGCGAGCAACTGGCGGGTGGCCAGTCGCTGGCCGGCTTCCCAGCGATTGAACGGATCGCTGTCGTGGGCCATCAGAAAGGCCAGCTCGTCGACCGTGTATTCGTGCTCGACGATCACCGGCGCCGAGAAGTTGCGCAGCAGCGACGGCAGCGGCGGCTCGTCGATGTCGACGAAGGTAAAGCGCTGCTCGGCCTCGGTGAAGTCCAGCACGAGGGTGGTGGCGGCCGCGCCGTCGTCGCCCTGCAGGCGCAGCGGCAAGTCATGTCCGGACGTATCGAGCAGGCCGACCGCGAACGGGATATGGAACGGCAGCTTGTCGGGCGTGCCGGGCAGCATCTCGACGCCGACCTTGGGGCATTCCTGCCGCAGTGTCAGGGTATAGGTGCGCGCGGCCGCATCGTGATGGCCGGTGACCTTGACGCGCGGCGTGCCGGCCTGGCTGTACCAGCGGCTGAACTGCGTCAGATCGCGCCCGTTGGCATCGGCCATCGCCTGGCGAAAATCGTCGCAGGTGACGGCCTGTCCGTCATGCCGCGCGAAGTAGAGATCCATCCCTCGGCGAAAGCCGTCCCGGCCGAGCAGGGTCTGGTACATGCGCACGACTTCGGCGCCTTTTTCATACACCGTCACGGTGTAGAAATTGTTGATCTCGACATAGCTGTCGGGCCGCACCGGGTGCGCCATCGGCCCGGCATCCTCGGGAAACTGCGCCTGGCGCAGCACGCGCACGTCCTCGATGCGCTTGACCGCGCGCCCCGATTCAGTGCCCATCATGTCGGCCGAAAATTCCTGATCGCGGAATACCGTCAGGCCTTCCTTGAGGCTGAGCTGGAACCAGTCGCGGCAGGTCACGCGGTTGCCGGTCCAGTTATGGAAATATTCATGGCCGACCACCGCCTCGATATTGCCGTAGTCGACATCGGTGGCGGTTTGCGCGTCGGCCAGCACGTATTTGGTGTTGAAGACGTTCAGGCCCTTGTTTTCCATCGCGCCCATGTTGAAGTCGCTCACGGCGACGATCATGAAGCGCTCCAGATCGAGCGCCAGGCCAAAGCGCTGTTCGTCCCAGCGGATCGCATGGATCAGCGAGGCCATCGCGTGCGCGGTCTTGGGCAGGTCGCGCGGCTCGACCCACACCTGCAGCAGCTTTTCTTCGCCCGAACCGATGCGAATGCGCTCCTCGCGGCACACCAGCTGGCCTGCCACTACCGCAAACAGATAACTGGGTTTCTTGAACGGATCGTGCCAGACGGCATAATGCCGGCCGTCGGGCAGCTCGCCCTGTTCGGCGAGATTGCCGTTGGCCAGCAGGATCGGGTAGCGTTGCCGGTCTGCGCGCAGCGTCACGGTGTAAGTGGCCATGACGTCGGGCCGGTCGAGAAAGTAGGTGATCTTGCGAAAACCCTCGGCCTCGCATTGCGTAAAGAAGTTGCCGTTCGACACATACAGCCCCATCAGCGAGGTATTCTCCTGAGGGTGGCAGCGCGTGACCAGGCGCAGTTCGAAATCCTGCGGCGGGTGCTCGATGAGCAGGCCATCGGGCGTCAGGCGATGGTCGTGGCAAGGCGCCCCGTCGATCTCGATGCCGAGCAGTTCCAGTTCCTGCCCGTGCAGCAGCAGCGCCGCGCCGGCGGCCTGCGGGTTGCGGCGCACACGCATGCGGTTGGTGACGGTGGTATTGCCGGGATCCAGATCGAAAGCCAGATCGACGGTATCGATCAGATAGGCAGGAGGGGTGTAATCGGTGCGGCGGACTGCGGTATCTGGGCTGGGCATGGGAACTCGGTAAGCGGCACGTGATGGTTAAATTGTACCTAAGCGGCGACGTGCCCGCCGGAATTGAATTTCACGGCAGGCACCCAGTCGAATGGAAATACTCGCTGCGCGAACTTTCAAGGAGATGCGATGCGAATCAATTGGCGGCTTGGCGGAGTGATTTCGCTGGTGTTTTTGCTGAGCGCTTGCGCCAGCACGGTGACGACTCAAGTCGTGGCCTTTCACGATAACGGAGCATTCCACGGGGCGCGCACGTATGCCTTCAAGCGCACCCCGGAGCAGGACAACAACCTGGAGCAGAAAACTTACGAAGGCTGGGTGCGCGATCGGCTCGCCGGCGACGGCTTTCAGGAACGCGCGGCGCGCGATGCGCAATACCTCGTCTCGCTGGCCTACGGCATGCAAAGCAGCGTGGTGCGTGTCCAGGAGCCGGCCTTCGACCCGATGTTCGGGCCCGGCTGGTACGGCCCCTGGGGCTGGCGCTACAACCCGTGGATGTGGGGGCCGCCGCCGATGTACGTCGAGCGCGATTGGCCGGTCTATATGAAATGGCTGCAACTGCGTTTTCTCGACCGCGCCAGCGGGCGGGAAGTCTATCTGGTGTCGGCGCGCACGGAAGACGGCGGCAATTCGCTGGTGGGCGTCATGCCTTATCTGATTCGCGCGGCGCTGGCCAAGCTGCCATTCCCGAGTGGGCAGCAGTCGAGCGTCGAGGAGAAAGTCACGCCGTCGAAATGACCCGCGCCGGCACCATCGCACCAGAGAGCCCGCCACCTGTGCGGGCTTTTTTCATGCGGGCCACGCGACTCACATGCCGGCTTCGCGCCAGGCCAGCACGCCCAGCACCGCGAAGATCACCGCCGCGGCGATGTGAACCGCGCGCGTGGGCATGCGGTGCGCGAAGCGGTGGCCGAGCAGCACCGCCGGCACGTTGGCGAGCATCATGCCCAGCGTGGTGCCGGCCACGACGCCGAAAAATTCATGAAAGCGCGCGGCCAGCATGACGGTGGCGATCTGCGTCTTGTCGCCCATTTCTGCCATGAAGAAGGTGACGAGGGTGGTGCCGAACACGCCGAGTTTGCGACGTGCGTTGCCTTCTTCAGCATCGAGCTTGTCGGGAATGAGGATCCAGACGGCCATCGCCAGAAACGAGATGACGATGCTCCAGCGCAGGATGGTCGGGCTGACTACTGTGGTCAGCCAGTCGCCGATGGCGCCGGCGCCCGCGTGGTTGAGCAGGGTGGCGGCCAAAATGCCCAGGATGATCGGCACCGGCTTCTTGAAGCGGGCCGCCAGCACGAGCGACAGCAATTGGGTTTTATCGCCGATTTCGGCAAGCGCGACCACACCGGTCGAGATAAGAAAAGGGGACATCGAGCGCTCCGCCGGGCCGATATGGTTTGCCAATGACCGTCCCCCTCCGGCCCGTCGCGAGGGAGTCGGTCATTGGTCTGGCCAGGCCCATGTGTGGCTGCGCATGCCATGGTCGCCGGTGAAATTCGGCAGCCAAGTCTGTTGACATGCGCCCCTGCCGTGACCGGCAGGGCGGCTACTCCCCAATGAAGTGCGGCCGATTATACATCGGCCCGCAGCGCCGGGCCAGCGCCGGCCGCTGCCGTTAGCCGCCGCGCTGGTGCACCCGCCGGCCCGCCGCGAAAGTGGCGGCCACGGCGCGGTCGTCGCCCAGCATGGCCAGGGCGAACAGCAGTTCCTCGAGCGAATCCGCCTGGGCGGTGCGGCGCGCCAGCAGCGGCGTGGCCTGTGGGTCGAGCACCACGAAGTCGGCTTCGGCGCCGGCCGCCAGGGTGCCGATCTGGCCACCCAGGCCGAGCGCTTGCGCGGCACCCTCGGTGGCTTGATAGAACATCCGCTCGGCATTCAGATGATAGCCGGACAGGCGCGCGACCTTGTGGGCTTCGTTCATCGTTTGCAGCATCGAGAACGACGAGCCGCCGCCGACGTCGGTGGCCAGCGTCACCGGCATGTGGCTGGCCTCGGCCGCGGCGAAATCGAACAGACCGCTGCCGAGGAACTGGTTCGATGTCGGGCAGTGCGCGGCCACCGCACCGGTCTCCTGCATGCGGCGGCGATCATGGCCGTCGAGCCAGATGCAATGGCCATACACCGCGCGGGGGCGCAGCAGGCCGTAATGATCGTAGATGTCGAGGTAGCTGCGGTGACCCGGGAACAGCTCCTTGACCCATTTCACTTCATCGAGGTTTTCCGCCACGTGGGTCTGGATGAATACGTCCTGATAGCGCTGCGCCAGCTCGCCGCATACGCCCAATTGCGCCTCGCTCGAAGTGGGGGCGAAGCGCGGCGTCAGTGCATAGAGTTGCCGGCCCTGGCCATGCCAGCGCTGGATCAGCATTTCGCTGTCGCGCCCGCCGGTCTCCGCGGTGTCGCGCAGGAACTCCGGGCAATTGCGGTCCATCATCACCTTGCCGGCGACCATGCGCAAGTTGCGTTCGGCGCTCTCGGTGAAAAATGCATCGACCGAGCCCGGATGCACCGTGCAGTACACCAGCGCACTGGTGGTGCCGCAACGCAGCAGTTCGTCGATGAAGAAGCGCGCGACGTCGGCCGCATAGGCCGGATCTTCGAAGCGGCGCTCGGTCGGGAACGTGTAGGTCTCCAGCCACGGCAGCAGGCCCGGGGCGGGCGACGCGATCATATCGGTCTGCGGATAGTGGATGTGAGTGTCGATGAAGCCCGGGGTGATCAGTTTGTCGCGCCAGTCGATCACCGGCGTGCCGGGAGCCAGATCGGACGCGAGCGAGCGATAGTCGCCGACCTGCGCAATGCGTGCGCCCTCTACCACGAGCAGCCCGTCGGACAGCCACACGGTGGTGCTCGCCCTATTGTCGCCGGCGCGGCCGGGCTCGCCGGTGAAGTACAGCAGTTGGGCGCGGTAAGCCGTGCGCTGGCCAGCGTCGGGCAGCTTGGGGGAGGTCGGGTCGGCAGGCATAGTCGATGTTTCTCTCGTGGGACGTGGAGATCGGCGGGACGGGCGGCGGCACGCGTATGAGGCCTGATCGGCCGGGGCGTGGCAGTCGTGATCCTCGAAGAGTCTCCGGTTTCTTGTGGATGTCTTTTGCCGGTGGCGCGAATCCCGAAGGTTCGCATGCCGGCATGTTAGAGGGAAAGTAACATTAGCCGCGCGTGATGTGGTGCCAGCCGCTGAATATGCCGCATTCGCATTCCTTGATAACGCTGTCCGCCGCGCGCGACCGTGTGCCTTACGCCGTTTGCCAATAACGCTCGAGATGGCCCAACAGGGTGCGCTTCTGGCGGTCGTCGAGGAAGGCGGCCTCGAAGCTGTTGCGGGCCAGTGCGTAGGCGTGCTGCTCGTCCAGCGCCAGGGCTTCGAATGTCGCCAGATAGTTGTCGTTCAGATAGCCGCCAAAGTAGCTCGGATCGTCCGAATTGATCGTCACCGCCAGACCGGCGTCGAGCATGGCCTTGAGCGGGTGCCGGCTCAGGTCGTCGCATACCTTGAGCTTGACGTTCGACAGCGGGCACACCGTGAGCGCGGTGTGTTCGCGCGCCAGACGGGCCACCAGCGCCGGGTCTTCGACGCAGCGCACGCCATGGTCGATACGCTCGACGTGCAGGACATCGAGCGCTTCGCTGATGTATGCTGGCGGGCCCTCCTCCCCGGCGTGCGCGACCAGCCGCAGCCCCAATGCGCGGCATTGGGAGAAGACGCGGGCGAACTTTGCCGGCGGGTTGTCGCGCTCCGATGAATCCAGCCCGACGCCGATGAGCCGATGCGACAGGCTTTTGAAATAGGGCAGCGCGGCCTCGAGTGTGGCGATGGCGTCGGCTTCGGACAGGTGCCGCAGAAAACACAATATCAATCGGCTCGACAGGCCATAGCGCTTTTCCGCGTCGGCCAGCGCCCGCTCGATGCCGCCCAGCACCAGATCGAGCGGAATGCCGCGCGCGGTGTGGGTTTGCGGATCGAAGAAAATCTCGGTGTGAACGATATGATCGGCATGGGCGCGCGCGAGATAGGCCCACGTCATGTCATAGAAATCCTGCTCGGTCTGCAACACGCCGGCGCCGGCATAGTAAAGATCGAGGAATGACTGCAGGTCGGTGAAGGCGTAGGCGTGGCGCAATGCGTCGACCGACGCGTAGGGCAGCGTGAGTCCGTTGCGTTCCGCCAGACGGAAAATCAGCTCGGGTTCGAGCGTGCCCTCGATATGCAGGTGCAGCTCAGCCTTGGGCATGTCGCGAATTTTTTTGATCAGCGTCGGATTCATGGGAGCGATTGAGCAAAGTCGAGCGCGGGTCAGACAAATATCGCACGATCGGCCGCCGCTTGCGCGGCGGCCCGATAGAGAAAACTATACCGCGATCGCGGCCGGGCGGGATGCGGCCCGTTGGATATCCTGTTCGCGCACGCGCAGCAGCTGCGCGGCCACCGCGATGGCAATCACTTCGGGCGTCTTGGCGCTCACGCCGGGCACGCCGATCGGGCAGATCATCTGTTCCAGGCGTTCGTCGGGCACGCCGCGCTCGCGCAGCCGATGCTCGAACTGGCGGCGCTTGGTTTGCGAGCCGATCAGCCCGAAGTATGCGAAATCATCGCGCAGGAAGATGTGCTCGCACAGGCGCTGGTCGAGGGCATGACTGTGCGTCATGACCAGGAAATAGCTGCGTGGGCGTGCTTCGGCAATCGCGGCTTCCGGCACATCGGTGGCTTCGACAGTGACGTTGGCCGGCAAATCGTCGGGAAATTGCGCCTCGCGCTCGTCGACCCAGGTGACGGTGCAGGGCAGGGTGGCCAGCACGCGCACCAGCGCCTGGCCGACGTGGCCGGCGCCGAACAGCACTACGTGAAAATCGACCGGAGCGATGATCTCGGTGAGCCAGCGCCAGCCGTCCCGGGCCTGCCATAGCAGGCAATCGTCCTGCGGCGCGAGCGGGGCGTCGGTGCTGCCGGCAGCCGGATCGGTCAAGGTCACGGGGCCGGCAGCCGGATTGGGCTGGCCTGGCGGATTGGCGCCCGCGTCTGCGATAGCAACGTTGCGCAAGGTCGCCTGGCCCGCTTGCAGGCGCTTGGCCAAATTGGTGAGCCAGCCAAGGTCGGCCACCGTGAGCAGCTCGAACACCAGCGTGACCGCGCCGCCGCAGCATTGTCCGAGGCTGGGGCCGAGCGAGAGCCGCTCGACGTGGCGTGCGCCGCCATGCCCGGCGCTTTGTTTGAGCAGCTGCCGCGCAATGTCGACGGCGCGCCATTCGAGATGGCCGCCGCCGATGGTCTGCCATTGGTGCTCGCGCGTGACCAGCAGTTTGGCGCCGGCCTCGCGCGGCGTGGACCCTTCGGCCTTGGCGACCGTGACCAGCACAGCCGACTCGCCGTGCGTCACCAGCCGCTGAGCCTCGGCGATCCAGCCGTGCATCAGTGCGCGCTCCGGCTGCGCAGTTCGGTCAGCGCACCGAGAATCGCTTCGGGCGTGGCGGGAGCGTTGAGCACCGGCTCGTCCCGGTAGTCGTTGACGCTGGCCACCGCATCGCGAATCGCGTTGAATACGCTGAACGGCAGCAGCAGCGGCGGCTCGCCGACCGCCTTGGAGCGATGGATCGAGTCTTGCGCGTTGCGGTTGTCGAACAGCTTGACGCGGAAGTCGGCCGGGCAATCGCTGACCGCCGGGATCTTATAGGTCGAGGGTGCGTGCGTCATCAATTTGCCGTCCTTGTTCCACCAGAGTTCTTCCGTGGTCAGCCATCCCATGCCCTGAATGAAGGCGCCCTCGACCTGGCCGATATCGAGCGCCGGATTGATGGATTTGCCGGCATCGTGCAGCACGTCGGCGCGCAGCAGCCGCCATTCGCCGGTCAGCGTATCGATCAATACTTCCGAGACCGCCGCGCCATACGCAAAGTAATAGAACGGGTGGCCGGTCATCGTGCTGCTGTCCCAGTGTACACCGGGAGTCGCGTAGAAACCGTCCGACCACAGCTGGACGCGCGCCAGGTAGGCGGCGTTGATCAGTTCGGCGAACGGCAGCGACTGCTGCTCGATCGTCACGGTGCCGTTGGCGAAACGGACCGCTTCGGGCGCGCAGTTGTAGCGCTGTGCGGCGAACTCGGTCAGGCGTCGGCGAATCTGTGCGGCGGCGTCCTGGGCGGCTTTGCCATTGAGGTCGGAGCCGGTGGAGGCGGCGGTAGCCGAAGTGTTGGCGATCTTGCTGGTGTCGGTGGCGCTCACGCGCACGCAGGCCAGGTCGACGCCCAGTTCGTGCGCGACCACCTGCGCGACCTTGGTGTTGAGCCCCTGGCCCATTTCCGTGCCGCCGTGGTTGACCAGGATCGAGCCGTCGCGATAGACATGCACCAGCGCGCCGGCCTGGTTGAACGCCGGCACGTTGAACGAAATGCCGAATTTGAGCGGGGTCAGCGCCAGCCCTTTCTTGAGCACCGGACTGGCGGCGTTGTATTCGCGCACCGCCTGGCGGCGCGCCCGATAGTCGCTGCTGGCGGCCAGTTCGTCGACCAGCGTGTGAATCACGTTGTCGGTGACGGTCTGGCCGTACGGCGTGACATTGCGCTCGTCGGTGCCGTAGAAATTCAGGCGTCGCACGTCGAGCGGGTCCTGGCCCAGCTTGCGGGCGATCGCGTCGATCGCCACTTCCATCACCAGCGCGCCCTGCGGGCCGCCGAAGCCGCGAAACGCCGTGTTGGACTGCTTGTTGGTCTTGCCGCACAGCGCGTGCATGTCGACGTCGGCCAGATAATAGGCGTTGTCGAAATGGCAGATCGCGCGCGTGGCCACCGCGCCCGAGAGGTCGGCCGAGAAGCCGGCGCCGAGGGTCATGTCGAGCCGGGCGCCGAGAATGCGGCCGTCGTGGTCGTAGCCGATCTCGTATTCGTAGTAAAAGCCGTGACGCTTGCCGGTGATCATGAAGTCGTCGTCGCGGTCGAGCCGCAGCTTGACCGGGCGATTCAGGCGGGTGGCGGCAATCGCCGCCAGGCAGGCGAACAGGCCCGACTGCGACTCCTTGCCGCCGAAGCCGCCGCCCATGCGGCGGCACTCGACCAGCACCTGGTGCGCGTGCCAGCCCAGCGCGTGGGAGATCAGCGCCTGCATTTCGCTCGGATGCTGGGTGGAACACCAGACGTGCACGCCGTGGCCTTCCTTGGGCGCGGCATAGGAAATCTGCCCCTCGAGATAAAACTGTTCCTGACCGTTGCATTCGAAAGTGCCGGCCAGCTTGAACGGCGCGCTGGCGATCGCCGCATCGGGGTCGCCGCGCTTGAGGTGCAGCGGCGGCAGCACGCCGGCTTTGGCGGCCTTGGCCTGCTGCGGCGTCAGAATCGCCGGCAGCTCTTCGTATTGGACCGCGGCCAGACGTGCGGCGCGGCGCGCCGCATCGTGGCTATGCGCCACGACGAGAAACATCGGCTGGCCGATGTATTGGACCACGCCGTCGGCCAGCAGCGGATCGTCGTGAATCACCGGCCCGCAGTCGTTGACGCCCGGAATGTCGGCGGCGCTCAGCACCGCCACCACGCCCGGCGCGCGGCGCACCGGTTCGAGGTCGAGTTCGACGATGCGGGCGTGAGCTTTTTGCGAGAGACCGAGCGCGGCGTGCAGCGTGCCTTGCAGCTCGGGGATATCGTCGGTGTAGATGGCCTCGCCGCTGACATGCAGGTCGGCCGATTCGTGCGGGCGCGACAGGCCCACCTGCGCCCCCTGGCTTTGACCGGCGCTCGCTTGGTCCTGGGTCATGAAAGCTTCGACTTGGGTATTCATGGCGATTTTCCTCAAACAGTGGCGGCGGTGGCGAACGCGTTGACTTGATGCGCCGCGAGCGGCGCGTCGGGACGCGTTTCGAGGAAAAAGCGATACAGCAGATTCTGTGCCGCGCTCAGCCGATAGGTGCTGCTGGCCCGCATGTCGGCCAGCGGGGCATAGTCCTGCGCCAGCGCGGCCATTGCCAGGCGCGCGTTGGCCTCGTTCCAGGGCTTGCCGGCGAGCGCTTGCTCGGCGGCTGCGGCGCGCTTGGGCGTGGCGGCCATGCCGCCGAAGGCGATGCGGGCCGAGCGCACGGTGTCGCCGTCGAGCGTGATGGCGAAGGCCGCGCACACCGCCGAGATGTCCTGGTCGAAACGCTTGGACAGCTTGTAGGTGCGAAAGCGCTGTGCCGCCGCCGGCAGCGGGACGCGGATGCCCTGCACGAATTCACCCGGCTCCAGCGCATTTTTTTGATAGGCCAGATAGAAGTCTTCCAGCGGCATGTCGCGCACGCGCTCGCCGCGCCGCAACACGATGCGCGTACCCAGCGCGATCAGGCCGGGCATCGAGTCGCCGATCGGCGAGCCGTTGGCGACGTTGCCGCCGAGCGTGCCGGCGTTGCGGATCGGAAACGAAGCGAAGCGCTGGCGCATTTCGGCCAGCTCGCCATAGTGTTCGACCAGCGCGTCGAAGGCGTCGTTGAGCAGCACGCCCGCGCCGATGTAGAGGTGTCCGTCATCGCGCGTGAGTTCGCGCAGTTCGGCGACCTGACCGATGTAGATCAGGTGCTGCAGCTCACGGAATTGCTTGGTGACCCACAGCCCGACGTCGGTGCTGCCGGCCAGAATACGTGCCTCGGGATGGCTCGCGCGCAGCTCGGCCAGTTGCGCCAGCGTGCGCGGTGCGTGGAACACCTGGTTGCCCGCCTGGTAGGTAAGGGCATCTTGCCGCGCCAGTCCCTTGAGGATGGTCGCGAGCGCCTGGCGGTCGAATTCTGCGCGCGGCAGGTCGAACATGGCCTGGGCGGCGTCGACGATCGGGCGGTAGCCGGTGCAGCGGCACAGGTTGCCCGAGAGCACGTCGTTGATTTCCTCGCGGGTCGGTTTGGGCAGCGCCGGATCGCGATTCAGGTACATACCCCACATCGACATGATGAACCCGGGGGTGCAAAATCCGCATTGCGAGCCGTGGCAGTCGACCATCGCCTGCTGCACAGGATGCAGCGCACCATCGGGTTGGCGCAGATCTTCGACCGTATAGAGCGCCTTGCCGTCGAGCGTGGGCAGGAACTGGATGCAGGCGTTGACCGCCCGCAGTTCGACCTCGCCGCGTTGATCCAGCTCGCCGATGACCACCGTGCAGGCGCCGCAATCGCCCTCGGCGCATCCTTCCTTGGTGCCGGTGCAATGCAGGTCTTCGCGGATGTGCTGGAGGACGGTCCGCGTGGTAGGCTGGCCGGTGACTTCATGCACCTGGCCGCGAAAATAGAAGCGGATAGTTTGTGTCTCCATGACTCGAGTCTAGTTCATTGTGGGAATGCCCCGACGATAGCACCGGCCGCCGTCATCGGCATTTGTCGCGGGTGATGTTGGGTATCAAGCGCGACCGATGAATTGGATTGACGTAGACTATTCAGGTACGGCAGACGATAACCAGAGCACCCACCGCCCATGCAACGACCCCGCGAACAGATCGACGCCTATTTATTGCGCGTACTGCAGATTCTGCTGACCGAACAGAGCGTGTCGCGCGCCGCACTCAAGCTCGGCCAGTCGCAGCCTGCGATCAGCAATTCGCTGCGCCGCCTGCGCGAGATCACCGGCGACGCCATCCTGGTAAGGGGCAAAAGCGGGATGGTGGCGACCGAGCGCGGCCGCGAACTGCTGGCCTACGCGACCGACGCACTGGCGGCCATCGACCGGATCACGCATCCGACCACGGAATTTTCGCCGCACAGCACCTCGCGCGTGTTTCAGTTGGGCGCGCCCGATTACCTCGACGCCGTGTTCCTGCCCAAGATCGCCGAGGTGCTGCGCCGCGAGGCGCCGCAGGCCAAGCTGATCGTGCATCCGATCAATGCGGGTTTCGATTATGTCGGGGCGCTGGAGAACGGCACGCTCGACGTGGTGATCGGCAACTGGCTGGAGCCGCCGCCGCAGTTGCACATGTCGCGCCTGTTCGACGACGAGGTGGTGTGCATGTTGGGCAATCACCATCCGCTGGCCAACAAGGGCATTTCGCTCAAGCATTACCTGGAGCTGCCGCATCTGGCGCCCACCCCCTATGTGTCGGAGCGGCACAGTTTCATCGACGGTTGCCTGGCCGAGCGCGGCTTGCGCCGACACATCCAGATGACCATGCCGTATTTCGGGCTGGTTCCCTACGTTTTGATGCGCACCGATCTGGTGTTTACCACCGGGCGCCAGTTTGCCCAGCATTACGCCCGTTATTTGCCCATCCGGGTGGTGGCTTCGCCGTTCGCGTTTCCGCCGATGCGCTTCTATCAGTTATGGCACGAACGCACGCATGCCGCGCCCGAAATCACCTGGCTGCGGCGGCGCATCGCCGAGGTGGCGACCGAACTCGAGGCCAATGTGCGGGCGCCGGGCCGCGCGGACTGAAACGCGACCCGGCCCGGGCTCAACGGCTTTGCGACGGGTGCCGCAGCGGGCGATGCAACAGCAGCGTCAGCAGGATCAGGACGAAACCGATCAGCGACCATGTCGGCAGCGACAGGCCCAGCAGCGGCGGGTAGACGGTCTGGCACAGGCCCTGCACCTTGAACAGCGAGGGCAGCCAACGGGCGGTCGGCAGGCCGTCGACGAAGGCTTCCACCGCATCGTAGCCGCAGCTCATCGACGGATGGGACTGCACCCAGATCAGATAACCGGCGGCGCCGGCACCGCCCAGGGCGGCCAGCATCGATAGCCAGCGCGCCGCGCCGATGCCCGCCGGACTGCGCGAGGCGGCCCCGCCGAAGGCGAAGATCGCGATCAGTGCGTAGGCGTAACGCTGCAGGATACACAGCGGACAGGGGTCTTCCCCGCGGCCGTATTGCAGGTACAGCGCGCCGCCCAGCAGGGCCACGCAAATTACGCCGAGCAGCAGGTAAAGGCGCCGCTCGTGCCGCAGTGTATCGTCGTAACGGGTCATCATAAAAGCCGGTTCGAAGGTGAAAACGCGATGCCGGGCATTGTACCCCGCGCGCCTGCGGTATCCGACATGTGTCCGGGCGGCAGGTTGCGCGGCGGATGGCATATTTTTGTACTGCCAACGGCCGCTTGCGTGGCGCCGAGGCCCTCGCGTATATTCGGCAGTGCCGACCCGGTCGTGGCCGACCTCGGCCGCGGCTTGCTCGCCACAACGCAAAACGCCCCGCAAAATTCGAGTGAGCGCGATAGCACCCCCCGGGCGCGGCGGTGCGGCAAACCGGATTGCGCGACTCAGTGCTCGCAACGCTTTTTTCTGGACGGCTTATCGGATGCACCACGCGATCGACTTCATTCAGGATCTGGCCGTTATCATGCTGCTCGCCGGCATCGTCACGGTCATCTTTCATCGTTTCAAGCAGCCGGTGGTGCTCGGCTACATTCTGGCCGGCGTGATCATCGGGCCCTACACGCCGCCGTTCGCGCTGATTCACGA
The DNA here is from genome assembly GCF_001931675.1 of Pandoraea thiooxydans. NCBI lineage: Bacteria > Pseudomonadati > Pseudomonadota > Betaproteobacteria > Burkholderiales > Burkholderiaceae > Pandoraea > Pandoraea thiooxydans. The sequence continues at coordinate 2,950,069 of NZ_CP014839.1, read as the reverse complement.
CGAAGCGACCATCAATACGCTGGCCGAGCTGGGCGTGGTGTTTCTGCTGTTTTCGCTGGGCCTGGAATTCAGCCTGCGCCGGCTGGCCAAGGTCGGCGTCACCGCGCTGGTGGCCGCGCTCACGGAAATCGTGCTGATGCTCTGGCTGGGCTTCGAAATCGGCCGCGGCTTCGGTTGGGACACGATGGATTCGCTGTTCCTGGGGGCGATGCTGGCGATTTCCTCGACCACCATCATCGTCAAGGCGCTCGACGAGCTGGGCATGAAGCGCGAGAATTTCGCGCAGCTCATCTTCGGCGTGCTGATCGTCGAGGACATTCTCGCCATTGCCATGATCGCGCTGCTCTCCGGCATCGCCACCAGCGGCTCGGTCAACGCCGTCGACGTCGGCCTCACGCTGGGCAAGCTGCTGCTGTTCATGGTGGTCTCGCTGGTGGTCGGCTTGTTGCTGGTGCCGCGATTGCTCGCTTACGTGGCGCGCTTCAAGAGCGACGAGATGCTGCTGGTGACGGTGCTCGGGCTGTGCTTCGGGTTCTGCCTGCTGGTGGTTCAGTTGGACTACAGCATTGCGCTGGGCGCGTTCCTGATCGGTGCGATCATGGCCGAGTCACGCGAGCTGCACGTCATCGAACGGCTGATCGCGCCGCTGCGCGACATGTTCAGCGCAATCTTCTTCGTTGCCATCGGGCTGCTGCTCGATCCGCGCGTGCTGCTCCATTACGCGGCGCCGATCGCGGTGATCACCGTGGCGGTGGTGCTGGGAAAAATCATTTCGTGCGGCCTGGGCGTGTTCGTCTCGGGGCAGGACGGCCGCACCTCGATGCGGGTCGGCATGGGCCTGGCGCAAATCGGCGAGTTCTCGTTCATCATTGCCTCGCTCGGTCTGTCGCTGAAGGTCACCAGCGATTTTCTCTACCCGATCGCGGTGACCGTGTCGGCCATCACCACGCTGCTCACGCCCTATCTGATCAAGGGCGCCGATCCATTCTCCCGCTGGCTCGGGCGGGCCATGCCGCCTCGCGTGGCGTATGTGTTTCGGCAATACACCCAGTGGCTGCAAGGACTGCGTCTGTCGGACGAGCGGGCTGCGCTGGTCGGCATTTTTCGGCGCGTGGCGTTCAATGTGTCGGTGAATCTGGCGCTGGTGGTGACGATTTTCCTGGTGGTGGCGTATTTCAGCCCGCGCCTGATCGCGCTGTTCTCCCCTTGGGTGACCGACGACGGGCTGCAGAGCACGCTGGTGTGGGGCGTGGCGCTGCTGCTGGCCCTGCCGTTCCTGATCGCGGTGTACCGCAAGCTCAAGTCGATCAGTCTGCTGCTGGCCGAACTGAGCGTGCGCCCAGCAATGACCGGACGCCACACCGCTCACATGCGGCGAGCCGTCGCCGAGATCATTCCGGCTGCCGCGATGGTCGGCGTGATGCTGCTGGTCGCCGCGCTCAGCGCCAGCATTCTGCCCAGCACCGAAATGCTGCTGCTGCTGGTGTGCGGGGCGCTATTGCTGGCCATCCTGCTGCGCCGCTGGTTTATCCGCATTCACGCGAAACTGCAGATCGCGCTCAAGCACACGCTCGAGCAGGACAGCGAACAGAGCTAGCGGCGCGATGCCGCCAGAACCTCTGCCGGCCGCTAGGCCGGATTGCCGCTCCTGGCCGGATAACCCGCTTCGGTAATTGCCGCGGCAATGTCGCCGGCGGCGCGCTGACTTTCGACCCGCACCGAGCCCGCGGCCAGATCGACGTCGACCTTGGCGTTGGCGTCGAGCGCCTGCACCGCCTGCGTTACTGCCTTTACGCAATGACTGCAGCTCATACCTTCCACCTGGAATTGCATCATGATGACTCCTGTTGATTAGCTACTGCATGATAAACCTTCCTACCGTTGTAAGCTCAAGCGAAAAATAATCGAGAGCGTGATGTGGACGGTGCTTGACCTTCCAGCCAATGGAAGGTTTAACATGCCAGTGTGATTGTCAAAAGGAGCTGTATCGTGAGTCAAACTTGGTCCGTGGGTATCGAGGGAATGACCTGCGCGTCCTGCGTTGGCCGTGTGGAAAAGGCGCTTGGCAAAGTGCCGGGGGTGACGCAGGCGAGCGTCAATCTGGCCACCGAAACCGCGGTCGTGCAGGCCGATGCCGATACCGCGCCGGCCGCACTGGTCGAGGCGATCGAGGCGGCGGTCGACAAGGCTGGCTATCAGGTCACCGAAGCGCATCTCGAGCTGGCGGTCTCGGGCATGACGTGCGCTTCTTGCGTCAATCGTATCGAAAAGGCTGTGCTGGCTGTGCCGGGCGTGCGCTCGGCCAGTGTGAATCTGGCAACCGAGCGGGCCAGCGTACAGGCGCTGCGCGGCATGGTCGATGCGCAACGCCTGATCGAAGCCATCCGCAAGGCGGGGTATGAGGCCAGCGAGATCGAGGCGGAGCAGGGCGGTGCGCCTGACGAAGCCGCCTCGATGTGGCGCACCGCCTGGCCGGTGGGCGTCGCCGCGCTGTTTTCGGCGCCGTTGCTCGCGCCGATGCTGGCGGCGCCGTTCGGTGCGCACTGGATGCTGCCTGCCTGGCTGCAATGGCTGCTGGCGACCCCCGTGCAGTTCTGGCTGGGCGCGCGTTTTTATCGCGCCGGCTGGAAAGCCTTGCGCGCCGGCACCGGCAATATGGATCTGCTGGTGGCGCTGGGTACCTCGGCGGCCTATGGCCTGAGCCTGTACGAATGGCTGCGGCCGAACGGTGGGGCGATGCCGCATCTGTATTTCGAGGCCTCCGCGGTGGTGATCACGCTGGTACTGCTGGGCAAATGGCTCGAGGCGAACGCCAAGCGGCAGACGGTGGCGGCCATTCGCGCGCTGGCGGCGCTGCGCCCGGATACCGCGCGAGTGCTGCGCGGCTCGGCGCCGGCCGAGCAAGTGCCGGTTGGCGACGTGCGGGTCGGCGATATGGTGCTGGTGCTCGCCGGCGAGCGGGTGCCGGTCGACGGCGTCATCCGGGAGGGCGCCAGCCAGCTCGACGAGTCGCTGCTGACCGGCGAGAGCCTGCCGGTCGAAAAACGCGAAGGCGCACACGTGACAGGCGGCTCGATCAACGGTGCCGGCACGCTGCGCGTGGAAACCACCGCGGTCGGGGCCGAGAGCACGCTCTCGCGCATGATCCGGCTGGTCGAGGATGCTCAGGCGGCCAAGGCGCCGATTCAACGGCTGGTCGATAAGGTCGCCGCGGTATTCGTGCCGGTGGTGCTGGGGATCGCCTTGCTGACCCTGCTGGTGAGCGGCTGGGCGGGCATTGGCCTGGAGGCGGCGGTGCTCAATGCGGTGGCCGTGCTGGTGATCGCCTGCCCATGCGCCTTGGGGCTGGCCACGCCTGCGGCGATCATGGCCGGCACCGGGGTGGCAGCGCGTCACGGCATTCTGATCAAGGACGCCGAGGCGCTGGAGACGGCGCACCGCGTCACCGTGGTGGTGTTCGACAAAACCGGCACGCTCACTGAAGGCAAGCCGCGCCTGACCGACCATCTCGCCGCGCCGGGCATCGAAGCCGCACAACTGCTGCAGTGGGCTGCCGCGGTGCAGGCCGGCAGCTCCCATCCGCTGGCGCGCGCAGTGCTGGCGGCCGCGCAAGAGGCCGGGCTGGCGCCACTGGCGGCCAGCGAGATGAGCGCGTTGCCGGGGCGCGGCGCGGCCGCACGCGTGACGAGCGCCGACGGCACGCATGAGCTTCGGCTCGGCAATGAGCGCTTGCTCGATGAACTGAAGTTGTCCGCCGGTGCGCTGGCGGAGCAGGCCGAACGGTTGGCGCAGGCCGGGCGCACCGTGTCGTGGTTGATGGAGGCCGGCGCGCAGCCCCGTCTGCTCGGACTGCTGGCGTTCGGCGATACCGTCAAGGCGCACGCCAAGGCTGCCATCGAGCGCCTGCAGGCGCGCGGCATCCGCACCATGATGGTGACTGGCGATAACACCGGCAGTGCCAGGGCGGTGGCCGACGCCTTGGGCATCGATGAGATCAAGGCTCGGGTGCTGCCCGAGCACAAGGCCGAGGCGGTTGCCGCGTTACGGCACGACGGCGACGTGGTGGCGATGGTGGGTGACGGCATCAACGACGCGCCGGCGCTGGCGGCTGCCGATGTCGGCATTGCCATGTCGACCGGCACCGACGTGGCGATGCACGCCGCGGGCATCACGCTCATGCGCGGCGATCCGGCGCTGGTGGCCGACGCCATCGACGTATCGCAGCGCACCTGGAGCAAGATTCGGCAAAATCTTTTCTGGGCCTTCGCCTATAACGTGGTGGGGATTCCGCTGGCGGCGCTCGGCTGGCTCAATCCGATGATTGCCGGCGCGGCCATGGCCGCCAGCAGCGTGAGCGTGGTCAGCAATGCGCTGTTGCTCAAGCGCTGGCGGCCGCGCGCGGCATGACGGCGCGCTCGACTGGGGGGATAATGGCCGTGTGGGCGAGATCGGCATATGCTTGAAAATCGCCCGCATGGCCCCAAGTGACTTGCATGTGCGACATGCTTAACCGCAGTCTCCATTCATCGCAGATCTTAGACGTCCATGGCCACACCCAGCCCCCTTCATATCACCAGCTACAACATCCACAAGGGCTTTTCGCAGTTTCATCGCCTGCGTATCCACGAATTGCGCGATCGGCTCGAGGGGCTCAATCCAGATCTGGTGTTTCTGCAGGAAGTACATGGCTTGCATCTGCGCCACGCGGCGCGCCACCTGAACTGGCCGAGCGAGCCGCAGTATCAGTTCCTGGCCGGCGGCACCTGGCAGGAGCATGCGTATGGACGCAACGTCATCTACGAGCACGGCGACCACGGCAACGCGATTCTGAGCCGCTTTCCGATCCTGCGCTCGGCCAATCACGACATCACCACGCACAGCTTCGAGCGGCGCGGCATGCTGCATTGCGAAGTGGCCGTGCCCGGCTGGGCGCAGCCGCTGCACTGCCTGTGCGTGCATTTGTCGCTGAGCGGCCGGGGCCGGCGCCAGCAGTTTGGCATGCTAATCGATCGCGTGATGCGCAATGTGCCGAAAGACGCGCCGCTCATTATCGCGGGCGACTTCAACGACTGGACCAATCAGGCCGACCGGCTGCTGGCCGAGCGCCTGGGACTGACCGAGGTGTTCGACAGCGCCGGGCGTCCGGCGCGCAGTTTCCCCAGCAGCCTGCCGTTGCTGCGGCTCGACCGCATCTATGCCCGCGGCATGCATATCGAAACCGCGCAAGTGCTGCGCGGCCGGCCCTGGTCGCGAATTTCCGACCACTCGCCGATCAGCGCCTACCTGAAGCCACTGAACTGATACGACATGAATATCGGACAAGCAGCCCAAGTCTCCGGCGTCAACGCCAAGATGATTCGCTATTACGAGAGTATCGGCCTGGTGCCCGAGAGCCGGCGCACCGAGTCCGGCTATCGAACCTACAGCGACACCGATCTGCACTTGCTGCGCTTTATCCGGCAAGCGCGCCGGCTGGGTTTCGGTATCGAGCAGATTCGTCAGTTGCTGGCGCTGTGGCAGGATCACGAGCGCGCCAGCGCCGACGTCAAGGCGCTCGCGCAGGCGCATATCGACGAGCTGAATCAACGCATCGCCGAGCTCAGCGCGATGCGCGATACGCTCACGCATCTGGCCGCGCACTGCCATGGCGACGCGCGGCCCGAGTGCCCGATTCTCGACGGCTTGAGTTGTGACGAAGAAAGCGTCGACCCGCCGGTCGAACGGCACTGCTGACGGCCCATCCGGCCCGGCCTGACAGGACGCTGCAGCGGCCCCAGGCAAGGCTTTCCGGCGACCTCAGGTAAACCATGATTATCAGAGACTTCTGATAATCGACATCACTCGCGCAAGGCTTGCCAGCGACCTCAAGCTCATACAATGAAGTCGCATAAGAACGCGACCTAGTACAGGAAGATGCGATCGCCACGATGCGGTCGCCAGAGAGCGTGAGGAGATAAGTTTCGCCGCCTGTCTTATCGGATGGGCGAGCCTCGTGGATGTGCCGGTAGTTCGCAGCATGGCATATGGACGAGGCATGGCACGGACCGACACGGGCGTGCTATTGCAGGCTGACCCCCATCACGCAGCGGGTGTTTCCGGCCACCATTTTCCTGCATGGATTGCTTCGGCGCATGGTATTGGTTGCGGTTGCAGGGCGACCCCTTCAAAACGTTTCCGATGAAAATAGCGCCTCTCGCGCGCCGGCAATGACGGGCCGGCAGGCCATACTGCCTCGGCGTCGCGACGCGCATCACACATGAGAGCATGCCTGACGACGGACATTTTTCCGATCCGTTTCAGTACGCTGATAAAGGAGCTTGAATCATGATGGAACAAGACTACGCCCCCACCGTAGGAGTCGATGCGCCAGCGCCGGCTCGAGAGGTGAGCCGGCTGGACCGCCATTTCCAGATCACCGCACGCGGTAGTTCGCTGCGTCAGGAAGTCGTGGCCGGGCTCACGACGTTCCTGGCGATGGTCTATTCCGTGTTCGTCGTGCCGGGCATGTTCGGCAAGGCGGGTTTCGACACCAGCGCGGTATTCGTCGCCGTTTGCCTGACAACGGCGTTCGGCTCGCTGTTGATGGGCGTCTGGGCCAACCTGCCGATCGCCATCGGCTGCGCGATTTCGCTGACCGCTTTCACTGCCTTCGACCTGGTGCTCGGCAAGGGCGTGTCGCCTTCGGTCGCGCTGGGCGCGATCTTTCTGATGGGGCTGGTGTTTACCGCCATCTCCGTGACCGGCGTGCGTTCGTGGATCCTGCGCAACCTGCCCGCAGGCGTCGCGCACGGCACGGGCGTGGGCATCGGCCTGTTCCTGCTGCTGATCGCCTCCAACGACGTCGGCCTGGTGATCAAGAATCCGGGTCCGGGGTTGCCGGTCGCCCTGGGCCACCTGGCCAGCTTTCCCGCGCTGATGTCGATCGGCGGGCTGGCGGCCATCTTCGGGCTGGAACGCCGGCGTGTGCCGGGCGGCATCCTGCTGGTCATCATCGCGCTGTCGGCACTGGGCCTGGCTTTCGACCCGAGCGTCAAGTTCACCGGGATGTTCGCGCTGCCGTCGCTGAGTGCGCCGGGCCATCCCACGCTGATCGACTCGATGAGCGTCAGGGGGGCCTTGAGCGCCGCGGTCATTCCCAGCGTGCTTGCGCTGGTGATGACCGCCGTGTTCGATGCCACCGGAACGATTCGCGCCGTGGCTGGACAAGCCGGGCAGCTCGATGGAAAAGGACAGATCATCAATGGCGGCCGTGCGCTCACGGCCGACTCCGTCAGCTCGATCTTCTCGGCTTTCCTCGGCGGCGCGCCGGCGGCCGCTTATATCGAATCGGCCGCGGGGGTTGCCGCCGGCGGCAAGACCGGACTTGGACCGGCAGTGGTCGGCGTGCTGTTCCTGCTGCTGATTTTCCTCTCGCCGCTGGCCGCGCTGGTGCCGGCCTATGCGACCGCGCCGGCATTGATGTACGTGGGCCTGCTGATGCTCGGCAGTATCAGCAAGCTGCATATGGAGGATACGGTCGATGCGATGGCCGGCCTGGTGTGCGCGGTGTTCATCGTGCTGACCTGCAACATCGTGACCGGCATCATGCTCGGCTTCAGCACGCTGGTGATCGGCCGTCTGGTATCGGGCGAATACAAGAAACTCAACGTCGGCACCGTGGCCATCGCCGTGGTACTGGCCACGTTCTATCTGGGCGGCTGGGCGATCTGAATGATCTGATCGCGAAGGCGCGGACTATCGCGTGAGCGCGATGGGCGGCGCCTGCCGCCTGAAAACGCCTCCTCGCAGGCCTGAGCCAGCGAGGGGGCGTTGCTTTTGGGCCACGCTTTTTGCTGTCCGGCAGTTTGTCCGAAAGAAAATTAATTTATTAAGTAATTGATTTTTATGTGATTTCTTAAAACATGGCTGCATCGGGGGCGGATGCAAAACGAATAAGTCGCTTTTTTCAGAATTAGGGCTAACACCTATAGGGAAAACCCTATATAATTCCAATCACTGCTGCAACGCAGCAAATTATGCGACTGGAGGTTGCCATGTTTGCCAAACTGTTTGAAATCGTTAATTCCTGGTTCGAAAACGCCGAACGCCGCCGCCGTGAAGAATACCTGGCGCAGTCCACCGATATTTGCGAATTGGAATATCGCATTCGCGCGCTCGAAACCGGCGCCATCTGAACCTGCTGTCTTGTTGGATGCAGTAACCCGGTAGCAAAGCGCCTCGCGCGCCCCACGAGATATCCAGCCCTTCGCCGGCTTGGCCGCAGCGACCGCGGATAATCTCGGCAAAAAGGCCCACCCTTGCGTGGGCCTTTGGCTTTTCTGTCATGGACGAATGACGTCTGCCTGACGAGCACGTCAACTCCGCAGCTTTTACCTTTCCCCATTTATTTCGGCGGCGCCAATACCCAGGATGCGGCAAATCGCCTTCTTGCCGCGGCCGATATCGAGGGAGCGTTCGTTCTCATCGGTTTGTCTTGAGACAAATCCAACATTGATGTACTGTATGTGCGTACAGTATTTTAGATGACCGCCACCCGCTTTCGTTGCTCACTCCGATGTCGCTCTCCATGCAAAACTTGCCGCCCGGACTTTGGCGCGCCAGCGAACTGGCCCAGGGCCAGGGGCCGGTGCGGGCCACCGGTTTTGTCGAGCTCGATCAGGAATTGCCGGGCGGCGGTTGGCCGGCGGGTGCGCTGGCCGAGCTGCTGCCCACGCACGCCGGGATCGGCGAGCTGCGCCTGTTGTTGCCCGCGCTGGCGACGCTGACCCGGGTCGGCAAGCCTGTCGTGATGATCGCGCCGCCGTATCTGCCTTACGCGCCGGCCCTGGCCGGCGCCGGTGTCGACCTGCGCCATCTGGTGCTTGTACACGCCCGAGCGCCATCCGGCGCCACAGCGCCGCCGGCGGCCGACGATCTCTGGGCGGCCGAGCAGGCGCTCAAAAGCGCCAGCTGCGGCGCGGTCCTGGCCTGGTTGCCGCAGGCCCGCGCCGATCAGTTGCGCCGCCTGCAACTGGCTGCCGCCGGCAGCGATGCGCTGGCCTGGGTCGTACGTCAACCCCAGGCGCTGGCCTCGTCTTCGCCCGCGCCGTTGCGGCTGGCGCTCGAGCCGGCGCCGGGCAGCGGCCTGCTGATTCATTTTCACAAGCGCCGGGGACCGGCCCGTGGCATGCCGCTGCGGCTGGACTTGCCGGCGCATCATCCAAAACTGGGGCCGCCGCGCTCCGATACCGTTCTTTCTCCGGATTCAGGAGGCCTCTATGCGCTGCTGGATTGCACTGCACTTGCCCTGGCTCATCCTCGAGGTCTTTCGACCGATCTTGCCGCCTGACGAGGCCGCTGGCATGACAGGGGGCGCCGCCTCCGATGCGCTGGTCGTGATGGACGGCGAGCGCGTGCGCATGGCGAGTGCTGCGGCCCGGCAGGCGGGCATCGTGCCGGGTTTGCGGCGGGCCGGGGCGCTGGCCTTGCTGCCCGATGCGATCCTGCGCGAGCGCGACACGCAGGGCGAGCAACGGCTGCTGGAGACCGTGGCCCTGGCCCTGTTGCGCTTCAGCCCGCAAGTCGTGCTGGCCGGCGAGCACGTGGTGCTGGTCGAGGTTTCGGCCAGCCTGCGCCTGTTTGGCGGCCTGAGCGCGCTGTGCCGCCAGGTCGGGCAGACGGCTCGGCTGCTCGGCCATGCGTCGCGGCTGGCCGTGGCGCCGACAGCCGCCGGTGCCTGGCTGCTGGCGCGCCAAAGCAGTGGCCGGCAGCATCGCCATGCGACCGATCTGGCGCGGCTGTGCGCGCTGCTCGACGACTTGCCGGTGTCGCTGCTGAGTGAGGCCGCGCCGCATCTTGCCTGGCTCGAGCAACTGGGCTGCGCCCGCCTGGCCGACCTGCGGCGTTTGCCGCGCGCGGGGTTGATCCGGCGTTGCGGCCAGGCGCTGGTGGATGAGCTGGCGCGGGCTTATGGCGACGCGCCGGAGATGCCGGCCTGGTTCCTGGCGCCCCTGCAGTTCGAAGCGCAGCTCGCGCTGCCGGCCCGCACCACTCAGGTCGAGACGCTGCTGTTCGGCGCGCGGCGCCTGCTGGTGCAAATGGCTGGCTGGCTCGCGGCGCACCATCAGGCCGTGCATGCCTATGAGCTGGTGCTGGAGCACGAGCCGCTGGGACGTCGCACGTTACCGCCGACACGCGTGATGGTGCGGCTGGCCGAACCCGGCGCGGCGCCGGCGCACCTGCTGAATGTGCTCAAGGAACAGTTGGCGCGGCATCGCCTCGAGACGCCGGTGCTGGAGTTGCGCCTGTGCGTCAGCCAGGTGGTGCCGCACGAGCCGGGCAACGCCAGCCTGTTGCCGGAGCCTGGCCGCGCGCGCCAGGAGTTCGTGCGCCTGATAGAGCGCCTGAATGCCCGGCTGGGCGAGGCGCAGGTGAGCCAACTGGTTTTGCACGACGAGCATCGGCCCGAGGCCGCTTACCGCCTGCTGCCGTACGTCGTGTCGCGCCCGGCGCCGGCAATCGCCGGCGCCGCGCCGGGCGCCATCCAGGCGTCCTCCAAGGTGCGGCCGGTCTGGCTGCTCGACTCGCCACGGCCGCTGGCCATGCAAGGCGAGCGGCCGGTCCATGGCACCCCGCTGCGCGTGCTCACACATGCCGAGCGCATCGAGTCGGGCTGGTGGGACGACGCCGCGGCGTTGCGCGACTACTTCATCGCCGCCGATGCGCAGGGCGCGCTGCTGTGGGTGTACCGAGAGCGGCAGACCAGCCGCGGCCAGGCCGCCTGGTATCTGCACGGGCTGTTCGGGTGAGTCATGAATGCGTCCGTCCTGCCCGCTTATGCGGAGTTGCATTGCCTGTCGAATTTCACTTTTTTGCGCGGTGCTTCGCATCCCGAAGAATTGGTCGCGCGCGCGGCACAGCTGGGCTATCGGGCGCTGGCTCTGACCGACGAATGCTCGCTGGCCGGGGTGGTGCGAGCGCATGGCGAAGCCCTGCGGCAGGGGCTGCACCTGCTGATCGGCAGCGAATTGCGGCTGGTCGACGCTGGCGGCGCGCCCGCCGCGCATCTGGTGGTGCTGGCGCAAAACCGCGAAGGCTACGGCAACCTGTCGGAACTCATCACGCTGGCGCGCACGCGCGGGCGCAAGCAGGAGGGCTACCGGCTCACGCCGCAGGATCTGGACGCGCCGCAGCCGCCCTATGAGCATCTGCGCGGACTGCCGGATTGCCTGGTGCTGCTGGTGCCGCCCCATGGCGTCGCGCGCGAGCGCCTGCGCGAGCAGCTCGCCTGGGCCGCTCGCGTGTTCGAGGGGCGGCTGTGGCTGGCGCTCGAACTGCTGCACCGGCCCGACGACGACCTGCACCTGGCGTGCCTGACGGCGGTCGCGCGCGAGACCGGCGTGCCGCTGGCCGCCGCCGGACACGTGCTGATGCATGTGCGCTCGCGCAAGCCGCTGCAGGATACATTGAGCGCCATCCGCCTGGGCCGGCCGGTGCATGCCTGCGGCACCGCGCTGATGCCCAACGCCGAGCAGCACCTGCGCGCGCGCCTGCGGCTGGCCGCGCTCTATCCGGCCGAAGCACTGCAGGCCACCGTCGAGATTGCCGAGCGCTGCACGTTCAATCTCGACGAACTGCGCTACGAATACCCCGACGAACTGGTGCCGGCCGGCTTGACGCCGGCCGATTATCTGCGCCAGGAAACCCTGGCCGGCGCGCGGCGGCGGTATCCGCAGGGCGTGCCCGAGACTGTGAGCAAACAGCTCGCCGCCGAATTGGCGCTGATCGCCGAGCTGGCTTACGAGCCGTATTTCCTGACGGTCTACGACATCGTCAAATTCGCCCGGGAGCGAAAGATCCTGTGCCAGGGCCGCGGCTCGGCCGCCAATTCGGCGGTGTGCTACTGCCTGGGCATCACGGCCGTCGATCCGGCGCAAAGCCAGTTGCTGTTCGGCCGCTTCCTGTCGCGCGAACGTAACGAGCCGCCCGATATCGACGTCGATTTCGAGCACCAGCGGCGCGAGGAAGTCATTCAATACATCTATGGCAAATACGGGCGGCAACGCGCCGCGCTGGCCGCGGCCGTGACCACCTATCGCACGCGCAGCGCCTTGCGCGAGACCGGCAAGGCGCTCGGTATCGATGCATCGATCGTCGACCAGGTGTGCGCGGGCCAGCAGTGGTGGGACGGCCGCCGCGATCTGCTGCAGCGGCTGGCGCGTCAGGGCCTGTCGCCCGAGGCGCCGGCGGTGCGTCACTGGTGCGAACTGGTCGAGCAGCTGGTCGGGTTTCCGCGTCATTTGTCGCAGCACACCGGCGGCTTCGTCATCTCGCGCGGCAAGCTCTCGCGGCTGGTGCCGATCGAGAACGCCGCGATGCCCGAGCGCTGCATCATCCAGTGGGACAAGGACGATCTCGAAGCGCTCAAGCTGCTCAAGGTCGACGTGCTGGCGCTCGGCATGCTCTCGGCCTTGCGCCGTGCGCTCGACATGCTGGGGCAGCGGCAGGGCCGCTGGCTCGATCTGGCCGATATTCCGCGCGAGGACCCGGCCACTTACGAGATGCTGTGCCAGGCCGATACCGTGGGTGTGTTCCAGGTCGAATCGCGTGCGCAGATGAGCATGCTGCCGCGCCTGCAGCCCCGCAAGTTCTACGATCTGGTGGTACAGGTGGCGATCGTGCGGCCCGGCCCGATCCAGGGCGGCATGGTGCACCCTTATCTGAAGCGCCGGCAGGAGCCGCCGGAGAAAATTCACTACGCCAAGGACGCCCTGGCGCCCGCGTTGGCGCGCACGCTGGGCGTGCCGATCTTCCAGGAGCAGGTAATGCAGATCGCCATGATCGCGGCCGACTTCACCGCCGGCGAGGCCGACGATCTGCGCCGCTCGATGGCGGCCTGGCGGCGCAAGGGCGGGCTGGAAAAATTCCAGGAGAAAATCGTCTCGGGCATGCTGAAAAACGGCTACGAGCGAACCTTCGCCGATGCCATTTGCCGCCAGATCGAGGGATTCGGCGAATATGGTTTTCCCGAGAGCCACGCGGCCAGCTTCGCGCAACTGGTCTATGCCAGTGCATGGATCAAGCGGCACGAGCCGGCCATTTTTCTCTGCGCGCTGCTCAACAGCCAGCCGATGGGTTTTTACTCGGCCTCGCAACTGGTGCAGGATGCGAGGCGCCACCAGGTCGAAGTGCTGGCCGTCGACGTATGCACCAGCGCCCAGGATTGCACGCTCGAAGCGCGTGGCGACGGCACGCCGCCGGCCGTGCGATTGGGCCTGGCGCAAGTCGCCGGGCTTGCCGCCGACGCGGCGCGGCGCATCGCGCAGGCGCGCGCGCAGGCTCTTTATCGCGATATCGACGATCTGGCCGCGCGGGCGCAACTGAGCCGCCAGGAACTGGCCGCGCTGGCTGCGGCCGATGCGCTGGCCACGCTGCTGGGCGGACGGCGCCAGGCGCAATGGACGGTCGCCGCGCATTTGCCGGCCACGCCGCTGCTGGGCCAGTCCACGCTGCAGGACGATGGCGCGCCGGTGCCGTTGCCGCGGTTGCGCGAGGGCGAGGAGATTCTGGCCGACTATGCCAGCACCGGTTTGACGCTGCGGCGCCACCCGCTGGCGCTATTGCGCCCGCGCCTGAGCGCCATGCGGCTCAAATCGGCCCAGGAACTGCGCGAGCTGCCCAATGGCCGGCGTGCCCGCGCCTGCGGCATCGTGACGATGCGGCAGCGGCCCGGCACTGCCAAGGGCACGGTTTTTGTCTCGCTCGAGGACGAGACCGGGGTCGTCAACGTGATCATCTGGCCCGATCTGGTCGAGCGCCAGCGCAAGGAGTTGCTCGGCACCCGCTTGTTGGCCGTGCATGGCGTCTGGCAATGCACGGGCGAGGGCGAGCACGTGGTGCGCCACCTGGTGGCGCGCCGGCTGATCGACTTGTCGCCGCTGCTGGGGCGGCTGGCGACGCCCAGCCGCAATTTTCACTAACTCCAGACACCGGTGTGCTCGGTAGCCGGCGACAGGGCGCCGCCGCTCCAGCGCAGCGCCACGGCGCCCGGCCGGTACCAGCCGCGCGCGACCTGAAAGCGCCAGAACCGCTCGGCGCCGGCAAACTCGCCGAGTGCGGCCGCGTCCCAGACGATCTCGGTGGTGCCTTGCAGCTGCAGCAGGTCGCCGCTCGAGAAATCGACGAACAGCATCGCCGCACGCGGCTCCCGCACGAGGTTGCCGAGCGTATTGAAATAGCGGTTGCCGTTGAAATCGGGCACCGTCAGGGTATTGCCCTCGATGCGCACGAAGCCGGGTCGTCCGCCCCGATGCGAAATATCCACTCCGGCCGCGCTGCCCGCCGGTCCCGCGCCGCTGGCCGTGGCCACGAAGCAGGTATCGGCGAGCGCGATCAGATCGCGCGACCTCGCATCCAGCGCGGTGAAATGCGTGGCGGGCATGTGGGCCGGCGGCGCCTCGTGAATTTCGCGCATCTGAATGTAGCGGGGGCAATTGCCGAACGACTGTGTCACGGCGATCTCCAGACGCTGGCGGTCGATCGCCGTGACGGTGCCGTTGGCCCGGTTGCGCCGTCGCGTGCCGAGGTCGATACCGAGCAGCCCGACCTGGCCGTGCCGAGCGAGGCCGGCGACGACCGGATCGGCAGCCTGCGGGTCGAGATCGAGGTGCAGCGCATGCGGGTCGGGCGAGGTGATAAATCCCGGCGCGCCGGCGAGCATCGTCGCGACCGGCCAGCCGTCGGCGTCGGTCGCGCCCAGCAATACAAACGGCAAGGCAGCGAAGAACGCGCGGTGCTGGTCGGGCATGAACTCGCGTATGGCCGCGACGCGCGGACCGCCCCCGGCGAGTTCCTGCGCCCGCAACTCACCGTCATGAAAAAGTGTGGAAGGCACCACTGTGTCGGGGCTCATGATGCACTCACCGGCATGGCGACGAACCCCGGCAATGCCTCGACCTGCGCGAGCCAGGCCCGAATGTTGGGGTAGGGCGTGAGCGCGATGCCGCCCTCCGGCGCGTGGGCGATGTACGAGTAGCATGCCAGGTCGGCCAGCGTGGGGTGAGCGGCCGCGAGGTAGCGCCGCCCGCTCAGGTGCTGCTCCATGAACGGCATGAGCCCGTCGGCGATGCGTATCGCCGGGCCGACATCGTCGCCTGGTGCGCCCCAGAGCCGGATCACGCGGGCGGTGCCCGGGCCGAAGCGGATTTCGCCCGCGGCGATCGACAGCCAGCGTTGTACCTGTGACGCCACCACGGGATCGTCCGGCAACCACAGGCTGCTGGGGGCATAGCGCCTGACCAGATAAACCAGAATCGCGTTGCTGTCGCACAGCACCACACCGCCGTCGTCGAGCACGGGGATCTGGCCAAGCGGATTGAGCGCGCGGAACCCGGCACTGCGGCGCACCTCGGCCGGCGCATCGACGAAGCGATAAGGCAGGCCCAGTATCGAAAGCATCAGCTCGGCGCGGTGCGAGTGGCCGGAGAGCCGGGTGCCGTACAGGGTAATGGTTGGTTCGGACATGATTGGACAATGCTCGTTGAGGACTTGGGAACAGAGTAATCATTCCGCCATTTAACGTAAATATCGATATACTGAAACTCAGTCTTCCGATAATCGGAATAATGCAAGGCTCACTCCATGGATCGACTCGATGAACTCAGCGTACTGATCGCCATCCTCGACGCCGGCAGTCTGGCTGCCGCAGGGCGTCGGCTGCGCCGTTCGCCGCCGGCGGTCACGCGGATCCTGACGGCGCTCGAAGCGCGTGTGGGCATGCGCCTGGTCGAGCGCTCCACACGCCATCTGAGCGCGACCGAGGCTGGCGCGCGGCTGGCCGAGCATGCGCGCCGCCTGCTGGCCGACTACGAGGCGGCAGTGCGCGAAGGCGCCGATGCGCCGCTGCACGGCAGGCTGCGTGTCACGGCGCCGCGTATTTTCGGGCGGCGCCATGTCACGCCGGTGGTGACCAGCTACCTCGACAAATATCCTGCGATGCGGGTCGAGCTGGTGCTCAGCGACGCCAATCTGGATTTGATCGAAGAGGGGCTCGACGTGGCGGTACGGATCGGGACGCTCGTCGACGCCAGCCTGGTGGCGCGCCGCGTCGGCGAAGTCCGGCGCGTGTGGGTCGCCAGCCCCGAGTATCTGGCGCGGCGCGGCCGGCCGAGCGCGCCGGGCGACCTGGGCGCGCACGACGTGGTTTATACGGCAAGCCGGCCGGTGGCGCCGGAGTGGCGTTTCCGGCATGCCGGGAGCGAGCAGGTGGTGTCACTCACGCCGCGTCTGACGGTCAATGCAATCGATGCGACACTGCTGGCCGTAAAAAGTCACCGTGGCATCGGCCGCGTGCTTTCATACCAGGTGGTCGACGATCTTGCGGCCGGCACGCTGGTGCGCCTGCTTGCCGAGTACGAACCGCCGCCGCTGCCGGTGCATCTGGTGATGCCCAGCGCGCGGCACATGGCGCCGAAGCTGCGCGCATTTCTCGACCATGCCGCCGAGCAACTCGGTAGGCTCGATGTAATCAGTGCCACTGCGCTGAAGCTCATGGCGTGACTGCCGGCGCTACCATGCGGCGCAATTCCGGCAGGCAGGAGCCACACGTCGTGCCGCACTTGAGCGCGTCCTGCAACGCGCGCAGCCGGGCTTCGGGCGGGCCCTGCCGATCGGCCAGACAGGCGTTGATCTGGGTCTCGGTGACGCCGTTGCAGTTGCATACGGTCTTGCCGCGCGGCTGCACGCCGGCCGGCGCGGTACGGCTGGGCAACAGCAGCAGGCGCCCCAGCGTGGAGGTCGTCTGAGCGCTCTCCAGCATTTCGCGCAGCCAGCCCGCCGCGCTGACGTCGCCAGCCAGCGAGACTGCCTGCAGCGTGCCGTCTTCGATGCGCAGGCGTCGCATCGTGCCGCGCTGGCGATCGCGATAGCTCAGCACTTTGGCCTGCGGCGCGCCGGCCAATCCAAACAGGGTTTCGATCTCCTGCTGCAGCGCGTCGTCGGCGCGCTCGTAGCCGGCCACACGCCACAACAACCCGCTTTGCGCACCGCCCGAGCGGCCGAACGGCACGCAACTGGCGTAAGGGAAGCATTTGAAATAGCGCCGCAAGTGCATTTGCCGCAGCAGCACTTCGTCGGCCGGCAGCCAGGCGAACACGACCCATTGCCATGGCAACTCGGCTGGCAGAATCTTGACCGCGCTGTGCTTCAGTTCGGGCTGCAGCGACTGCGGGTCGAGCGCGGGCAGCGTCAGGCTGTTCACGCCGAAGGCGGCTTGCCGGCCGGCCACGCCCGAGACGTATTCCTCGCCCCAATGCATTGCCACGAAGGCTTGCCCGGGCGCCACGCTGTCGGTGGCGCGTACCGGCAGGATCTGGCTGCCGCGCCGCGAGGTCAGATGCACGAACGCGCCTTCTCGCAATCCGAGCCGTTCGACGTCACGCGGATGCAGGTCGACGCTGGGCTCCGCCACATGCCCAAAAGACTGTTCGAGCGAGCCGGTGCGGCTCATGCCATGCCACTGGTCGCGCAGGCGGCCGGTACTCAGCGAAAACGGATAGCGCGCATCGACGGCTTCGGCCACAGGCGTATATGGCACGTCGGCAAATCGTGCGCGGCCGTCGCCGGTATGAAAGCGGCCCTGGCTGTACAGGCGCTGCCGGCCTTGCGTGGCTCCTTCTGGAAAAGGCCACTGCTGAGGTCCTTCGGTCTCGAGCAGCGCGTATGAGAGCCCGCCGATATCGAGATCGCGGCCCACCGTGGTGGCACGGTGCTCGAGCCAGATCGCTTCTGGCGAGTCGTACGGGAACAGCGTGGCTTGCCCGGGGCGCAGGCGCGCCTCGAGGCGCCGTGCCGCGTCGCACACGATCCGCCAGTCGTGGCGGGCCTCGCCGAACGGCGCCACCGCCGCGCGCACGCGCGAGATGCAGCGCTCCGAATTGGTGACCGTGCCTTCCTTCTCGCCCCAGGTGGTGGCCGGCAGCAACACGTCGGCGTAGGGCACCGTGGCGGTGTTGCGATAGGCCTCCTGCACCACCACGAACTCGGCCTGGCCCAGCGCCGCGCGCACGGCGGTTTGCGACGGCAGCGATTGCGCGGGGTTGGTGCAGGCGATCCAAACGGCCTTGATGGTGCCGTCGCGCAGCCCGTCGAAAATCTCGACGGCGGTTTTGCCGGGTTGCATCGGCACGCTCGGCACGTCCCACAGGCGGGCGATTTCGGCCCGATGCGCCGGGTTGCCGAGATTGCGGTGGCCCGACAGCAGGTTGGCCATCGCGCCGACCTCGCGTCCGCCCATCGCGTTGGGCTGGCCGGTCAGCGAGAACGGGCCGGCGCCGGGTTTGCCGATCTGCCCGGTGGCCAGGTGCAGATTGATCAGCGCGCGATTCTTCGCGGTGCCGCTCGACGATTGATTCAATCCCTGGCAATACAGCGACAGCGTCGGGCCTTGGGCGAACCAGCGCGCGGCGGTGACGATATCGTCGGCCTGCAGGCCGCATAACCGCGCGGCCACGCTGGGCGTGAACTCATGCACGACGGCGCGCAGCGCTTCGAAATCTTCCGTGTGCCCGTCGATATAGGCACGATCGATCAAGCCCTCCCACAGCATCACGTGCAGCATGCCGTGGAACAGCGCAACATCGGTGCCGGGTTGCAGCGGCAGAAACAAGTCGGCACTTTGCGCGGTATCGGTGCGGCGCGGATCGGCGACGATCACGCGCATGGCCGGGTGCCGGGCGCGCGCCTCTTCGAGCCGACGGAAAAGCACGGGGTGAGCGTAGGCGGGATTGGCTCCGGCGATGAAAACCGTGCCGGCCAATTCAATGTCCTCGTAGCTGCAAGGCGGCGCGTCGACGCCGAATGCGGCCTTATAGCCGGCTACGGCCGAACTCATGCACAGCCGTGAGTTCGAGTCGATGTTGTTGGTGCCGATCAGGCCTTTGGCCAGCTTGTTGAAGACGTAATAGTCTTCCGTGAGCAATTGGCCGGACACATAAAAGGCGACGGCGTCGGGTCCGTGCCGTTGCACGATGTCGGCCAGGCGCTGCGCGACATGGTCGAGCGCGTCGTCCCAGCCGGCCGGCGCCAGTGCGTCGGCGCGGCTGTGCCGCAGCGCGGGTTGCGCCGCGCGCACCTGGGTATAGCGATGCGGCGCGGCGGTCAAATGCAAGGTGCTGCCCTTGGTGCACAGCCGGCCGAAATTGGCCGGGTGGTCAGGGTCGCCGGCGACTCCGACGATTTCCTCACGGCCGTCCGGGTGGTGCAGGCTGTCGATCAGCACGCCGCAACCGACCCCGCAATAACAGCAGGTCGAGCGGGTGCGGCGTGCGACGGGTTTGGCGGGTGTGCTGTCGGCCATCGGCAGGCCTCACGCCCCACTGGCCGCGAGCGCTTGCGTGTTTTCCGCGGCCTCGGGTTGGGATAATTCGCTGCGCAGCATGTACACAGTGCGTTCGTCGCACTGCACCGCGAAGGTTTGCGCGCAACCGACGTCCGGGTCGAGCGCACAGCCGTCGTCCAGGCCGATTTGCCAGCCGTGCAACGGACAGGACACGCGCTCGCCGTGCACGATGCCTTGCGAGAGCGGGCCGCCCTTGTGCGGGCAGCGGTCGAGTACCGCGAACACGCGATCTTCGGCATTGCGGAAGATCGCGATATCGCTATGGTTGGCACGCCTGAGCAAACGCGCGCCCAGCACGGGGATGTCGTCGATTTGGCAAATGGCCAGCCAGTTGTCGTCAAGCATTGCAATATCCTCGGATAAAGTCGGCAGCCGATAAGGGGTCAAGCCAGCGTGAGCGGTTCGAACTGGCGCAGGTCGACGGCGGCCTCGGCCGGCTGATGCCACGGATCGGGCTCGTCGCGCAGCGCGAACTGCAGGCGCTCCCACAGCGCGCGCCGGTTGGCCGCATCGTCGAGCACCCGCTTCTTGACATAATCGAGTCCGACCCGGCCGACGTAGTGCACGGTGCGCTCGAGATACCAGCCTTCTTCGCGATACAGCTGCAAAAAGGCCCCGGCATATTCGAGCACTTCCTCGTGGGTCTTGACCTTGACGAGAAACTGCGCGACTTCGGTCTTGATGCCGCCGTTGCCGGCCACGTAGATCTCCCAGCCCGAGTCGACGCCGATGATGCCGACATCCTTGATGCCCGACTCCGCGCAATTGCGCGGACAGCCCGACACGGCCAGCTTGACCTTGTGCGGCGCATACATGCGCCACAGCGCGCGCTCCAGTTCCTGGCCCATGCGGGTCGAATCCTGGGTGCCGAAGCGGCACCACTCGGAGCCGACGCAAGTCTTGACGGTGCGCAGTGCCTTGGCATAGGCATGGCCTGACGGCATGCCGAGGTCGGCCCAGATGGCCGGCAGGTCTTCTTTCTTCACGCCGAGCAGATCGATGCGCTGGCCGCCCGTGACCTTCACCGCGGGCACCTGGTATTTGTCGACCACGTCGGCAATGCGGCGCAGTTCGGCCGAGGTGGTCACGCCGCCCCACATGCGCGGCACCACCGAGTAGGTGCCATCCTTTTGGATATTGGCGTGCGCGCGCTCGTTGATGAAACGCGCCTGCGGGTCGTCCTTGGCCTGATGCGGCCAGGTGCTGATCAGGTAATAGTTGAGCGCCGGGCGGCAGGTCGCGCAGCCGTTGGGCGTGCGCCATTCGAGAAAGCGCATGGCCGCATCGAGCGAGAACAACTCGTGCTCGCGAATGGCTTGCCGCACTTGCTCATGGGTGTGGTCGGTGCAGCCGCACAAGGCCTTTTGCTTGGGCGCGGCCGAGTAGTCGCCACCCAGCGTGCTCATCAGGATCTGTTCGACCAGACCGGTGCACGAACCGCACGACGCCGAGGCTTTGGTGTGCTTGCGCACGTCCTCGAGCGTGAACAGGCCCTGCTGTTTGATGGCCTGCACGATGGTGCCCTTGCAAACGCCGTTGCAGCCGCACACTTCGGCGGTGTCGGCCATTTGCATCGCGCGCTCGGCGCCGCCGTGGCCGGCGTCACCCAGATTGGCTTCGCCGAACATCAGGCTGTCGCGAATCTCGGCGATGTCGCGCCCTTCGCGCAGCAGCTTGAAATACCAGGCGCTGTCGACGGTGTCGCCGTACAGGCAGGCGCCGATCAGCTTGTCATCCTTGACCACGAGCTTTTTGTAGACACCGCCCAGCGGGTCTGCCAGCGTGATTTCCTCGGCGCCGGGGCTGCCCATGAAATCGCCCGCCGAGAACAGATCGATACCGGTGACCTTGAGCTTGGTCGAGGTGACCGAACCGGTGTAGCGGCCGATGCCGAAATGCGCGAGGTGATTGGCGCACACCCTGGCCTGTTCGAACAGCGGCGCCACCAACCCGTAGGCGATGCCGCGATGGCTGACGCATTCGCCGACCGCGTAAATGCGCGGATCGAACGTCTGCATCGTGTCGTTGACGACGATGCCGCGCTGGCAGTGAATGCCGGCCGCCTCGGCCAGTGCGGTATTGGGCCGGATGCCGACGGCCATGACCACCAGGTCGGCGGGAATTTCCTCGCCGCCGGCCAGGCGCACGGCGCGCACGCGGCCGTTCTGGCCGGGCTCGGTGCCCAGCAACGCGGCGGTTTGCGCACCCAGTTTGAAGTGCAGGCCGCGCGCTTCGAGCGATTGCCTGAGCAGGTCACCGGCGGTGCGATCGAGCTGGCGCTCGAGCAGCCACTCGGCCAGATGCACCACCGTGACCTGCATGCCGCGCGCGGCCAGACCGTTGGCCGCTTCCAGGCCGAGCAGCCCGCCGCCGACGACCACCGCGCTGCGATAGCGCGAACTCGCGTCGATCATGGCCTGCGTGTCGGCGATGTCCCGGTAGGCCAGCACCCCGTCCAGGTCGCGACCCGGCACCGGCAAAATGAATGGATCGGAGCCGGTCGCCAGCAACAGACGATCGTAGTCGCAGACGATGCCGTCGTCGGTACTGACCTGGCGCCGCACGCGGTCGATCCTGGTGACCTTCTTGCCTGCATGCAGCGTGATGCCGTTGTCGCGATACCACTCGAACGAGTTGAGCACGATCTGCTCGACGGTCTGCTCGCCGGCGAGCACCGGCGAGAGCAGGATCCGGTTGTAATTCGGGTGCGGCTCGGCGCCGAACACAGTGATCTCGTACATGTCCGGGGCGAGTTTGAGGAGTTCCTCGATGGCGCGCACGCCGGCCATGCCGTTACCCACCATCACCAGTTTCATCTTCCGCATTGCAACCTCGCTCCAAGATTTGCGGCCCCGCCTGCGCGCCGCTTGAAAGGAATTCAGCAAGATGCATGCCACGGCTTAAACGGGGTCTGGAGCCAATGACATTGGCGCATTCGCGCCGCCGCGCACCACCGCAGCGCATGGCGCGCACGTCGGCAGTGCCGCCTGGCCAGATATGGGCATAAGGGGGCGCCAGCCGTGCATGAGAATGCGCTGCCCCGGGCTGCGCGCGCGAGCAGCGAAATGCTGCGCAGCCGCACGCACGGGCGGCGCGCCGCGCCGCAGGCATGCCATCCAGGCGCGGTGGCATCGAACTTGCTCAGTGCTTGCGGACGACCTGACAACCGGGAGAGATATGCAATGAAAAATCTAATGATTTCGCTGCGCAGCGGTGACTGGCGCGCTTTGCTGGCCTGCTTTCTTTATTTCGATACCGGTTTCACCGTGTGGGTGCTGTACGGGCCGCTGGCACCTTTCATCGCGAAAGACATCGTTATGAGCCCGGCTCAGCAGGGGTTCCTGGTTGCCGTGCCGGTACTGGCCGCGGCGATTCTGCGCGTCACGCTGGGCAATCTGTATCAATCCGCCGACGGGCGACGTATCGCCCTGATGGGGATTCTGCTCTCGGCGTTGCCGGCGATCGTACTGCCGTTGCTGCCGGGCGTGCCGTCGTATTCGCTGCTGCTGGTGCTCGGCGTATTTCTCGGCGTGGGCGGCGCCAGTTTTGCCATCGCGCTGCCGATCGCCGGCAGTAACTATCCACCGCGTGTTCAGGGTCTGGTGCTGGGCGTGGCCGCGGCCGGCAATATCGGTGCGGTGCTCGACGGTTTTCTGTTCCCCGGGCTGGCGGCGCATTTCGGCTGGCAGAAGGCGGCGGGCGCCGCGGTGATTCTGCTGGCGGTGGCTGCCGTCGCAGTATTTCTGTGGGCGCGCGACCGCGCGCCGAAAAGCGGCAGTGTGGTACGTGCGTTCGGTGGCTTCGTGCTGAATCTGGCCGGTTTGATGCTGCTGGTGCTGGCGGTGCCGGCGGGCTTGTTCGGCCACGGCAGGGCCGGCGTGCTGCTGTTGCCGGTGCTGGGCGCGCTGCTGGCGATCGCCGTGCTGCCATCGAAATACCGCACCGTGCTGGCTGAGCGCGATACCTGGGTGATCATGCTGATCTATAGCATTACCTTCGGCGGCTTCGTCGGCATGTCGTCGTATGTGGCGCTGTTGCTGACCAATCTCTATCAGATGCCGAAAGTCGAGGCGGGCCTGTTCATGGCGCTGCTCGCCTTTACCGGCGCGATGGTTCGCCCGCTTGGCGGCTGGGTGGCCGACCGTATCTCTGGCGTGCGCGCGCTGCTGATGCTGCTGGCGCTGATTTCGCTATGCGATGCTGCGTTTGCCATTTGGATGCCGCCGCTGGGCAGCGGCATTGCCTTGCTACTAATACTGTATTGCGGTTTCGGCCTTGGCAACGGCGCCACCTTTCAACTGGTGCCGCATCGCTGGCAGGGCAAAACCGGCCTGATGTCGGGCATCATTGGCGCGGCTGGCGGCATTGGCGGCTTTTATCTTCCGGTGATCATGGGCATCGCCAAGGAAAGCACCGGCAGCTACCAGATGGGATTTGCCACCTTCGGCGCGCTGGCCGGCTGTGCCTTCGTGCTGGTGGTGCTGCTGCGCGCGCAATGGCTGCGCTGGGCGGTGCTGGCGCCGGAGGCGGTGAGCCATGGCGAGGCGGCGCTGGCGGGGCTGCATGCGGAATAACCGGATCGGCGAGCGTGGGACGAGGCGAGGGCCGGAATGAAAATGCGGCGCTGCACAAAAATTCAATCTGGCGTATGATTCGGGAAAACCCTAATACCTGGCGCTGCGACGAAACAATCACAGCGCCGGCTTTTTTTCCGTGCCGCCGCGATATCGCCCCCCACGCATGTCAAAAGAATCCTGCCTTCCCCATTCCGCGCAGCGCGCGCCCCTGGTGTCGAATACCGCGGTCACGGGGCAAATCGTTTCCACGGTCTTCTTCACTTTTCTGTGCTATCTGGCGATCGGTATTCCGCTGGCGATCCTGCCGTCGTATGTGCACCTCGACCTGGGGTACAGCTCAGTGGTCGCCGGGCTGGCAATCAGCGCGCAATACCTGGCGACCCTGCTGAGCCGGCCGCGCGCGGGGCGTACGGCTGACACGGTCGGACCCAAGCAGACGGTGCTATACGGTTTGCTGGCGTGCGGCGTGAGCGGCGCGCTGCTGTTCGTCTCGGCGATGTGGCAGCACATGCCTGGCTTGAGCCTGCTGGCGCTGCTGGCAAGCCGCCTGGCGCTGGGCTGCGGCGAGAGTTTTGTCGGTACCGGAGCGATTACCTGGGGCATCGGCCAGGTGGGGGCGACTCACACCGCCCGGGTGATTTCCTGGAACGGCGTGGCAACCTATGGCGCACTCGCGGTCGGCGCGCCGATTGGCGTGGCGCTGGAGCGGGCCTACGGCTTCTCGGCGATCGGCGTGGTGGTCATTGGCCTGGCATTGGCCGGGTTCGGCCTGGCTCAACTCAAGCGCGCCACGGCCATCGTGCATGGCGAGAAGCTCGCGTTCCGTGCCGTGCTCGGCCGCGTTCTGCCGCATGGCCTCGGGCTGGCGCTCGGTTCGGTCGGGTTCGGCGCCATCGCGACCTTCGTCACTTTGTTTTATGCCAGTCGCCACTGGCCCGATGCGGCCCTGACCCTGACCGTGTTCGGCACGTGCTTTGCCGGCGTGCGCCTGCTGGGCGCCAATAGCATCAAGCGCTTTGGCGGTTTCCGGGTCGGCATCGTCTCGTTCTGCGTCGAACTGCTCGGGCTGAGCCTGCTGTGGCTGGCGCCCGATCCGTCCGTCGCGCTGCTGGGCGCCGCGCTCTCCGGCGCCGGCTTCTCGCTGGTGTTCCCGGCGCTGGGCGTCGAGGCGGTCGGGCTCGTGCCGCCACACAGCCGTGGTGCGGCGCTTGGCGCTTACTCGGTGTTTCTCGATTTGTCGCTCGGTGTGACCGGGCCGGTCGCGGGGCTCGTGGTCAGCCAGTTTGGCTATGCGCAGGTGTTTTTGTTTGCGGCGCTGTCAGCGGCACTGGGCGCATGCCTGACGCTTGGCTTGCATCGTCGCGCCCGGCGCGCGCCTCACTTGACGGTGGCGGGCGCGGAGTAGGTGTCGCCTCGTGGCGCCGGGTGACTCGGCCTCTGGGCCGCACGTACGGGTGAATGGTTCACCCTGCCTGAGCGCTGGCGCAGTGGTGCCGCATCCAGCGGTGACGTATCGAGTTCGCTGGCAAAGCGCGTTTCCAGGCCGCTCTGTCCGCTCGTGCTGTTGCCGAGCGTCCCCGCGTCGCCGAATTGTCCGGCGGTGAGGCCAAAACCCATCGACGAATGGGTGCCCAAGTGCGCGCTGCCGCCGGTCAGCCCGGTCTGCGCCTGCGCCTGGCATGCGATGAGCAGTGCCGCGGCGCCCCCAAGATAAAGCAAGATCCGCACGAATCATTTCCCCGAAATATGGTGCTCATGCTGCAATGGCGTGAGCGAAACTCGCCAGTGTAAGCGTCTTTGCCGCGTCTGGCGAATGCGGGCCAAGTGTCGCCATGGCGACGGTCAGTGCGCGGCCATGCGATGTGTTTCGTTGAGCGAACCGATGCAAATCGAAGCAATGCTCAAATTGACGATATCGCTTGCAGTCCGAGCCGACTTTTGTGATAGGCAGTCGCTCCTGCCGCGCCTTGCGCGCCGGCCGCTCCCCGGCTGGCAAGGCGCGCGGACACGGTTCGCGTGAACCGAACGGTGTCGAGGTGCTGCTGCGCGCAGTGAGTGTACGACGATCTGGCCTCGCATATCGAATTTATGATGTTAAACATCATGGTTAACGCGGATGACGCCATCGCCATGATTCGGCATACAGTAACGCACAGCTTTTCCCTTCATGGTGTCGCGTTTCACCCTTCGAGAAGGATATTTAATATGTCGATACGCTGGCTTGCTGTACTGCCTTTCATAGGCATCCTAATCGGGACTGCGTTTGTCAACGAGGTCGAACCTCTTGTATTGGGCATGCCGCTGTTGCTGGCATGGCTCGTGATGTGGATTGTGTTGACGGCGGTCATCATGGCGATCATTTATGCCAACGATCCGGCCAACCGTGCCGAGAACGGGAATTCGGAGGCAAATCGATGAATAGCGCACTGCTCGTTATTTTATTGGTGACCTTGTTTGCCCTGTTTCTCGGCGTGCGCGCGCGCCGGGGGCGGGACATGAACCTCGAGCAATGGACCGTCGGCGGCCGCAGTTTCGGCACCGCTTTCGTGTTCCTGCTCATGGCCGGGGAAATCTATACGACCTTCACGTTCCTCGGCGGCAGTGGTTTTGCCTACGGCAAGGGCGCGGCGGTTTTCTACATCCTGGCCTATGGCGCACTGGCCTATATCATCTCCTATTGGCTGTTGCCGCCGATCTGGCGCTTTGCGAAGCGGGAGCACCTGGTTTCCCAGCCTCACTACTTCGCCCGCAAATACAACAGCCCGGCACTGGGCGTGCTGGTGGGGATCGTCGGCGTGATCGCGCTGATTCCTTACCTGGTGTTGCAGTTCAAGGGGTTGGGCATCATCGTGGAGACGGCCTCCTACGGCTCCATTTCGTCGACGGCCGCGATCTGGATCGGTGCGGTGGTGGTGGCCGCCTACGTGATGGCTTCCGGCGTACGCGGCTCGGCCTGGAACGCGGTGGTCAAGGACACGCTGATCCTGGCCATGGTCATCTTCCTGGGGATCTACCTGCCGATTCACTACTATGGCAGCCTGGGCTCGATGTTCCACGCGATCGATCAGGCCAAGCCGGGCTTCCTGAAGTTCTCCGACAAGGGCACCAGCGTCGTGTGGTTCCAGTCGACCGTGCTGCTAACCTCGTTGGGGTTTTTCATGTGGCCTCATACGTTCGGCTCGCTCTATACCGCCAAGGACGAGCGGATTTTCCGGCGCAACGCCGTGATGCTGCCGATTTATCAGCTGATTTTGCTGTTCGTGTTCTTCGTCGGCTTTGCCGCCGTGCTTAAAGTGCCGGGCCTCAAGGGCGGCGACATCGATCTGTCGCTGTTCAAGCTGTCGATCCAGACTTTCGATCCGTGGTTCATCGGCGTGATCGGCGCTGCCGGGGTACTCACTGCGCTGGTGCCGGGCTCGATGATTCTGATGTCCGCCTCGACGTTGCTGGCCAACGATATTTATCGCGGCGGCATTGCGCATGGCGCCTCGGATGAGGCCATCAATCGCCTGGCGCGCTTCCTGGTGCCGGTGGTTGCCCTGGTCGCGGTTGGCTTCACGCTGAAGGGCGGCTCGACCATCGTGGCGCTGCTGCTGATGGGCTACAACTTCGTCACGCAGTTGTTCCCCGCCGTGATTTGCAGCGTTGCGAAAAACAACAAGGTGACCAAGCAGGGGGCTTTCTGCGGCATTTTGGTCGGCGTGCTGGCAGTGGTCGGTATTTCGCTCACGCACAGCACGATCGGCAAGCTGCTGCCGTTCCTGCCGGAATCGCTGCACGACATCAACGTGGGCTTCGTCGCGCTGATCCTCAACGTCGTTGTCACGATCGTCGTGAGCGCCATGACCCAGCCCAAGCAAGGACTGGCTCAATCGTCGCGGGCCTGAGGCCGGCAGAGTCACGAAGCTAGAACCGGTTCTCGAACCGCGAAGCCGTTCGGCGTAGGCCGAACGGCTTTTTTTTCTGCCTGGCCCAAGGGCGAAACCGGGCATTGCGTTATGCGGCCCGCAAGGTCGGTGTAAACACTGAGTCATCGATTTTTTCCCGTAGGTTGGGAATGCGAACTTGAAATAATGAGAGAAATTGACGATTCTTCAGCCCATGAATCATCGTCAATCGATCACCGATATCGCTCAACCCAGCTCGAAGGCGGGCGCCGACCGCGTGCTGTTCGTGCTGGCGACGCTCGCGCGGCACGGGCATCCGATCAACGCGCGCGACCTCGCGCAAAAGACTGCGCTGGCGCAAAGCACGCTGTACCGCCAGATCGCGCTGCTCAAGCAATGGGGTTTCGTGGCGGAGATCGACGGCAAGTACGCGCCGGGGCCGGTGGGGCTGCAACTGGCGATGGGCTTCGATCAGGCGTCGCACCTGGTGCACGAGGCGAAGCTGCCGATGGCAAGGCTGGCGGCCGAATCGGGCGAAAGCGTGGGATTGATCGTCGCGGTCAAGGATCAGGCCGTATGCCTGGAGATGGTCGAGAGCCAGCATTCATTGCGTTGCTCGTTCGAGAAAGGGCGAGGCATTCCGCTGCTCGACGGCGCCTCGGCCAAGTCGCTGCTGGCGTTTATGCCGGGCTCGGCGGCGCGCCAGATCGTGACGGATTTGCTGGGTGCCAAACCCAGGCGGCAGACCCAATTGTTTGCAGAGTTGGAACAGATTCGCGAGCGAGGTTTCGTCGTCACCGAAGGCGAGGTCGATCCCGGCGTATGGGGTATCAGCGCGCCGCTGTTTCGCCAGCCGGGCAAGGCTGCCGGCACGCTCACCCTGATGGCGCCCGCGACACGTGCTCACCAGAAGACGCAACAACTGATTGACGCAACCCTTGCTACCGCCCGGGTCATCTCGGCGCGGCTGCAAGATTTTTGAGAAGGCCCTTGGAGACCCACATGCTAATCACACGCCGCAAGTTCATTCTGGCCACGGCCGCCCTGTGCTCGGCAGCGAGCATCGCACATGCGCAAGACAACAAGGTATTGCGCGTTGCCACCGACGCGACTTTCCCACCGATGGAATTCGTGCAGAACGGTCATCGCACCGGGTTCGACATCGATCTGGTCGAAGCGATGGCCAAGCAGATGGGACGCCACGTGCAATGGACCGATATCGATTTCAAGGGCCTCATTCCGGGGCTGGTGGCGCACCGCTTCGATGTTGCGGTGTCGGCGATCTACATTACCGATGCGCGCAAGAAGGTGGTCGATTTCACGCAGCCTTACTATCACGGCGGGCTGGTGGTGCTGGTCAAGAAGAGCAATACGGCGATCAAGACGCCGGCTGACCTGGACGGCAAGAAGGTGAGCGTGCAGGTTGGCACCAAGTCGGTGGATTTCCTGCGCACCCACTACCCGAAGGTGCAGCGCGTGGAGGTCGAGAAGAATGAAGACATGTTCAATCTCGTGCAGATCGGCCGGGTCGACGCGGCGGTGACCGGCAAGCCGGCCGCGCAGCAGTACGCCAAGACGACGGGCGATATGCGGGTGCTCGACACGCCGCTGACGACCGAGGAATACGGTATGGCCGTGCGCAAGGATATGCCGCAGCTGACCCAGCAACTCAACGCGGCGCTCGACAAGATCAAGGCCAACGGGACGTATGCCAAGCTGCTGAAGAAGTGGTTCGGGCCGGACGCCAAGTAAGCCGACGAGGACACAGGGATGCAACTGGACTTTACGCCGGTTTTTCAGGGGTGGACGGAGCTGGCGCACGGCGCGCTCGTGACGATCGAGGTGACGAGCGCCTCGCTGTTGCTCGGCTGCATGCTGGGCTTGCTTATCGGGATCGGCCGGCTCAATCCGAGGCACCGGTTCGTGTACGGCTTCTGTACCGTCTACCTGGTCGTGATTCGCGGCACGCCGCTGTTGGTGCAGTTGTTCCTGCTCTTTTTCGGACTGCCGCAGTTCAATATCATGTTGCCGGCGTTTTTCTGCGGCGTGCTGGGGCTGGGCGTCTACTCCGGCGCTTATCAGTCGGAGGTGGTGCGTGGTGCGATTGCGTCGATCGATCGCGGGCAGATGGAGGCCGCGCGATCGATCGGGATGTCGTCGGCCCAGGCCATGCGCTCGATCATTCTGCCGCAGGCGATCGTGCGAATGATTCCTCCGCTGGGCAACGAGTTTATCGCGCTGATCAAGAATTCGGCGTTGGTATCGCTGCTGACCATCGACGATTTGATGCATCAAGGGGAGAAGATTATTAGCGTGTCATATCGCTCGCTGGAAGTTTATCTGGCGATTGCACTGGTGTATCTGGTGATGACGGGCACGACCAGCCTGCTGCTGCGTTTTGCGGAGCGCAAATTGCGCGCCGGGGGGATGGTGCAATGAGCGGCTCCGCCATCGTTCAAATTCGCGATCTGACCAAGTCGTTCGGCGATCACGTGGTGCTCAAGGGCATCGATTTCGAGGTCGAGCCGTCGCAGGTGGTCGT
Source organism: Pandoraea thiooxydans (assembly GCF_001931675.1). Classification (NCBI taxonomy): domain Bacteria; kingdom Pseudomonadati; phylum Pseudomonadota; class Betaproteobacteria; order Burkholderiales; family Burkholderiaceae; genus Pandoraea; species Pandoraea thiooxydans. The sequence continues at coordinate 2,919,688 of NZ_CP014839.1, read as the reverse complement.
TATCATCGGGCCGAGCGGATCCGGTAAAAGCACGTTCCTGCGCTGCTGCAACGGGCTGGAAGTGGCGGAACGGGGCGTGATCGATATCTGCGGCACGCGCCTGCTCGACAATGGCCGGCTGCTGCCCGACAAGGCCCTGAACCGGCTGCGCACCGAGGTGGGCATGGTGTTCCAGTCGTTCAATCTGTTTCCGCATTTGTCGGTGCTGGACAACATCACGATCGGCCCGCGCAAGCTGCGCGGCATGTCGCACGAAGCGGCTCGGCAGGAAGCCAGGGCGCTGCTGCAAAAGGTCGGCCTGAGCGAAAAGGCCGATGCCATGCCGGGGCGGCTCTCGGGCGGGCAGAAGCAGCGCGTGGCGATTGCTCGCGCGTTGGCGATGCGGCCCAAGGTGATGTTGTTCGACGAGCCGACCTCGGCGCTCGACCCGGAGCTGGTCGGCGAAGTGCTGCAAGTCATGAAGCTGCTCGCCAAGGAAGGCATGACGATGATGGTGGTCACCCACGAGATGGGCTTCGCGCGCGAAGTGGCCGACGTGGTGGTGGTGATGGATGGCGGCGGTATCGTCGAGGCCGGACCGCCGTCGCAAATCTTCAGTCAACCGAGAGAGGCGCGTACGCGCAGCTTTCTGCAGGCGGTGATCTCCCGCGAGTAAGTGTATGGCAATCGATGTTTCGATGTGGCAGGGCCGGCTGGATGCGGGAGAACGGGGGGACACCACGCGGCTGTTCCAGGTGGTGCGCCCGTTGGGCGATGACGTTCCGCCCGGTGCGCCCGTATTGCTGGGTTTCGCCTGCGACGAGGGCGTCAGGCGCAACCAGGGGCGCGTCGGCGCGGCGCTTGCGCCGCGCGAGGTGCGGCGTGCCCTGGCCAACGTGCCGGCGCATGGATTGCCGGTGCTGTTCGATGCCGGTGACATCGGCTGCCCCGACGAGCGTCTGGAAGACGCCCAGCAGGCGTTGGGCGCGGCGGTGCACGCATTGCTGGCGCAGCAGGCCCGGCCGGTAGTGGTCGGCGGCGGTCATGAAGTGGCCTACGGCACGTACGCCGGGCTGAGGGCCTGGCTCGAGGCGAGGGGCGATTCGGGCCGCCTGTTGATCGTCAACTTCGATGCGCATTTCGATTTGCGCACGGCTCGGCCGGCCAACTCCGGTACGCCGTTCGACCAGATCGCGGCGGACTGCCAGGCGCGCGGCGCACCATTCGCTTACAGTTGCCTGGGTGTGAGCCGGCTGGCCAACACGCCCGGATTGTTCGCCCGGGCCGCCGAACTCGACGTGCATTATGTTCAGGACTTCGAGATGCAGGAGCGGCACCTCGAGCAGCGCGCCGCCGAGCTCGACCGGCGGCTTGCCGAGGCCGACCACGTCTACCTGACGATCGACATGGATGTCTTGCCCGCCAGCGTGGCGCCCGGCGTTTCCGCGCCCGCCGCCTATGGTGTGCCGCTGGCGGTGGTCGAGGAACTGGTCAAGCGCGTGCAGCGCACGGGCAAGCTGCGCGTGGCCGACATCGCCGAATACAATCCGACCTTCGACGTCGACCGCCATACCGCGCGTGTGGCCGCCCGGCTCGTCTATCAGTTGATTTGCGGCTGAGGCCGGCCGACCGCGCCCGTCGCACCGAGCGCCGGGCGCGCCGGTCAGGCGCGGTGCCGGTCTGACCGCGAGCCGCCGCCTGCCGTGGCGCGCCCCGATTCGCGGGGTCGAGGAAATCGTCTATCAAAATTTTTCTCCAAACCCATCGACACAATCAGGAGTGCCGGACGATAATGCATCCGCTTGGCGTGGCTTTCTGCGCTCCGGAACGGGCTGACGCTATCCCCGGAGGCCGCCGCCGGTGCGCACTCATATAACTTAAAAGTTAACAGGAGACGTGCATGTCCTCACAAAAAGCAGCTGAAATTGCATCTCGACTCGATCGGCTGCCGCCATCGAAAACCATCTGGACCATGGTGATTCTGATCTCGCTGGGCGGCGTTTTCGAGTTCTACGATTTGTTCTTCACCGGCTATGTGGCGCCGGGCATGGTCCAGGCAGGGCTGTTCAAGCCGGAATCGCTGGGAATCTTCGCTGCGCTGGGGCCGCTGAAGGTCGCGGGCTTCGGCACGTTCGTGTTCGCCACCTTTGCCGGGCTCTGGCTCGGTGCGTTGCTGTTCGGCTATGTGGCTGACCGGTTCGGCCGACGAGTGGTGTTCACCTGGTCGTTGGTGTGGTACATGATCTGCACGGCGATCATGGCGTTTCAGACCACCGGGTTCGCCATCGATATCTGGCGCTTTATCGCGGGTATCGGCATCGGTGTCGAACTGGTGACCATCGATACATATATTTCCGAATTGATGCCGAGCAGCGAGCGCGGCCGCGCTTATGCGATCAATCAGTTCATTACGTTTTGCGTGGTGCCGGTGGTTGCGTTCCTGGCTTTCGTTCTCAAGGGCACCCAGCCGTTCGGTCTCGATTATTGGCGTGTGGTGATTCTGATCGGCACGGTCGGCGCCGCGGTGGTGTGGGTTCTGCGCCGTCACATTCCCGAGAGCCCGCGCTGGCTCGCGCGTCACGGCCGGGTCGAGGAAGCCGAGCGCATCATCGCCGACATCGAGCGTCGGGTGGCTGCCGAGAAGGGCGTGACGCTGCCGACGCCGCAAGCCGTCCAGCCTGAGAAGGAAGGGCGGGGTTCGCTCAGCGAAATTTTCGGGCCGCTATACCTCAAGCGCACCATCATCATGTCGATCTTCAACATGGCGCAGGTGATCGGTTTTTACGGTTTCGCCGCATGGGTGCCGACGCTGCTGATGCATCGAGGCATTCACGTCACGCACAGCCTCGAGTATGCGTTCATCATTGCGATCGCCAATCCGTTCGGCCCGCTCATCGGCTCGCTGTTCGCCGACAAGTTCGAGCGCAAGACCCAGATCATCGGTGGTCTTGCGATCATGGGCATCGTCATTGCGCTGTTTTCGCAGTCCTCGTCTCCGGCGCTGCTGATCGTGCTTGGCGTGTTGTTCACGTTGGCTGCGAACGTCATGTCGTACGCTTACCATAATTATCAGGCCGAACTGTTCCCGACCCGCGTGCGTGCGCGGGCCGTCGGTTTCGTGTACTCGTGGAGCCGGCTTGCCGCGGCCTTCGCCGGCCTGGCGATCGGGGTTCTGATCAACGGCTACGGTGTGCCGGGCGTTGCGGTCTTTATTGCGATTTCGATGATCCTGGGCATTTTCATGATTCTGCTCGGACCGTCGACGCGAGGGCTGTCGCTGGAGAAAATCAGCCATTGACGCTGGCCGCCGCGAGTGTTGCGCGGCACCGGCCGGTAGCACGACGATAGCAGTTCACGGGCGCGGCACCAGGCCGCGCCTTTTTCTTACCCTGCCGTGTACCCCATTTGCGCACTGGCGGCCATCGCCTCGCGCCGCACGGCCGTGGCGATCGGCCCGTCGATGGCGGCGTCGAAACCTCCCGTGGCTCCCAGGGCGGTGAGCACCGCGCACAAGCGACCCGTGTAATCGTAGAGCGGTGCGGCTACCGCGCTGATGCCTTTCAGGTTGGTGTCCCTGACCGCGGCGCAGCGGGCGGCCTGCACTTCCCGCCGTAATGCTCCAATCGCATCGATCGCGTCGCACTTGCTCAACTGGGCGCGCAACTCCGGCGGCGCGGCGGCCAGTTCGGCCTCGGCCAGCGCACGCACGCGCGACTCGTCGAGCAGCCCGAGGAACACCCGGCCGGTGGCCGACCACAGCATCGACAGCACCGAGCCGACCCGCACGTTGACGGTGACCGGCAGGCCCGGTTCCTCGAAGCGCACGATGGTCGGCCCCATGTTGCCCATCACGGCGACAAAACAGGTCACTTCCAGTTGTTCGCGCAGCCGCACCAGCGAGGGTTCGGCGATCCGTACCGGGTCGGCCTGCCGCATTGCCGCCACGCCGATGAGCATGGCTTCGAGCCCGAGATGGTAGTGCTGGGAGTCGGCGTCCTGCGCGACCAGGCCCTGCTCGATCAGGCTGGCCAGGTAGCGGTGCACCTTGGCCGGACTCTCGCCGACGTGCGCGGCCAGCGCGCTCAGGCTGGCGCGCCCGCCCAGGCGCGACAGCCCCTTGAGCACGGCCATGCCGGTTTCGGCCGATTGCACGCGGGCGCGCCGCTCGCGGGCGGGCGGCTGGGTTGGCGCAAAGACTTCCAGGGAGTCGGGTTTCTTGTTCATCGGCTCGGATTGTAAGGTGCCGGCGTGTTGGTCGAGGCCAGCCGCGCGCAAAATTTGTTTTGCGCCGAGTCGGCCCTCGTCAAATTACGCATAGCGTACTACAATTACGCAAAACAAAGCTGTAAACAGACAGCGCACCGGCGCTCATGCTGCCGGTCGCGGGCTGGCGCATTGCCTGGCTGATGTGCCGCAAACAGCCCGAACCGAGACGAGCCAGTAATGACCGAGTCCCTGACATGAGCGACACGCCCCCCGATTCCAGCTCCGCCCAATGCCCTTTCAGCCACGCCGCGGCGTCCCCCCACGTATCGCCGACCGGCTGCCCGGTGGGCACGCGCGCGGCCGAGTTCGATCCGTTCGGCGACGGTTACCAGCAGGATCCGCCCGAATATGTGAGGTGGGCGCGCGAGCAGGAGCCGGTGTTCTACAGTCCCAAACTGGGGTACTGGGTCGTGACCCGCTACGACGATATCAAGGCGATTTTTCGCGACAACATCACTTTCAGCCCGTCGATCGCGCTGGAAAAGATCACGCCGACCGGGCCCGAGGCCAATGCGGTGCTCGCCTCGTATGGTTACGCAATGAACCGCACGCTGGTCAATGAGGACGAGCCGGCGCACATGCCGCGCCGGCGCGTGCTGATGGAGCCTTTCACGCCGGAGCAGCTCAAGCATCACGAGCCGATGGTGCGGCGGCTGGCGCGAGAGTATGTCGATCGCTTCATCGACGATGGCCGCGCCGATCTGGTGGATCAAATGCTGTGGGAGGTGCCGCTGACCGTCGCGCTGCACTTTCTCGGCGTGCCCGAGGAAGACATGGAGATGCTGCGCAAGTATTCGATCGCGCATACCGTCAATACATGGGGCCGGCCCAAGCCGCAGGAGCAGGTCGAGGTCGCGCACGCGGTAGGCAACTTTTGGCAATTCGCCGGCAAGGTGCTCGACAAGATGCGGCAGGATCCCTCGCAGCCGGGCTGGATGCAATACGGCCTGCGCAAGCAGCAGACGCATCCCGAGGTGGTCACCGATTCCTATCTGCATTCGATGATGATGGCCGGCATCGTGGCGGCGCACGAGACCACCGCCAATGCGTCGGCCAATGCAATGAAACTGCTGCTGCAGCATCCGCACGTGTGGCGCGAGATCTGCGAAGACCCGAGCCTGATTCCGAACGCGGTGGAGGAGTGCCTGCGCCACAACGGGTCGGTGGCGGCCTGGCGGCGCCTGGCCACCAAAGCGGTGACGGTGGGCGGCGTGGCGATTCCCGAGGGGGCGAAGCTGCTGATCGTGATGTCGTCGGCCAATCACGACGAGCGGCATTTCGCGGACGCCGATCTGTTCGATATCCGGCGCGAGAATGCCAGCGATCAACTGACCTTCGGTTATGGCGCGCATCAGTGCATGGGCAAGAACCTGGCGCGCATGGAGATGCAGATTTTCCTGGATGAATTTGCCCGGCGCCTGCCTCACATGAGGCTGGCCGAGCAACAGTTTACCTACGTACCGAACACGTCGTTTCGCGGGCCCGAACATTTATGGGTCGAGTGGGATCCTCGGGAGAACCCCGAGCGGGCCGATGCCAGCGTGCTTGAATCGCGCATGACGGTGCGCATTGGCGAGCCGTCGGGGCACGCGATCAATCGGACCGTGGTGGTGCAAAGCGTGAGTCCGGCCGGCGAGGATATCGTCAGGCTGCGGCTGGCTTCGCCCGACGGGCGGCCGTTGCCGCGCTGGGCGCCAGGCTCGCATATCGACGTCGAATGTGGCGACACCGGCGTGTCGCGCCAATATTCGCTGTGCGGCGATCCGGCCGAATCGGCGGTGTTCGAGATCGCGGTGTTGCGCGAGGCGCAGAGCCGCGGTGGTTCACGGTGGGTGCACGAGCATGCGCGGGCCGGCGACCGGCTGCGGATTCGCGGGCCGCGCAATCATTTTCGTCTGGACGAGACCGTCAAGCGCGCGATTTTTATCGCCGGCGGCATCGGCATCACGCCGATCAGTGCGATGGCGCGCCGGGCCAGGGCGCTCGGCATCGAGTATCAGTTGCATTACAGCGGTCGCAGCCGCCGCTCGATGGCGCTGCTCGATGAGTTGGCCGCACTGCATGGCGAGCGCCTGCACGTGTATGCCAAGGATGAAGGGCGGCGCAACGACTTTCCGGCGCTGCTCGCCCAACCCGATGCCGACACGCAGATATACGCGTGCGGTCCGGTGCGCATGCTCGAGGCGCTGAGCGCCGGTTGCGCCGCATGGCCTGCCGATGCGCTGCGCGTCGAGCACTTCCAGTCGACCCTGAGCAAACTCGATCCGACCCACGAGCATGCGTTCGATGTCACTTTGAAGGATTCCGGCATCTCGGTTCACGTCCCGGCCGACCAGACGCTGCTCAGCGCGTTGCGCGCCGCCAATATCGACGTGCAAAGCGATTGCGAAGAAGGGCTGTGCGGCTCGTGCGAGGTACGCGTGCTCGAGGGCGAGGTCGATCACCGCGACGTAGTGCTCACGCGCGCCGAACGCGAGGCCAATGGCAAGATGATGGCATGCTGCTCGCGCGCCTGCGGCAAACGGCTGGTGCTGGAACTGTGAGGCGCTGCGGCGGCCGGGCCGCGCTTGCTCACGGGCGCCCGGCCGCCGGCAAGCACGATATGTGCAATTGATTGTTGCAGGAATCGATCTAGGTCTGTCGCATCCGGAAATCTATACTGGTTTTCATGGCCCCACGTTCTACGTGAAATGAAAAAAAGGGGCTCCACGCAGATGAAAACAGGAGTTTTCCATGAAACAAAGGACTTATGCCGCGCTTATGCTGGCGGGCGTTTTGAGTGTTGCCGCCAGCGGCGCTTTTGCCAATGAAAGCGCTACCCGGGTGACTCGTGCCCACGTGCTGGCGGAATTGCAGGCTGCCGAAGAGCTCGGTCTGGTGCCGGTCGACTACATCAATTATCCGTATACGCCGGAGCAGGCGGCCCAACTGCAGATCCGCACCGCGCAGATCGAGGCGGCGCAACGCCAGGCAGGTACCTCCGCGCAGTAAGCCCGAGCGCGTCACGCCGCAAAATTGACGGGCATCTCGCCGTGGGCGTTATGCGACGTATCGCACGACGCTCACGAACTGGCACAGGCTGCCAGCCAGCACGAACAGGTGCCAGATGCCGTGCCCGTGGCGAATGCGTTCATCGTTGATGAAGAAGTAGATGCCGGCGCTGTAGATCACGCCGCCCGCGACCAGCCATGCCGTGCCGGCCGCGGGCAGCGCGTGAACCAGCGGACCAATCGCGACGAGTGCCAGCCAGCCCATCAGCACATAGAGAGTCATTGAGACGATGCGGGTGCGTTGGCCAAGTGTGAGTTCCTGGGCGATGCCGAACGCGGCAAGCCCCCAGCTTACGCCGAACAGCGACCATCCCCACGGCCCGCGCAGCGTGACGAGCGTAAATGGCGTGTAACTGCCGGCGATCAGCAGATAGATCGCCGAATGATCGCACTTCTGGAGAATGGCTTTGAGCCGCGGGCCCCGCACGCTGTGGTAGAGCGTCGAGATCCCGTAGAGCGCGCACAGCATCGCGCCGTACACGCTGAAGCTCACCACCTTGTATGCGTCATGGTCATGCGCGCCTATCGTGACCAGTGCGCTGAGTCCCGCCACCGACAATGCCGCACCGATGAGATGGGTAATGCTGTTGAATCGCTCACCGACGTGCATGAGGTCATTCTCCCGGTTGATTGCACTCATGATACCGATCCGGGAAGAATGCTGTGGCCGTAGTGACATAAATTTACATGTCCCGGCCAGCGTTGCGGGGTTGCTCCCATCCGAACGCAATGCCGTGATTTTTCCATCTTGTGCCCCGGTGGCGTCGGTTGCCATGGCGACGCACAAAGAAAAAAGCCCTGCGGCTCATGCCGTAGGGCCTTGATTCTTCGGGATTTCACACACCGATGATTTTTGGTGGGTGGTACAGGGATTGAACCTGTGACCCCTGCCGTGTGAAGGCAGTGCTCTACCGCTGAGCTAACCACCCGAAAAGAGACCGCGATTATTCCATGATTTGTGCAGTCCGTAAAGAGGGGCGATCGACTTTTTCCGGCGTCCGGTGAGCTTGCGCTCAGGACGGGGTGCCGGCCTCCGGGCCGGCAGCAGGGGTCTCGCGCCAGACGCAGGTGCCCTTGACGCTTTTATCGAGTTCGTCGAGCAGTCCGTCGTGCAGGGCTTGCTCTTCGCCGCTGGCGGCCAGCACGGGCAGTTCGATCTGATGCAGCGCGACGCAGGAGTTGTCGGACTCGCCGCTGTCGGCGGAAGCATCCATCAGATCGATCACCAGGCTTTCCTGGCCGCGCGTCATGGCCAGATAGACCTCGGCGAGCAGCTCGGCATCGAGCAGCGCGCCGTGCAACGTGCGGTGGGCGTTGCTCACGCCCAGGCGCTCGCACAGGGCGTCGAGAGAGTTGCGCCTGCCGGGGAACATTTCGCGGGCTTGCAGCAGCGTGTCGATCAGGCCGTCGCAATGGCTCATGAAGCTTGGCAGGCCGAGCCGCTCGAATTCGGCGTCGAAAAAGCCGAGGTCGAAGGCCGCGTTGTGAATGATGATTTCGGCGCCGGCGATGTAGTCGCGCAATTCGTCGACGACTTCGGCGAATTTGGGTTTGTCGCTGAGAAACTCGGTGGTCAGGCCGTGCACGGCCAACGCGCCCGGGTCGCTGTCGCGTTCGGGATTGATGTAGTAGTGCAGGTTGCGCCCGGTGAGGCGACGGTTGACGAGTTCGACGCAGCCGATTTCGAGGATGCGGTCGCCGGTCTTGGGGTTCAGTCCGGTGGTTTCGGTGTCGACGACGAGTTGGCGCATGGCGTGAAGTCCGAGGTTTAGGTTTGGAGGCTGGCGACGCCGCGATTGGCGAGCTGGTCGGCACGCTCATTGCCGTCGTGACCGGCGTGGCCCTTGATCCAGCGCCATTCGATCTGGTGCTGCTGGCTGACCCGGTCGAGCTCTTGCCAGAGATCGGCATTTTTCACCGGCGCCTTGGCCGCGGTTTTCCAGCCGCGCTGCTTCCAGCCGTGAATCCATTCGCTGATGCCTTTTTGCACGTATTGCGAATCGGTGTGCAGCACGACGTGGCAACGACGGTTGAGCGCCTCGAGCGCGCGGATGACCGCGAGCAATTCCATGCGGTTGTTGGTGGTGAGGGGTTCGCCGCCGAATAATTCCTTTTCGGTGGCGCCGGAGCGCAGCAGGGCGCCCCAGCCGCCGGGGCCTGGGTTTCCCTTGCAGGCGCCGTCGGTGAAAATTTCTACGTGAGGCAGGGTCATGAATCGGGGTGGTCGCGGTGTGTCGTGTTGGGTGTGGCAACCGGCTTGAGCTCCGGCTGGAGGCTGAGTATACGCTTGCGCACCCGGCCGACCAAACGCATGCCGCGCACGCGCTTGACCGCGCGCACGCCATAGACGCCGCCGAAGATCGGCCACCAGCGGTCGCCGGCGGCCTCAAGGAACGAGAAGCGCGCCAGCCAATGTTCGCGGCGCATGGGGGGGCGGTAGCAGCCGAAGCGGCCGCGGTCGAGATCGAAGCCCAGCAGCTTGAGCCAGTCCTTGAGGCGCGTGAAGGCGATCAGGTCGACCGGCTGCGGCAGGAACGGCTTGCCGCTCAGGCGCGCCAGTTGCTCGCGCGCGCCCCACAGGCTGAGGTTGTTGAAGCCGGTGATGATGATTTGTCCTTCAGGCACCAGCACCCGGCAGACTTCACGCAGAATGTCGTGCGGGTTTTCGGTGAATTCGAGCACGTGCGGCAGCACCGCCAAATCGATGCTTTGGGTCGCGATCGGCAACTCGTCGAAGCGGCTGATGAGCACGTCGCGCACGGGGCGCGCGTGGTGAGCGTGAGGGTGGACGCAGCCGGCCGCGGCGCGTACCTCGACCGGCGCGGGTGCGGGGCGTTGCTGCGGGCGAAACGGCAATACCAGTCCACGATAAGGCATGCGGTTTTCGCGCAGCGCGTCGAGTTCCGGCAAGCCGAGTTGCAGCGCGTGATAGCCGAACACGTCGCCGACCCAATGATCGAACTGGGCCTGCTCCCACGCCATCACGTAGCGGCCCGGCGGTGAATCAAGCCAGGCGGGCCAGTCTATAATCTTTGCATCGGACATATTGGTGGGTGAATGATGGCTGCATTGAGCGTGGTGCCGATCCCGGCATTTCAGGACAACTATATCTGGTTGTTGAGCAACGGCGTCGAGGCGGTCGTGGTCGACCCGGGCGCGAGCCAGCCTGTGCTCGACTATCTGCGCGCCCATCGTCTTGAACTCTCCGCTATTTTACTGACACATCACCATGGCGATCATGTCGGCGGCGTGGCCGAGTTGCTCGCGCATGGCAAGGTGCCCGTGTACGGGCCGGCGGCCGAGTCGATTCCGTCGGTCGACCATCCGCTGGGCGACGGCGAGCGGGTCGCGCTCGAGGCGCCGCGGCTGCAGTTCGACGTGATCAGTGTACCCGGCCATACGCGCGGACACATCGCCTACTGGATGGCCGCGCAAGACGGCCAGGCGCCGCGGCTGTTTTGTGGCGATACCCTGTTCGCCAGCGGTTGCGGGCGGCTGTTCGAGGGCTCGCCGGCACAGATGCTGGCTTCGCTCGACCGGCTTGCCGCGCTGCCCGGCGACACGCGCGTGCACTGCGCGCACGAATATACGATGTCGAATATCCGCTTCGCGCTGGCGTGCGAGCCGGATAATGCCGCGCTGCGCGCCTGGCGGGACGAGGCCTCGCGCCTGCGGCAAGCGGGTCTGCCCACCGTGCCGACCACGCTCGCCCACGAGCTGGCGGTCAATCCATTTTTGCGCAGCAACGCGCCGCAGGTGCGCGAGGCCGCCATCTCTCAAGCGGGCCAGACATCGTTGGACCGGCTGGGTGTCTTTGCCGCGATCCGGGCATGGAAGGACGGTTTTCGTTAGCCGGAGTTCCTAGGGGATTGCCCTTAATTTTAGCCAAAAGTGCATCAAAATCAGGCAAAAATGGTTGACGCGCAAGGAGGGTTTCCTTACCATCCTTGAAATTTTCCAGTAAGAAGCCGTCAACATTGAGAATAATCAATGCGTCTTATCGTTAGCCTGCTACTGACGCTGGTATTGGCAGCGTGTGCTAGCGCGCCGCCCGGTTCCGGCACTTCGACAGCGCAAAGCAGTACTTCCTCCGCTTCGGCTCTCTCCAGTTCTTCCAAACAGCAAGTTTCCAGCGACCAGACGATCGACGTCGACAAGGACTCGCTCGACAATCTGTCGTATGGCGATCACCAGGATAACGATCTATGGAGCCGCATCCGCCGTGGCTTCGCGATCCCCGATCTGGACAGCCCGCTGGTGCAGGAACGCACGGCGTGGTACGCGGCTCGCCCCGAGTACGTGGAGCGTATGGTCAACCGCTCGAGCCGCTACCTGTTCCATATCGTCGAGGAGCTCGAGAAGCGTCACATGCCGACCGAGCTGGCGCTGCTGCCGTTCGTGGAGAGCGCCTACAATCCGCAGGCGCTGTCGACCGCCAAGGCCGCGGGCATGTGGCAGTTCATCCCGAGCACCGGCAAGACCTACAACCTCAAGCAGAACATGTTCAGCGACGAGCGCCGCGATGTGGTGGCCTCGACCGACGCGGCGCTGGACTATCTGTCGAACCTGCACGATATGTTCGGCGACTGGTACCTTGCGCTGGCCGCCTACAACTGGGGCGAGGGCAACGTGCAGCGCGCGATAGCGCGCAATCAGGCACAGGGCTTGCCGACCGACTACCAGAGCCTGCGCCTGCCCACCGAGACGCGCGAATACGTGCCGAAGCTGCAGGCGATCAAGAACATCATCGAGCACCCCGCGCTCTACGATGTGAAGCTGCCGGAAATTCCGAATCACCCCTATTTCGTCAGTGTGACGACCTCTCACGATATCGACGTGGCGCTGGCCGCGCGCCTGGCCGATCTGCCGCTGAGCGAGTTTCGGGCGCTCAATCCGGCGTTCAAGAAGCCGGTGATCCTGGGGGCGACGAAATCGAAGATTCTGCTGCCGTTCGATAACGCCGACATCTTCGCGAAGCAGCTCAAGAGCTACAAGAAGCCGTTATCGAGCTGGACCACCTATACAATCAGACGCGCCGAGTCGCCTGAGGTGATCGCCAAGCGGCTGGGTGTGGAGGCATCGACGATCCGCTCGGTCAACGGCATTCCGCCGCGATTCCGCATGAAGGCCGGATCGACCATTCTGGTGCCGCGTACCGGCGAGAATGATCGGGACATCAGCTCGACCGTGGCTGACAATGCCGTACTGGCTCTGGAGCCGGAAGTACCGCCCGTGCGCAGGGTGGCCGTACGCGTGCGGCGTGGCGACTCGTTGAGCGCGGTGGCCAGGCGCTATGGTGTGAGTGAGCTCGAAATCAAGCGCTGGAATCGCATGCGGGGTAATGGGTTGCGGGCCGGTCAGACGCTCGTGCTGATGGTGCGCGGGGCGCCCGAGCGCCGCGTGGCGGGCGCGGTGACAGAGAGGCGCACGGTGAGTTCGCATCGCCCCGTGACCAAGCGTGAAGCCGCGCGTCGCAACACTGTCAAGCACGAGGTGGTCAGGCGCGAAGTGGCAAAACGAGCCACGGTGCGGCATGAGTCCAAGAGAAAAGAGGTAGCCAGCAGAAAAGGCAGCAGACATGGCGCGCCGGCGGTGAGCGCCAGGGAGAAAGATCGGAAGGCGACCGCCAAGCGCGCTGTGGCTGACAGATCCAAACGTCGCTTCGAGAAAACGTTGCGAACTGCGGAGCGCTGATCTGCGTGATACTGCGCATCGAATTGAACGCCGCGGCTTGTCCGCGGCGTTTTTTTTGTCGTGTCCGAAACCGCTGCGCAGCCGCGGGTTGGCGGTAAGATGGGCGTAAGCTCGTCAGCGCAGACTGCGTGCCATATCGATCAAAAAAATGGAGGAGACGCATGGGTGCTTACCACGATTTCTACGTCCGCTCGCTGACCGACCGTGACGGATTCTGGCGCGAGCAGGCCAGCCTGATCGAGTGGGAAACCCCTTTTGCCGAAGTGCTCGACTACAGCCGGCCACCCTTTGCGCGGTGGTTCGTGGGCGGTCGCACCAATCTGTGCCATAACGCCGTCGACCGGCATCTGGGCGCGCGCGCCGCACAGCCCGCGCTGATCTGGGTCTCGAGCGAAACCGGGCAGGAGCAGGTGTACGACTTCGCCGCACTGCATGCCGAGGTCAACTGCATGGCGGCGAGCCTGCGGGCGCAGGGCGTGGGGCGCGGCGATCGCGTGCTGATCTACATGCCGATGATTCCACAAGCCTGCTTCGCGATGCTGGCCTGCGCGCGGCTCGGTGCGATCCATGCCGTGGTGTTTGGCGGTTTTGCCGCGGCCAACCTGGCCTCGCGCATCGACGACGTGGCGCCCAAGGTGATCGTGTCGGCCGACGCCGGCTCGCGCAACGGCAAAGTCGTTCCCTACAAACCGCTGCTCGACGAGGGGATCGAGCTGGCCACGGCCAAACCCGAGCGCGTGCTGCTGGTGGACCGCGGCCTGGCGCCGATGGCGCATGTGGCGGGGCGCGATCTGGACTACGCCGCCTTGCGTGAGCAACATCTCGGCGCCGAGGTGCCGTGCGTCTGGCTGGAATCGAGCGAGCCGTCTTACGTGCTGCATACCTCGGGCACCACCGGCAAGCCCAAAGGAGTGCAGCGCGACACCGGCGGCTATGCGGTGGCGCTGGCTGCCTCCATGAAAGCCATTTTCTGCGGCCGGCCTGGCGACACGATGTTTACCGCCTCCGATATCGGCTGGGTGGTCGGGCACAGCTACATCGTCTATGGGCCGCTGATCGCCGGCATGGCGACGGTGATGTACGAAGGCACGCCCGTGAAGCCCGACGGCGGGGTATGGTGGCGCATCGCCGAGCGGCACAAGGTCAACATCATGTTCTCCGCGCCGACCGCGATTCGGATGCTGAAGAAGCAGGATCCGGCCTACCTCACTCAATATGATCTGTCGCACCTGCAGCGGGTTTTTCTGGCGGGTGAGCCGTTGGACGAACCGACCGCGCACTGGATCAACGAGGGCATCGGCAAGCCGATCCTGGACAACTACTGGCAAACCGAGACGGGCTGGCCGATCCTGGCGCTGGCACGCGGCGTCGAGCCGGATCTGCCGGGCAAATACGGCTCGCCGGGGCTGCCCGTGTTCGGCTACGACGTGCGGTTGGTCAACGAGGCCACCGGTCAGGATTGCGGGGCCAACGAAAAGGGCGTGCTGGCGATCGCCGGACCGTTGCCGCCCGGGTGCATGAGCACGCTGTGGCGCGACGACGAGCGCTTCGTCAAGACGTATTGGTCGACCGTGCCGGATCGGCTGCTGTATTCGAGCTTCGACTGGGGCATGCGCGACGACGATGGCTACTATTTCATTCTCGGGCGCACCGACGACGTGATCAACGTGGCGGGGCACCGGCTCGGCACGCGCGAGATCGAGGAGAGTCTGGCCAGCCACCCCGAGATTGCCGAGGTGGCGGTGGTCGGCGTGAGCGATGCGCTCAAGGGGCAGGTGGCGATGGCCTTCGCGGTCGTGCGCCATGCCGAGCGAGTTGCAACTGCGGCCGACTGCCAGACGCTGGAAGGCGAATTGATGCGGCTGGTGGAGCACCAACTGGGCGGCATCGCGCGGCCGGCGCGCATTCGCTTCGTCGCGCTGCTGCCGAAGACGCGCTCGGGCAAATTGCTGCGCCGCGCCATCCAGGCCATTTGCGAAGGGCGGCACACCGGCGAACTGGTGACGATCGAGGACCCTGCCGCGCTGCAGCTGATTCGCGACGCCGTGCAGGCCGGTTGAGGCCCGCGCCGGACGCAGGATGCGCACCGCGTGCCTGGCATGATCGCATGTCGGGCGAGTATCTCGAGAGCCTCCCGCATGCGGGGCTTGTATCCGGCCACACTTTGGATTATTATTTTAAGCATAAAATATTTATGGATTAATTAAACGCGCCGCGCCGCGCCGTCCAGGCCGGCCCAGTGTCCAGCCAAGATGGAGGAAGCGCAATGAACATCGTATGCATCGGTGGCGGCCCGGCAGGCTTGTATTTCGGGCTTTTGATGAAGCGCCGCAACCCGGCCCATCGCGTCGTGGTGATCGAGCGCAATCGCCCTTATGACACCTTTGGCTGGGGGGTGGTGTTTTCCGACGCCACGATGGACAACCTGGTGACGGCGGATCCCGAGAGCGCCGAGCAGATCAACGCCGCTTTCAATCACTGGGACGATATCGATATTCACTTCAAGGACCGCACGCTGCGCTCGGGCGGCCACGGTTTCATCGGCATTGGCCGCAAAAAGCTGCTCAATATTCTGCAGGCGCGCTGCGAGGCGCTTGGCGTCGAACTGGTGTTCGAAAACGAGGTGAGCGACGACCAGGCAATCGCCCGGCAATACGACGCCGACCTGGTGATCGCCTCGGACGGCTTGAACAGCCGCATCCGCACGCGCTACCAAGACACCTTCCATCCCGATATCGACGTACGCAAATGCCGTTTCGTCTGGTTGGGTACGCATCAGCGGTTCGATGCGTTTACCTTTGCGTTCGAGCAAACCGAGCATGGCTGGTTTCAGGCGCATGCCTATCAGTTCGACGATGAAACGTCGACCTTCATCGTCGAGGCGCCGGAAGATGTCTGGAAAAAGGCCGGGCTCGACGAAATGAGCCAGGACGACGGCATTGCCTATTGCGAGCGCCTGTTCTCCAAATATTTGGGCGGGCACAAGCTGCTCAACAACGCCAAGCACCTGCGCGGCTCGGCCATCTGGATCCGGTTCCCGCGCGTGATCTGCAATACGTGGGTGCACTGGAATCAACTCGACGGTAAATCGGTGCCGGTGGTGTTGATGGGCGATGCAGCCCACACCGCGCATTTCTCGATCGGCTCGGGCACCAAGCTCGCGCTCGAGGACGCCATTCAACTGGCCGATTGCTTCCGTGAGTTCGGTACCGACGACCTGCCGCATGCGCTGGGCAAGTACGAGGAAATTCGCAGCGTCGAGGTGCTCAAGATCCAGAACGCGGCGCGCAACTCCACCGAATGGTTCGAAAGCGTCGAGCGTTATGCCGAGTTCGAGCCGGAGCAATTCGCTTATTCGCTGTTGACGCGCTCGCAGCGGATTTCGCACGAAAACCTGCGGCTGCGCGACAAGCAGTACGTCGAGGCCTATGAGGACTGGCTGGCGCGCCGTGCCGGCGTCGAGCGCCGGCCATCGCAACAGGTGATTCCGCCGATGTTTACCCCGTTCCAGGCGCGCGGCGTGCAGTTGAAGAACCGCATCGTGATGTCGCCGATGGCCATGTATTCGGCGCGCGACGGCGTGCCGGGCGAATTCCACCTGGTCCACCTGGGCAGCCGCGCGTTGGGCGGCGCCGGCATGGTGGTGGCGGAAATGACGTGCGTGTCGCCCGATGCGCGCATCACTCCGGGTTGCCCGGGTCTGTGGAATGACGAGCAGGCGGCGGCCTGGAGGCGCATCGTCGAATTCGTGCATGCCAACAGCGAGGCCAGGATCGCCATGCAGATCGGCCATGCCGGGCGCAAGGGATCGACACGGCTGGCCTGGGAAGGGATCGATCAGCCGCTTGCCGCCGGCAATTGGCCGCTGATTTCGGCCTCGCCGCTGCCGTATATCGAAGGTGTCTCGCAAACGCCGCGCGCGATGGACGAAGCGGACATGGCGCGCGTCAAGGACGATTTCGTCGCGGCCGCACGGCGCGCGCACGAGGCCGGCTTCGACTGGCTCGAACTGCACTGCGCGCACGGCTATCTGTTGTCGAGTTTCATCTCGCCGCTGACCAACCATCGCACCGACAGCTATGGCGGCAGCCTTGAGAACCGCTTGCGCTATCCGCTCGAAGTGTTCCATGCGGTGCGCGCCGTGTGGCCGAGCGACAAGCCGATGTCGGTCAGAATCTCGGCGCACGACTGGGTCGAGGGCGGCATCACCGCCGACGACGCGGTGGCGATTGCGCGCGCCTTCAAGGCGGCCGGCGCCGATCTGATCGATTGCTCGTCGGGCCAGGTCAGCAAGGCGGAAAAGCCGGTCTATGGCCGGATGTTCCAGACGCCTTTCGCCGATCGGGTGCGCAACGAGGCGCATATTCCGACCATCGCCGTGGGGGCGATTTTCGAGGCCGATCACGTCAACAGCATCATCGCCTCGGGGCGCGCGGACCTGTGCGCGCTGGCGCGGCCTCATCTGGCCGACCCATTCTGGACCTTGCACGAGGCCGCCAAGATCGGCTACAAGGAGATCGCCTGGCCGAATCAATATGTCGCCGGCAAGCGTCAACTTGAAACCAACCTGGAGCGCGCGGCGCAATATGCGCTGCAAATCGGCAAATGAACCAATCGACAAATTCCGGCACGGCGCCGGCCCTGGCGGGCCGCCATGCCCTGATCACCGGTGGGGGGCGCGGCATCGGTGCGGCCATTGCCCGCCGTCTGCAGGCGCATGGTGCCCGCATTACGCTGCTCGGCCGCTCGGTCGACACATTGGAGGCAGGCGCGCGCGCGCTGCGCGAGACCGGCGAAGCCATCTACGTGACGGCCGACGTGACCGACGCATCGACGGTGCGGGCTGCCTTCGCCAAGGCCGAAGCCGCCCTCGGACCCGTATCGCTGCTGATCAATAATGCGGGCCAGGCCGCCGCGACGCCATTTCTGAAAACCGAGGCGGCGCTCTGGCAGCGCATGCTCGATGTCAACCTCAGCGGCACGTTCCACTGCACCCAGGCGGCCCTGCCGGCGATGCTCGAAGCAGGCTGGGGACGCATCGTCAACGTTGCCAGCACCGCCGGGCTGACCGGCTACGGCTATGTCGCGGCCTATTGCGCGGCCAAGCACGGCGTGGTGGGCCTGACCCGCGCGCTGGCGCTGGAAGTCGCCAAGCGCGGCGTCACGGTCAATGCGGTGTGTCCGGGCTATACGGAAACCGACATCGTGCAGGAGGCGGTCGCCAACATCGTTGCCAAAACCGGCCGCAGCGAAGCCCAGGCGCGCGAGGAACTGACGCGCCGCAATCCGCAGGGCCGCATGGTGCAGCCCGATGAGGTGGCAGACGCCGTGGCATGGCTGTGCCTGCCGAGCGCGCAAGCGATCACCGGGCAGGCGATTGCGGTGGCCGGCGGCGAAGTGATGGTCGGCTGATCCCGAATTTTTATTGGAGGCTTTCCCGATGAGCGATGTGGCCCTCACCATGGCGCACCACAAGCGTCCGTTTGCGGACTATCAACCCAGGCATTTTCTCTGGTCGGTCGCCGCCGACGCGAACGGCAAGCCGAGTATTGCGCACATCACGCTGAACCGGCCCGAGAAGAAGAACCCCCTGACGTTCGACTCCTACGCGGAGCTGCGCGATCTGTTTCGCAATTTGACCTACGCCACCGATATCAAGGTCGTGGTGATCAGCGGCGCGGGCGGCAATTTCTGTTCGGGCGGCGATGTCCATGAAATCATCGGGCCGCTCACGCAAATGCGCATGCCGGAACTGCTCGAATTCACGCGCATGACCGGCGACCTGGTCAAGGCGATGCGCGCATGCCCCCAGCCGATCGTCAGCGCGGTCGACGGTATTTGCGCAGGTGCCGGCGCGATGATTGCGCTGGCCTCGGACATGCGGCTGGGCACGCCGCAGGCCAAGACCGCCTTTTTGTTTACCCGTGTGGGTCTGGCTGGTGCCGACATGGGCGCCTGCACCTTGCTGCCGCGCATGATCGGGCAGGGCCGCGCGAGCGAGCTGCTCTACACGGGGCGCTCGATGAGCGCCGAGGAGGGCTTGCAGTGGGGCTTCTTCAACGCCTTGCACGCTGGCGACCAGGTTCTCGCGCAAGCCCAGGCGTTGGCCGCGCAACTGGCGGCCGGGCCGACCTTCGCGCATGGCGTGACCAAGAAACTGCTGCACCAGGAATGGGCGATGGGTGTCGACGAGGCGATCGAAGCCGAAGCGCAGGCGCAGGCCATCTGCATGCAGACCGAGGATTTCCGGCGTGCCTACGAAGCTTTCGTGGCGAAGCAAAAACCGGTATTCCAGGGCGATTGAGGCGGCGAGGAGATCCAGACGATGAGCGATACGCAGTTTCTCGATTGGCCGTTTCTCGATGATTCGCACCGCGCCATGGCCGTAGCGCTGGACGATTGGTGCGCACGCGAGTTGCACGTCGATCACGACGGCGACACCGATGCGGCCTGCGTGGCGCTGGTGCGTCAATTGGGTGCGGCGGGCTGGCTGAAATACTGCGTGCCGGCCGCGCACGGCGGCGCGCTCGAGCAGCTCGACTCGCGTTCGCTGTGCCTGGCTCGCGAGACGCTGGCACGGCACGACGGACTGGCCGACTTCGCCTTTGCGATGCAGGGCCTGGGCAGCGGCGCGATTACCCTGGCCGGCCGCCCAGCAGTCCAATCCCGGTATCTGCCTCGGGTGGCGCGCGGCGAGGCGATTGCCGCGTTCGCACTGTCGGAACCCGAGGCGGGCTCCGATGTGGCGGCGATGCAATGCACCGCGGTGCGCGATGGCGAGCACTTTGTGCTCAACGGCGAGAAGACATGGATTTCCAACGGCGGGATTGCCGATTTCTATTGCGTTTTCGCCCGTACCGGCGAAGCGCCGGGCGCACGCGGCATTTCGGCGTTCGTGGTCGATGCGAATACGCCTGGGTTGAGCGTTGCCGAGCGCATCGACGTATGCGCGCCCCATCCGCTGGCGCGGTTGCGCTTTGCCGATTGCCGGGTGCCGGCCGATTGCCTGCTGGGCGAGCCAGGGCAGGGTTTCAAGCTGGCGATGATGACGCTGGATATCTTTCGCGCGTCGGTGGCGGCGGCCGCGCTTGGTTTTGCGCGGCGAGCCCTCGATGAGGGCGTCGCGCGCGCGAAGTCGCGCGAGATGTTCGGGCACACCCTGGCGGATTTCCAATTGACGCAGGCGGCGCTCGGCGAGATGGCGACGGCCGTGGACGGCGCCGCGTTGCTGACCTATCGGGCCGCCTGGCTGCGCGACGTGAAAGGCCAACGCACCACGCGCGAGGCGGCGATGGCCAAGATGTTCGCCACCGAGGAGGCGCAACGCGTGATCGACCGCGCACTGCAGATGTTTGGCGGCGCCGGGGTGATGCGCGGCAACGTGGTCGAGCGGCTGTACCGGGAAATCCGCGCGCTGCGCATCTACGAAGGCGCGACCGAGGTACAGAAACTCATCATTGCCCGCGAATTGCTCAAGGATGCCTGAGGGCGCCCCGGGCGCCTCACGTTAAACAGCTCCCGAGAAAGCTGCCAACCGATCAAGGAGATTGATATGCACCGCACCGGACATCTCGACACTTATGCGCGGGACCACCTGCCGCCCGCCGATCAGTGGCCGGAGTTCCTGCTGGACAACCCGGACGTGACGTATCCGGCGCGCCTGAATTGCGTGGTCGAGTTGCTCGACAGGATGGTGGCGGCGGGGCATGCCGAGCGGCCCGCGATCCATAGCGTGCACGAAGGCCGGCCAGTGACCACGACCTATCGCGAATTGCGCGTGCTGGTCGATCGCATTGCTCATGTCCTGATCGATGACCTGCAGCTGGTGCCGGGCAACCGGGTGCTGTTGCGCGGACCCAATAATCTGATGATGGCGGCCTGCTGGCTGGCGATCATCAAGGCCGGGCTGGTGGCCGTGCCGACCATGCCGTTGCTGCGCGCCAAAGAACTCAAGCAGATGATCGACAAGGCGGAAATTACCGCGGCGTTGTGCGACGTGCGTCTGAAGGACGAGATGGAATTCTGCCGTACCGAGGGGCATGAACACCACTGTGCCGACCTGGCGCAGGTGCTGTATTTCAACGATGGCTCGCCGGGCTCGCTGGACGCCCGGCTGACGGGCAAGCCGGAGACTTTCACGGCGTGCGATACGGCCGACGACGACGTGTGCCTGATTGCCTTCACCAGCGGCACGACAGGCCAGCCCAAGGGCACCATGCATTTTCATCGCGACGTGCTGGCAATGTGCGATCTGTTTCCTCGCCATGTTTTGAAGCCGGGCCCGCAGGATATTTTCTGCGGCACGCCGCCGCTGGCGTTTACGTTCGGCACTGGCGGGCTGCTGACCTTTCCGCTGCGGGTCGGCGCCTCGACGGTGCTGATGGAAAAGCTGACTCCTGAAACCTTGCTGCAGACGATCGAGGACTTCCGCGCGACGATTGTTTTTACCGCGCCCACGTTCTACCGCCAGATGGCGCCACTGGTGGCGAGCCACGACATCGCCAGCCTGAAGAAAAGCGTGTCGGCCGGCGAGGCGCTGCCCGATGCGACTCGCCAGCTCTGGAAGCAGGCCACCGGTATCGAGATGATCGACGGCATCGGCGGCACCGAAATGATCCACATCTTCATCTCCAGCGCCGGGGCCGACGTCCGGCCGGGCACGATCGGCAAAGTGGTGCCGGGTTACATCGCGCAGATCGTCGACGACGAGATGAACCCTCTGCCGCCGGGCCAGGTCGGCAAGCTTGCCATCAAGGGGCCGACCGGGTGCCGCTACCTGGCAGACGAACGCCAGAAGAACTATGTCAAGCAAGGCTGGAATCTGCCGGGCGATACCTTCATTGCCGACGAAGACGGGTATTACGCGTATCAGGCGCGCTCCGACGACATGATCGTCTCGGCCGGCTACAACATCGCCGGACCGGAAGTCGAGGCCGCGCTGCTGCGGCACGAGGCGGTCGCCGAATGCGGCGTGATCGGCGTGCCCGACGACGCGCGCGGGCAGATCGTCAAGGCTTACGTCGTGCTCAAGCCGGGGTATGCGCGTGACGAGGCGATGACGCAGGCGTTGCAGGCGTTCGTCAAGGCGACCATCGCGCCCTATAAATATCCGCGCGCGATTCAGTTCATGGATGCGCTGCCGCGCACCGAGACGGGCAAGCTGCAGCGTTTCAAATTACGCCAGAACTAAGGGACAGCAAGATGGGACAACCTTTTGTCAGGCCGATCACCATCCGCTTTCGGCACTGCGATCCGGCCGGGATCGTGTTTTACCCGCGTTATTTCGAACTGATGAACGACCTGGTCGAGGACTGGTTTGCCGATGGTATTGGGGTGTCGTTTGCCGAGCTGCACGACGAGCTCGGCAAGGGCATTCCGACGGTCAACGTGCAATGCCGGTTTGCCGCGCCAAGCCGGCTGGGTGACGTGCTCGAGTGCAGCGTGGCGGTCGAACGGCTGGGCAACAGTTCAGCCACCCTGGCGATCCGCTTTGCCGGCAGCGACGGCAACGTGCGTGTGCAGGCCGAATTGGTGATCGTGCTGATGGATTTGCGGAGCGCCCGCGCGGTGCCCTGGCCGGAGGAAATGCGCGCCGCGCTTGGCGGCTATCTGGTCGATAACGATTCTTTTGATGTGGAGTAAGTCGATGCAAATGCTGCAACCGCCCACCTGGGCAAAACCCCGTGGCTACGCCAACGGCGTGATGTGCGAGATGGCGCCCGGCAGTCGGATGATTTTCGTGGGCGGCCAGATCGGTTGGAACGCCGAGCAGCAGTTTGAAAGCGACGATTTCGGCCAGCAGGTCAGGCAGACGCTGGAGAACATCGTGGCGGTGCTGGCCGAGGGCGGGGCGCGGCCGTCGCATATCGTGCGCATGACCTGGTACGTGACGAACAAGCGGGAGTATGTGGATGCGTATCCGGTGATCGGGGAGCACTACCGGGCTGTGATTGGCCGCCATTTTCCGGCCATGACGGCTTTCGAGGTGGCCGAGCTGGTCGAGGATCGGGCCAAGGTTGAAATCGAAGTAACGGCGGTCGTGCCGTCCGAGACGCCTGTGACGCCGGTGTGACTCCCGGCGCGTGGCTCAGCACAGAGCCAGGCTTTCCTCCGGGGCCAGCGCGCGCTCGAGCGCGGCCTCGGTGAGCCACCAGGTTTGCGGCAGATCCTGCTCGTCGCAGTTGGCGCCCTCGCCGCCGCGATCGACCACGATGAAGTCGCTCACCCGGCGCAGCGCCAGCAGCGGATGGTGCCACACCCCGGCGGCGTAGTTCACCCCTTGCCAGCCGCTCGTGACGAACGCGCGCATGCCGCGCACGTCCAGCTCGCCGGCCGGCGCCACCACCACCAGGTACGGCGTGTCGGCCAGCGGCACGAACGCCTGGCTGCCCAGCGGATGGCGCTCGAGCATCTTCACCTCGAACGGCAGGGGCCGCGGCTGGCCCCGGAACAGGTTCAGCAGCGCATGCCCGCGACCCACCTCCACCTTGGCCAGATCGTGATAGCGCTCGGTGTTGCCGCCATTGATCGGGTAGTGGCGCGCACCGGCCAGCTCGATCACGTCGCCAAACGGGGCGAACGCTTCGCGCGTCAGGCGCTCGATCCTCAACTCGTTCATGCCCGGCTCCTCACGCCTTGGCGCCGCGCGCGAGCCGGCCCCACAGCCGCAGCCGCGAGACCCCGCCGTCGGGCACGATGTTGAAGCGAATGTGGGTGATCGGCCCGAGCCGCGCAATCTGCTCGGCAAAGCCGTGCTGCTTGTCCATCGCCAGCTTCTGCTCGGGCAGCAGCACCGGCCAGAACATCGACTGCGTGACCAGCGACTCGGCCGTGCCGCCGGTGACGTACGCGGCCTGCACCGAGCAGCGGTCCGGGTAGTTGCCCTTGAAGTGCGCCGTGTCCACTTCGATCTTCTCGATCTCGCCCGGGTGCGCCAGCGCGATGATGCACCAGTCGTTGCCCGGCTCGCGGCGCCGCCGCGTCTCCCAGCCGTCGCCCATGTTCACGCCCCGGCCCGGCATCAGCAGGTTCGAGGCCAGCCCGAAGTGCTGGTTGTTGACCCCCACCACGGTGCCGCCATTCTCCATGGCGATCAGGTCGATCAGCTCGTCGGCCCCGCGCGCGGCCCAGTCGCACTGCGGCAGCCCGTACAGGCGCAGCCGCGCGAGCCCGCCGTCCGGGTACAGGTTGACCCGCACGTGGGTGTAGGCCCGTTCGCCGGCCAGCGCGTGATAGTGGTGGCTGTTGCCCTGCAGGCTCACCGAGGGCAGGATCTCGTGCCACTCGGTGCGCTCGTCGGGCGCGCCCGACGGGCAGTAGCAGGCGTCGAGCGAGGCCGCCGGCGGAAAGTTGCCGGTGAAGTGGCTGGTGTCCAGATCCACCCCGTGCAGCACGCCCGCGCGCGCGAGCTTGACGATGCACCAGTCGTAGCCGGTGGTGCGCTTGCGGCGCGTCTCCCAGCCGTCCATCCATTTACCGTTCTCGTCGTATTTGCCGACAATGAACACCGCCGGCTCGGGGTTGAGCATGCGCTCCTTGGCCGCGAAGAATTCGTCGGTGGCAAACAGGGCCTGCGCGCCCAGCCGCGGATCGGCCAGGTTCACGTAGCGGCGCACATACTCCGGTGCGTTCGGGTCGAGGGTGACAACTGCCATGAGTGAGTCCTTGGTACGGGTTGAGTTTGACGTCAGACAACATTTTTCGTCAGATGCGGCGCCGGCACCGCCGGGCTGGCCGGCACGGCGGGGGCGGCCGGCTCATAGGCCAGCTCGCCGTTGAGGACGCGATGTGCGCGGGCCCGGTCGATATCCTTTTCCCACGAGGAGATCACCACGGTGGCTACGCAATTGCCGATCATGTTGGTCAGCGCGCGCGCAATGCCGGCAAACCAGTCGACCGGCAGAATCAGCACCAGCCCGAGCAACGGGATGGCGGGAATTGCGGTCAGCGTTGCCGCCAGAATCACGATCGCCGAACCCGGTATGCCGTGGGCACCCTTGGAGGTCAGCAAGGAGACGAGGATGACCAGGATGAGGTCATGCATCGACAGCGGCGTGTTGGTGGCTTGGGCAATGAAAATGACCGCCAGCGTCAGATAGATGGAGAATCCGTCGAGGTTGAAAGAGTAACCGGTCGGAATGACCAGGCCGACGGTCGAATCCTTGATGCCGAGCCATTCGAGTTTGCGCATGACCTGCGGCAGGACGGCATCGGAGGAAGCGGTGCCGAGCACGATCATCAACTCTTCGCGGAAGTACCGGATGAACTTGAAGATGTTGAAGCCCGCCAGGCGCATGATCAGGCCCAGCACGACGGTGACGAATACCACGCAGCTCGCATAGAAAACCAGTACCAGCAAGCCGAGTTGTTCGAGCGACGAGGCGCCGTATTTGCCGGTGGTGAAGGCTACCGCGCCCAACACCCCGAGCGGTGCCAGTTTGATGATGAAGCCCATGACGCGAAAGAACACCTGCGCGAGCTGGTCGATCAGGCTGGCCACCGGTTTGCCTTTTTCGCCCAGCAGCGAGAGCGCCGAACCGAACAGCACGGAGAACACCAGCACCTGGAGAATGTCGCCGTTGGCGAAGGCGCCGAATACCGTATTGGGGATGATTTTCAGGATAAACGCGGCGGCGTCTTTAAGGCTCTTGGCGTGCTCCGTGTAGGTGGCGAGCGCCGATGGATCGAGCGAATGGACGTCGATGTTCATGCCCATGCCCGGCTTGATCAGATAAGCCAGGCAGGCGCCGATCAGCAGCGCGAAGGTCGTGACGATCTCGAAGTAGATCACAGCCTTGGCGCCGACCCGGCCGACTTTTTTCAAGTCGCCGGCACTGGCGATGCCGCTGACGACCACGCAGAACACGATCGGCGCGATCACCATTTTGATCAGCTTGAGGAATCCATCGCCGAACGGGCGCAGGCTTTCGGCGAGATGCGGGAAGAATACGCCCAGCCCGATGCCGATCGCCAAAGCGATCACGACACGGCCGAACAGGGAATTGAGGAAGCGGGGCATGGCTTGTCTCCAACGGTTTTCATTGTACGGTTAACACATCATACCGGTCAGACCAGTTGTGTTATGGTGGATATTAGTAATTCGATATGCGACGGTCAAGAACTTCTTGCCCCGGGATATCCCTAGGCCGGAGCGGCGCGCAGCACGAAGCCGGGTGATAGGCCGCCGTGCGCGTCGTACAATGGCGTGATAGCGCCCGGCATAGACACGGGTGCTCAACGACAGGTGATGCTTGAATGAAGACAAATTCGCACGCGGTGACCGATGCGGCGGTTGCGACGATCCGGGAGCGGATCGAGCGGCAGGTCTATCCGGCTGGGGCAATGCTGCCGTCGCAGCGCCAATTGGCCGAGGAGCTTGAGATCAGCCGGGCGTCATTGCGCGAGGCTTTGTCGACGCTCGAGGCGTTGGGGATGGTGGCGATCCGGCCGGGCAAGGGGGTGTATGTCAGCGATCTGTCCGAACGCACCGGCGTGGCGTGGCGTTTTGCCGACCAGATCTCGCTGGCCGATACCTATCAGCTGCGCTACGCGCTCGAGGGGTTTGCGACCCGTCTGGCGGCGCTGGCCTCGAGTGCCGATGAAATCGCGTGGCTGGCCGATAACGTCGATTCGATGCGCACCGCGCTGAGCGAGGGGCGCTTCGACGAGGCCGCGCAACTGGATTTTGCGTTTCATCTGCGCATCGTGGGCATGGCGGGCAACGGGGCGATTGCCGACATTCTGCGCGGCAGCACCGAAATCGTCATGGAAAGCCAGCGCCTGCCGTTCTATCAGCGGGAACTGGTTCTATCGACTTATCAGGAGCATGTGGAAATCCTGGCGGCGCTGCAGCGTCGTGACGCGGCCGCTGCCGGGCGGGCGATGGAATACCATATCGTCAGGGCGGCGCAGCGCGCCGGCATCCATTTTCCGGTGCCGCCTGCCGTGCAGGCGAGCCCCGACGAAGCGCTGGCGCAGGGGGCGCCCTGACTCTATGGCTTTGAGAATTAAGGCTTTTGGGATATAATTTTAAGGTTTAAGTCACTCAACCTTCACCCTAGCGCCGACCCCATCCTAAACTTTCGTCCGTTGCCCGAAGCCGGCCGCGCGCCTTACCGAGCGCGCCTGCATTCAAGGCGAAAGCCATTGCGGCGGACGATAGGGTGGCAGCCTGGGTGATCCCTTCAGGAGTTCCCGTGCTGCCGTCTTTTTCCCCCGCTCTGCTTGCGCTCGCTGACGGCACGGTCTTTCGCGGATATGCCATCGGCGCTGCCGGGCATACCATCGGTGAGGTGGTTTTCAACAC
Organism: Pandoraea thiooxydans; assembly: GCF_001931675.1. NCBI lineage: Bacteria > Pseudomonadati > Pseudomonadota > Betaproteobacteria > Burkholderiales > Burkholderiaceae > Pandoraea > Pandoraea thiooxydans. The sequence continues at coordinate 2,892,394 of NZ_CP014839.1, read as the reverse complement.
CGCCATCACCGGCTATCAGGAAATCCTCACCGACCCCAGCTATGCCCGCCAGATCGTCACGCTGACGTATCCGCATATCGGCAATGTGGGGGTCAATCATGAGGACGTCGAGGCCGGCAAGGTGCATGCCGCCGGCTTGATCATCCGCGATCTGCCCGTGTTGTCCTCTAATTTCCGCCAGGAGCATACGCTGTCCGAGTATCTGAAGGCCGAGGGCGTTGTGGCCATCGCCGGCATCGATACGCGGCGCTTGACGCGTATTTTGCGCGACAAGGGGGCCCAGAACGGCTGCATCCTGGCCGGCGAGGCCGACGAAGCCAAGGCGATTGCGCTGGCGCGCTCGTTCCCCGGTCTGGCCGGGATGGATCTGGCCAAGGTCGTCTCGACGACTGAATCGTACGGCTGGACGGACACCGAGTGGCGGCTCGACAACGGCGACGGCAAGCCCGGTTTCGGCACAGTGACGGCGCCGCGCTTCAAGGTCGTGGCCTATGACTTCGGCGTCAAGCGCAATATTCTGCGCATGCTGGCCGCGCGCGGCTGCGACGTCACTGTCGTGCCGGCGCAGACCAGTGCGGCCGAGGCTTTCGCGCTCAATCCCGACGGCATTTTTCTGTCCAACGGCCCGGGCGATCCGGAACCGTGCGATTACGCGATCGACGCGACGCGCGAATTTCTGGCCCGCGGCATTCCGACCTTCGGCATTTGTCTGGGGCACCAGATCATGGGCCTGGCGGTGGGCGGCAAGACGATGAAAATGAAGTGCGGCCATCACGGCGCGAACCATCCGGTCAAGGATCTCACCGACGGTCGCGTGGCGATCACCTCGCAAAATCACGGATTCGCGGTCGATGCCGATTCGCTGCCAGCCAACGCGCGCATCACGCACGTGTCGCTGTTCGACGGCACATTGCAGGGGTTCGAGCTTACCGACAAGCCGGCGTTCTGTTTTCAGGGCCATCCGGAGGCATCGCCCGGGCCGCACGATGTGGGCTACCTGTTCGACCGCTTCATTGCATTGATGGACGCGGCGAAAGCGGCCGCCAAGGCGTGAGGGAGATCCCGTGTTTGCCGAATCGTTCGGGATTGTGAATCTGTGGACCTATCTGGCCGGCGTGATCGTGATTGTGCTGCTGCCGGGACCGAACTCGCTTTATGTATTGTCGGTGGCGGCCCAGCGGGGCGTGCGTCGCGGCTACCAGGGAGCGTGCGGTGTGTTCCTGGGCGACACGGTGCTGATGACGCTGTCGGCCGCCGGCGTGACCTCGTTGCTCAAGGCTAACCCGGCGGTTTTCTTCACGGTGAAGTACGCAGGCGCGGCTTACCTGCTTTACCTGGGCGTGAACATGCTGCGCGCGGCCTGGCGCAAGACCCGCGCGGCCGCGCCGCAAAGCGTCGTGGCGCCGGTGGATGACCGGCAGCCGTTTTCGAAGGCGCTTTTCATCAGTCTGCTCAATCCCAAGGCGATTTTGTTTTTCGTTTCGTTTTTCATTCAGTTCGTCGATCCGGCCTATGCCCATCCGGCGTTGTCGTTTGCCATTCTTGGCCTGATTTGCCAGTTTTTCAGCTTCCTCTATTTGAGCACGCTGATTCTCGCGGGGGCACGCCTTGCCGAGCATCTGCGCCGTCGGCGCCGGCTGAGCGCCGGCGCGACCGGCAGCGTCGGCCTGCTGTTCCTCGGCTTCGGCCTGAAGCTGGCGACGGCGACACTGAGCTAATTTTTATCGAGATCGTTATGCCAAAGCGCACAGACATTCAAAGCATACTCATTATCGGCGCAGGCCCGATCATCATCGGGCAGGCATGTGAATTCGATTACTCCGGTGCCCAGGCCTGCAAGGCGCTGCGCGAAGAGGGTTACAAGGTCATCCTGGTCAACAGCAATCCGGCCACGATCATGACCGACCCGGACACCGCCGACGTGACCTATATCGAGCCCATCACGTGGGAGGTCGTCGAGCGCATCATCGCCAAGGAACGACCCGATGCGATCCTGCCGACCATGGGCGGGCAGACGGCGCTGAACTGTGCGCTCGACCTGCACCGGCATGGCGTGCTCGACAAGTACAAGGTCGAACTGATCGGCGCCTCGCCCGAGGCGATCGACAAGGCCGAAGACCGGCAGAAGTTCAAGGACGCGATGACCAAGATTGGCCTGGGGTCGGCCAAATCGGGGATCGCCCATTCGATGGAAGAGGCCCTCGCGGTACAGCAGGAGATCACTCGCCAGATCGGCGGCAGCGGCTATCCGATGGTGATTCGTCCGTCGTTCACGCTGGGCGGATCGGGCGGCGGCATCGCTTACAACCGTGAAGAATTCGAGGAAATCTGCAAGCGCGGCCTCGACCTGTCGCCGACCCGCGAGCTGCTGATCGAAGAGTCGCTGCTGGGCTGGAAGGAATTCGAGATGGAGGTCGTGCGCGACAGGGCCGACAACTGCATCATCGTGTGTTCGATCGAGAACCTGGATCCGATGGGCGTGCATACCGGCGACTCGATCACCGTGGCGCCAGCCCAGACGCTGACCGACAAGGAATACCAATTGATGCGCAACGCGTCGCTGGCGGTGCTGCGTGAAATCGGGGTGGATACCGGCGGCTCCAATGTGCAGTTCTCGATCAATCCGAAAGATGGCCGGATGATCGTGATCGAGATGAATCCTCGCGTGTCGCGCTCTTCGGCGCTGGCCTCGAAGGCGACTGGCTTCCCGATCGCCAAGGTCGCGGCCAAACTGGCGGTGGGCTATACGCTCGATGAATTGCGCAACGAAATCACCGGCGGCGCCACGCCGGCCTCGTTCGAGCCGACCATCGATTACGTCGTGACGAAGGTGCCGCGGTTCGCTTTCGAGAAATTCCGCGAGGCCGATCCGCATTTGACGACCCAGATGAAATCGGTCGGTGAGGTCATGGCCATTGGCCGTACGTTCCAGGAGTCGTTCCAGAAAGCGCTGCGCGGTCTGGAGGTCGGCGTCGATGGGCTCGACGAGAAGAGCGTCGACCGGGACGAAATCATCGAAGAGATCGGCGAGCCGGGGCCGGATCGCATCTGGTACGTCGGGGACGCTTTCCGCCTGGGTATGAGTCTCGAGGAGATTTATGCGGAAACCTCGATCGATCCGTGGTTCCTGGCGCAACTGGAAGATATCGTGCGCAAGGAAAAGGCGCTGCAGGGCCGCGCGCTGTCGAGCGTGTCGGCCGAGGAATTGCGCTTCCTCAAGCAGAGCGGTTTCTCCGATCGCCGCCTGGCCAAGCTGCTTGGCGCCAAGCCGGCCGAGGTGCGTGCGGCGCGCGTGGCGCTGAACGTGCGCCCGGTCTACAAACGCGTCGACACCTGCGCGGCCGAATTTGCCACCAAGACCGCCTATATGTACTCGACCTATGAGGAAGAGTGCGAAGCCCAGCCGACCGATCGCAAGAAGGTGATGGTGCTCGGCGGCGGGCCGAACCGTATCGGGCAGGGCATCGAGTTCGATTATTGCTGCGTTCACGCCGCGCTCGCACTGCACGATGATGGCTATGAAACCATCATGGTCAACTGCAATCCGGAGACCGTGTCGACCGATTACGACACTTCGGATCGCCTGTATTTCGAGCCGTTGACGCTCGAAGACGTGCTGGAAATCGTCGACAAGGAAAAGCCCTTTGGCGTCATCGTGCAATACGGCGGGCAAACGCCTCTCAAACTGGCGCTGGATCTGGAGGCCAATGGGGTGCCGATCATCGGCACCAGCCCGGACATGATCGATGCGGCCGAAGACCGCGAGCGCTTCCAGAAACTGTTGCACAAGCTGGGGTTGCGCCAGCCGCCCAACCGCACCGCACGTACCGAGGACCAGGCGCTCGCATTGGCCGCTGAGATCGGGTACCCGCTGGTCGTGCGTCCGTCTTACGTGCTGGGCGGGCGAGCCATGGAGATCGTTCATGAGCCGCGCGATCTGGAGCGCTACATGCGCGAGGCCGTCAAGGTAAGCCACGACAGCCCGGTGTTGCTCGACCGCTTCCTGAACGATGCCATCGAGTGCGATGTCGACTGCATCTCCGACGGCAAGGAGGTATTCATCGGCGGCGTCATGGAGCACATCGAACAGGCCGGCGTGCACTCGGGCGATTCGGCGTGCTCGTTGCCGCCTTACTCGCTGTCGGAGCAGACCGTGGCCGAGCTCAAGCGGCAGACCGCCGCGATGGCCAAGGCGCTCAATGTCGTCGGGCTGATGAACGTGCAGTTCGCTATCCAGCAGCAGGACGGGCAGGATGTGGTCTACGTGCTGGAAGTGAATCCGCGTGCGTCCCGCACGGTGCCGTACGTATCCAAAGCGACCGGGCTGCAATTGGCGAAAATCGCCGCGCGCTGCATGGTCGGGCAGTCGCTTCAGGCGCAAGGCATCGAGAAGGAAGTGACGCCGCCGTATTTCAGCGTCAAGGAAGCGGTATTCCCGTTCGTGAAATTCCCGGGCGTCGACCCGATTCTAGGGCCGGAAATGCGCTCGACCGGCGAGGTCATGGGAGTGGGCGAGACCTTTGGCGAGGCCCTGTTCAAGTCGCAGCTTGCCGCCGGCTCGCGCTTGCCGGCGTCCGGGGCGGTGCTCATTACCGTGAAAGACAGCGACAAGCCGCGCGCGGTTGAAGTTGCCCGCATGTTGCATGGGCTGGGCTATCCGATCGTCGCCACGCGCGGTACGGCCGCGGCCATCGAGTCGGCCGGCATTCCGGTCAAAGTGGTCAACAAGGTCAAGGACGGCCGTCCGCACATCGTCGACATGATCAAGAACGGCGAGTTGGCACTGGTGTTCACCACCGTCGACGAAACGCGTACCGCGATTGCCGATTCACGCTCGATCCGGATGTCCGCTCAGGCGCACAAGGTCACTTATTACACGACCATCTCGGGCGCGCGAGCAGCCGTCGAAGGGTTGAAATATCTGCAGGATCTGGAGGTCTACGATCTGCAGGGCTTGCATGCGCGCCTGAACTAAGCCGGGCGTCACCGGTCTGCCGGCGGTTCGTTGCAGCAAGGGCGGGCTGCCGGCCGGCTTTTTGAAACGCGTGCTTAAACCCGTTATACTGTTTTGACACAGCCGCGGTTGAGCGGCGTTCGCGAAAGCGAATGCGGCTTCGCTGCGGTAATTTTTTTGCCTTTTGGAATTTGCGTATGAGTACCGTCCCATTGACCAAGCAGGGAGCCGAGCAGTTGAAGCTCGAGCTCCATCGACTCAAAACCGTCGAACGTCCGGCTGTCATCAATGCGATTGCCGAGGCCCGTGCGCAGGGCGATTTGTCGGAAAACGCGGAGTACGACGCGGCCAAGGAAAAGCAGAGCTTCATCGAAGGCCGGATCATGGAGATCGAGTCCAAGTTGTCGGCAGCGCAGATCATCGACCCTGCGCAATTGGACGCCGATGGCCGCGTGGTGTTCGCAGCCACGGTCGAGCTCGAGGATCTGCAGGATGGCAAGACCGTGGAGTACCAGATCGTCGGAGACGACGAAGCCGATCTCGATACCGGCAAGATTTCGGTCAGTTCGCCGATTGCTCGCGCGCTGATCGGCAAGTACGCCGGTGATGTGGCGGAGGTGCAGGCCCCCAGCGGCGTGCGCGAGTACGAGATCATCGATGTCCGCTACGTCTGAATCGTCCAATGCCGTTGCCGGGCCCGTCCCGGTAAAGGTGTACCGTCTGCTGGCCACGATCTGGTGCGGCAGTCAATGGACCATCGGCTATCTGGTGGCGCCTACCCTGTTCGCGCTACTGGAGAATCGCCGCACGGCCGGGTCGCTGGCCGCCAGTCTGTTCCGTTCGGAGGCGATTCTGGGTATCGTCTGCGGCGTGTTGCTGTTGCTCCTCGGAAATGCACTGTCCCGAGCGCCCGGCGGCGCTGCAGTCTACCGTCCGCTGCGCTGGATCGTGGCGGGCATGATGGTGTGCGTTCTGTTCGGATATTTTGCGCTGGCGCCTTGGATGGACCAATTGCGCACCTCCGCAGCCGTGGCCGGAGTCGACATCGAACATTCCGCCTACGCCGCTCGCTTTGGCTTGCTGCATGGCGTATCGACCGGCTTCTATGTCCTGCAAAGTCTGCTCGGACTGGCGCTGATCTGGCGGCTTCCGGCCGCAGGAGCTACGCGCCGGATTGACGGCGCTTGACACTGCTCTGGCGTTTTTTCGCCTTTTTGAGCAATCCGCCCGAGGTCAGCCGTTCGTTGCCTCGTACCACCACCTTCCTCACCGTGGGGCGACGACCCGGGTTGGTGCTGGATTTGATGACCGTGACCACCTTGGGGCCACGACCCTTGCGAGCGCCAGGAGCGTCGGTCGCCTTGTTGGGTTCGGCCGGGCGCCAGATCACCAGGAGCTTGCCGATATGCTGAACCGGCGCAGCATTGAGCTGGTCGCAAATCGATTCGTAAATGGCGATGCGCTCATCACGCTGATCGCCAAAAACACGGACTTTGATCAGTTGATGTGCGTTCAGGCTGAGGTCGATCTCCTTGAGCACGGCTGGCGTCAGCCCGTCTGCGCCGATCAGAACCACGGGATTCAAGGCATGCGCCTCGGAGCGCAGCTCGGCGCGGCGGGCGGGGGAAAGGGACAGGGCAGGCATATCGGCGGTCGGCAGAAAATCGGAGAAGCGCCCATAAAATCAGTGGCTGGGCGCGCGAAGGCGTATTATCCAGCAAAATTGCAGGGTTTTTAGAGTTTCATGGCAAAAAACCGCTTTAATCAGTCGTGGTTGCACGACCACATCAACGACCCCTACGTCAAAATGGCGCAGCGCGACGGGTATCGGGCTCGCGCGGCATATAAATTGAAGGAAATCGACGAACAGGACAAGTTGATTCGGCCCGGACAGGTCATCGTCGATCTCGGGGCGGCCCCGGGCAGCTGGAGCCAGTATGCGCGCAATAAGCTGGCGGCCAGCAAGAACCGCGTCGACGGGGGCATCGACGGCACCATCATTGCGCTGGATCTGCTGCCAATGGATCCCGTGGCCGATGTCCATTTCATTCAGGGGGATTTCCGCGACGACGAAGTGCTCGGCCGGTTGGAAGAAGTTCTCGGCGAGCGTCAAGTGGACCTTGTACTTTCCGATATGGCCCCCAACCTATCCGGCGTAGCCGTGGCCGATGCGGCGCGCGTCGAGCATATTTGTGACCTGGCGCTGGAATTTTCCCAACGACATCTGAAGCCGGAAGGGGCATTGTTGGTCAAGTGCTTTCATGGCAGCGGCTACAGCCAAATCGTCGAGAAATTCAAGCACCAGTTCAAGATCGTGGCGCCGCGCAAGCCCAAAGCCTCACGCGACAAATCGTCGGAAACGTTCATTTTGGGCAAAAACCTGAAAAATCCCGGATGATTGGCCCTAATGCCAAGTTTTTGGCTATTGACCGGTTAAATATTCGTTATGGCGGCACCTACGGGAGTGGATTAAAATGAAAGCTGGCGCAAAGCGATTTCATGAAGGAGTAGCGCTTTGAACAACAATATGTTTTCCAAGGCGGCAGTGTGGTTGGTGATCGCACTGGTGCTGTTTACTGTTTTCAAGCAATTCGACAAGCCACACGTTCAGAACAACGTGAGCTACTCGCAATTCATGAACGATGCCAAGGACGGCAAGATCAAGGGTGTGGTCGTCCAAGGACGCAACCTCCAGGTCACCCCCGTCGACGGTCAGAAATATTCGATCGTGTCGCCGGGCGATATCTGGATGGTAGGCGACCTGATGAAATATGGCGTTCAGGTGTCGGGCAAGGCCGACGACGAACCCAACCTCTTGATGTCGGCGCTCTACTATCTGGGGCCGACGCTGCTCATCATCGGCTTCTGGTTCTACATGATGCGACAGATGCAGGGGGGCGGGAAGGGCGGTGCCTTCTCGTTCGGCAAATCCCGTGCGCGGCTCATCGACGAGAACAATAACGTCATCACGTTCGCCGACGTGGCCGGGTGCGACGAGGCCAAATATGAGGTCGGCGAATTGGTCGACTTCCTCAAGGATCCACAAAAGTTTCAGAAGCTGGGCGGCCGGATTCCGCGCGGGGTGTTGTTGATCGGCCCGCCAGGTACCGGTAAGACACTGCTTGCCCGGGCCATTGCGGGCGAAGCCAAGGTACCGTTTTTCAGCATTTCCGGTTCCGACTTCGTCGAAATGTTCGTCGGCGTCGGCGCGGCTCGTGTGCGCGACATGTTCGAGAATGCCAAGAAGCAGGCACCCTGCATCGTATTCATCGACGAAATTGACGCAGTCGGCCGGCACCGCGGTGCCGGTATGGGCGGCGGCAACGACGAGCGCGAGCAGACGCTGAACCAGATGCTGGTCGAAATGGATGGCTTCGACGCCAATTCCGGCGTGATCGTGATCGCCGCGACCAACCGTTCCGACGTGCTGGACAAGGCGCTGTTGCGTCCGGGCCGTTTCGACCGTCAGGTGTATGTCGGCCTGCCTGACATTCGCGGCCGTGAGCAGATTCTCAAAGTGCATTTGCGCAAGGTACCGATCGCGAATGACGTCGATCCGTCGGTGATCGCTCGCGGTACCCCGGGTTTCTCCGGGGCCGATCTTGCCAATCTCGTCAACGAGGCGGCGCTGTTTGCCGCACGCGGCAACAAGCGTATCGTCGAGATGCAGGATTTCGAAGATGCCAAGGACAAGATCTTCATGGGGCCGGAGCGCAAGTCGGCCGTGATGCGCGAAGAGGAAAAGCTGGCGACGGCTTATCACGAGTCAGGACATGCGGTGGTAGCGAAGATGCTGCCCAATGCCGATCCGGTGCACAAGGTCACGATCATGCCGCGTGGCTGGGCCCTGGGCGTGACCTGGCAGTTGCCCGAGCATGACACCTATTCGGAATACCGCGACACCAAGCTGACTCAGATCGCCATCCTGTTCGGCGGTCGCGCCGCGGAGGAGGTCTTCCTCAACAAGATGTCGACGGGAGCCTCGAACGATTTCGAGCGTGCCACGAAACTGGCGCGCGACATGGTGACGCGCTACGGCATGTCCGATGCATTGGGGCCGATGGTCTACGTCGACACCGAACAGGAATCCGTGTTCGGGCGCATGTCGGCCAAGTCGGTCTCCGAAGCCACGCAGCAGAAGGTCGATGCGGAGATTCGCCGTATTCTCGACGAACAGTATGCGTTGGCCAAGCGTCTGCTCGAGGAGAATCGCGACAAGGTCGAAGCCATGACCCATGCGTTGATGGACTGGGAAACGATCGATTCCGACCAGATCAACGACATCATGGACGGCAGGCCGCCGCGTCCGCCGAAAAGCGGCGGCGCCTCGGGGGGCAGCACGCCGCCAGGCGGAAACGCGCCTTTGAAGCCGACTAACGCGCCGGCGACGATCTAAAACAACCAAGCGTTCAATATCGGGGCCGGCCTAATGCCGGCCTTTTTTATCGCGGTACCGATTGCACCGCGCCCTTGCCCGATCAATCCCAAAACAAGCCATGAGTTCCGCTGCACCGCTGCCAGATTCCGCCTCCTACACGTGCGGAAGATTCAATCTCGACCTGAGCCGCCCGCTGGTGATGGGCATCCTCAACGTTACTCCGGATTCATTCTCGGATGGCGGTCGATTTATCGCCCGCGATAGCGCGTTACGGCAGGCCGAGCAGCTATTGGCGGAGGGGGCCGATATTATCGATATCGGCGGCGAGTCGAGCCGGCCGGGGTCCGATGCCTTGCCGCTGGAGCAGGAACTGGAGCGGGTCATTCCGATCGTGGAATCGCTCAGGGAGTGCGGCGTACCGTTGTCGATCGATACCTACAAGCCGGCCGTCATGCGGGCCTCGCTCGCTGCCGGCGCCGATATGATCAACGATATTTGGGGGTTTCGTCAGCCCGGTGCGGTCGACGCCGTCGCCGGCAGCCAATGCGGCCTGTGCGTCATGCACATGCTCAACGATCCGCTGACCATGCAGTCGGCGCCCAGTTACCGCGACGTGGCAGCCGAGGTCGGGCAGTTTCTGGCGATGCAGGCAAGCATGCTCGAGGCCAAAGGGATCGCCCGCTCCCGCATTTGTGTCGACCCGGGCTTTGGATTCGGCAAGACCCTGGAACACAATCTGACATTGTTGGGCCGCCTGGACGAGTTGGCACACGGTTCGTGGCCCGTGCTGGTCGGCATGTCGCGCAAATCCATGCTCGGGCAGCTGACCGGGCGTAAAATGCCGACCGAGCGGCTGGCCGCCAGCGTGGCCGCCGCCCTGTGCGCGGCAGAGCGAGGCGCTTTCATCATCCGGGTACACGATGTCGCGCCCACAGTCGACGCATTGAAAGTGTGGCAAGCCGTCAGGAGCGCCACTCCCAGAGTAGAACAAGCATGAGGAAGGCATGAAGCGACGTTATTTTGGTACCGACGGAATTCGTGGCACCGTCGGGAAAACTCCCATTACGCCGGATTTTGTGCTTCGGCTTGGTTATGCCGCAGGCATTGTGCTGGCGGCGAACGCGCCGGCATCGGGCCGTCCCACGGTGCTGATCGGCAAGGACACCCGGGTGTCCGGTTATATGCTCGAGGCAGCGCTGGAAGCCGGCTTCGCCGCCGCGGGTGTCGATACCATGCTGGCCGGGCCAATGCCGACCGCCGCGGTAGCCTATCTCACGCGGGCGCTGCGCTTGAATGCGGGCGTCGTCATCAGCGCCTCGCACAATCCTTATCAGGATAACGGCATCAAATTCTTCTCGGCCGACGGCAACAAGCTGGCCGATCGGATCGAGGCGGACATCGAGCGCCAACTCGACGAGCCCATGCAATGCGTCGCCTCCGAAGAGCTGGGCAAGGCTCGCCGATTGGACGATGCAGCCGGCCGCTATATCGAATTCTGCAAGAGCACGTTTCCGAACGAGTATGACTTGCGCGGCCTGAAACTGGTGATCGATTGTGCCCACGGCGCGGCTTACCACATCGCCCCGCACGTATTCCACGAACTGGGCGCCGAAGTGATCGCCATCGGCAATCAGCCCAACGGTTTCAATATCAACGACGGCTATGGGGCGACGGCACCGGACAATCTGGTGCGCGCAGTGCAAGCGCATCGGGCTGACCTCGGCATTGCACTGGACGGCGACGCGGATCGGCTGCAAGTGGTCGACGGCAATGGACGACTCTTCAACGGCGACGAGCTTCTCTACGTGCTGGCCAAGGACCGCTTGCGCCAGGGCGAGGTCAGCGGCGTGGTCGGCACGGTCATGACAAACATGGCGATCGAACTGGCCCTGCAGTCGTTGGGCGTGCAGTTTGTACGTGCCAAGGTTGGCGATCGCTACGTTCTCGAACAACTTCGAACACGTGGTTGGCTGCTGGGCGCCGAGAGCTCCGGGCATATTCTGTGCCTCGACAAGCACACCACAGGAGATGGAATCATCTCCGCGCTGCAGGTGCTGGCAGCGCTAAAGCGCGCGCAACAGCCGCTGGCTCGATTACTGGATGGGGTCGATCTTTTCCCGCAGCACATGATCAACGTGCGAGTGCCCGCCGGGTATGACTGGCAAGCCAATGCGTCGCTGCAAAGCGAGTGCTCGCAGATCGAACGCGAGTTGGCCGGCGCGGGCCGTATTCTGATTCGGGCCTCGGGTACCGAGCCGGTGTTGCGGGTCATGGTCGAGGCGCATCAGGCCGATATCGCCACCCAGTGTGCCGAGCGGCTGGCCAATACGGTGCAATCCGAAGTTAGCGGCTGACGCGATCATCGCCGTGCGAGCAACGCCTGCCAGGCTTTCGCCGGGCAGGCGTTTTTTGTCGCGCGACAGATCGAACTCGGCAAATTGGGTTGGATGACAGTCATGTGAAAGACTATAATTGACACAATATTGTCATATATCGTCGCTAAGCTTCGGGGTGTTCAAATCTCGTTCATAAATCATTGGGGGATCCATGAAGTTCATGAAAACGGCAGCGGCTGGCCTGGCAGGTCTCGTTATTGCTGGTTCGGCTTTTGCTGCCGATATCACCGGTGCAGGCAGCACGTTTGCCGCTCCGATCTATACGAAATGGGCTGACGCCTATCAAAAGGCGACCAGCAACAAGGTCAACTATCAAGGTATCGGCTCTTCTGGCGGTATCAAGCAGATCATTTCCAAAACGGTTGACTTCGCCGGCTCGGATGCTCCGCTGACTGATGAACAACTGGCCAAGGACGGCCTGTTCCAGTTCCCGACTGTCATCGGCGGGATTCTGCCGGTCGTGAACCTCAAGGGTGTCAAGCCGGGTGAAATGGTATTGTCCGGCCCGGTTCTGGCCGACATCTACCTGGGCAAGATCAAGAAGTGGAATGATCCGGCGATCCAGGCATTGAATCCCAAGGTGAAACTGCCGGATCAGGCGATCGTCCTGGTTCGTCGCGCCGACGGTTCGGGCACGACGTTCATTTTCAGTAACTATCTGTCGAAGGTCAGCCCGACCTGGAAGAGCGAAGTGGGTGTCGGTACGTCGCTCAAGTGGCCTGCAACCTCGGCCGGCGGTAACGGCAACCCGGGTGTTGCCGCTTTCGTGCAGCGCCTGCCCGGTGCGATCGGCTACGTCGAGTCCGCTTACGTTCAGCAAAACCACATGACCTACACTGCCATGAAGAACACCAGCGGCAGCGTGGTCGAGCCGAAAGAAGAAACCTTCAAGGCGGCCGCAGCCGGCGCGGATTGGTCGAAATCGTTCTATCAGATCCTGACCGATGAGCCCGGCAAGAACGCCTGGCCGATCGTCGGCGCGACCTTCGTGCTGCTGCACACCAAGCAGGACAAGCCTGTTCAAGGCGCCGAAGTGTTGAAGTTCTTCGACTGGTCGTTCAAGAATGGTCTTAAGATGGCTTCCGACCTCGACTACATTCCGCTGCCGGAAAGCGTGATCAACCAGATCCGCCAGGCATGGAAGAAGTCGATCAAGGATGAAAGCGGCAAGGCGATTTATCAGTAAAGCCTAAGCTGTAAGTAACGTTGCAAACGCCGCCCACCCCTGGGCGGCGTTGTATTGGGAGAGCTCGATTTATGGCTGATGACACCACTTCCTCCAAGCCGTTCGCACCGGGCATGGCACGACCTCCTGGGCATACCGGAGATGTTGTGTTTGCGGCGGTCGTACGTCTGGCGGCGCTGGTTGCATTGATTCTGCTGGGCGGCATCATTATTTCGCTTTGCATACAGTCGCTGCCGACCATCCATAAATTCGGGTTCCGGTTTCTCTGGACCAGCGACTGGGATCCTGTCGCAAATCAGTACGGCGCCCTGGTGCCGATCTACGGCACCATCGTCACGTCGATTATCGCGTTGATTATCGCGGTGCCGGTCAGCTTCGGCATCGCGCTGTTTCTCACGGAGCTGTCGCCACTGTGGCTGCGGCGTCCGCTCGGCACTGCCATCGAGTTGCTCGCCGCCATCCCCAGCATTGTCTACGGCATGTGGGGATTATTGGTTTTTGCGCCGATTTTCAGCGTTTACTTCCAGGCGCCGCTGGCCGACCTGCTGGGCAACGTTCCGCTGATCGGGGCGCTGGTTCAGGGGCCGCCCTTGGGCATCGGTCTGCTGCCAGCAGGCGTGATTCTGGCAATCATGATCATCCCCTACATCGCGTCGGTAATGCGCGACGTCTTCGAGGTCACCCCCGTTTTGCTCAAAGAGTCGGCGTACGGCATCGGATGCACAACCTGGGAGGTGATGTGGAATGTCGTGCTGCCGTTCACCAAAAGCGGCGTCATCGGCGGCGTGATGCTCGGGTTGGGGCGTGCCCTGGGCGAGACGATGGCCGTTACGTTCATGATCGGCAATACCAACATCCTCGACAACGCGTCGCTGTACTCGCCGGGCAACAGCATCACGTCCGCGCTGGCCAATGAATTTGCCGAAGCCGGTCCGGGTCTGCACACCTCGGCGCTGATGGAGTTGGGGCTGATTCTGTTTTTTATTACCTTCGTGGTGCTGTCGTTATCGAAATTGATGCTGCTGCGTCTTGAGCGGGTCGAGGGCAAAAAATGAACGATCGCTCACTCGAAATCACGCCCGCCTTGAAGCAAATCAACGCCGGCACAAAACTCAAGCTCCAGGCTCGGCGCCGTCGCAAGAACGCGCTGGCGATCACCCTGTCCATGCTGGCGATGGCCTTCGGTCTGTGGTGGCTGCTCTGGATCCTCTACACCACGATCACGCTGGGTATCGGCGGGCTCTCGCTGAATTTGTTCGTGGCGGCAACGCCGCCGCCCGGCTCGGCCGGGGGCGGATTGGCCAATGCTATCGTCGGCAGTCTGATCCTCGTCTCACTGGCTACCCTGATCGGTACGCCGCTGGGCATCCTGGCGGGCGTCTATCTGGCCGAATATGGCCAATCGTCCTGGCCGGCCAGCTTGATCCGCTTCATCAACGACATCCTGCTGTCCGCGCCTTCGATCGTGATCGGCCTGTTCGTGTATGCGGTGATGGTGGCGCACATGGATCGCTTCTCGGGCTGGGCTGGCGTCATGTCGCTGGCATTGCTGGAAATTCCGATCATCATTCGCACCACGGAAAACATGCTGAAGCTGGTGCCGAATGCGTTGCGCGAAGCCGCTTTTGCGCTTGGTACGCCGAAATGGAAAATCGTTTCGCTGATCACGCTCAAAGCCTCGGTCGCCGGGATTGTCACCGGCGTGCTGCTGGCCGTGGCCCGGATTGCTGGCGAAACGGCGCCACTGCTGTTTACCGCGCTGTCCAGTCAGTTCTGGAGCGTGGATTTGAATCAACCGATGGCGAACCTGCCGGTCACCATCTACAAGTTTGCGATGAGCCCTTACGCAGGCTGGCAGCAGCTCGCCTGGGCGGGCGTGTTCATTATTACGCTGGGCGTGCTCGGATTGAACATTTTGGCGCGCGTGATATTCGCGAAAAAATAAACTGGCAAGGCGATCATGACTTCATTGTTGAGCGAAACTTCCTTCAAGCCGAAAATCGAGGTCAACAACCTCAATTTTTACTACGATAAGTTCCATGCGCTGAAAAACGTCAATTTGCGCATCCCGGAACACAAGGTGACGGCATTCATCGGCCCGTCCGGCTGCGGCAAGTCGACGCTGCTGCGCACCTTCAACAAGATGTATGCCCTTTATCCGGAGCAGCGCGCCGAGGGTGAGATTCTGATGGACGGCGAGAACTTGCTGACGTCCAAGCAGGACATCGCATTGCTGCGCGCCAAGGTCGGCATGGTATTCCAAAAGCCGACTCCTTTCCCGATGTCGATCTACGACAACATCGCATTCGGCGTACGGCTGTTCGAAAAGCTCTCGCGCTCCGAAATGGACGACCGCATCGAATGGGCGCTGACCAAAGCGGCGTTGTGGAGTGAAGTCAAGGATAAGCTCAATCAGAGCGGCCATGGCCTGTCCGGCGGACAGCAGCAGCGGTTGTGTATCGCCCGCGGCATCGCGATTCGCCCCGAGGTGTTGCTGCTCGACGAGCCGTGCTCGGCGCTCGACCCGATCTCCACCGGTCGGATCGAGGAGCTGATCGCCGAACTCAAGAGCGAATACACCGTGGTCATCGTGACGCACAACATGCAGCAGGCTGCACGCTGCTCCGATCACACCGCATATATGTACCTGGGCGAGCTCATCGAATTCGGCGAAACGGAGAAAATCTTCATCAAGCCGAGCCGCAAGGAAACCGAGGACTACATCACTGGCCGTTTTGGCTAGCCGATGACGCAGGAGAAGCCATGTCAGATAAACATCTTTCCAGTCAATTCGACACCGACCTGAATCAAGTATGCTCGCGCGTCCTGGAAATGGGCGGTTTGGTCGAGTCTCAAATCGTCAATGCGATGCAGGCGTTGAACAATTTCGATCGCGGTCTGATCGAGACCGTGCGCGCGCAGGAGCACAAGCTCAACGCGATGGAAATCGAAATCGACGAGGAGTGCAGCAACATCATCGCGCGGCGCCAACCGGCCGCCCGCGATCTACGGTTGCTCATGGCGATTTCGAAAACCATCACCAACCTGGAGCGTGCCGGCGACGAGGCTGAAAAAATCGCCAAGCGCACCGGGCGGATCATGGACGATGCCGCCGGCCATTCATTGAATCATTCCGAGATCAAGATCGCCGGCGACATGGCAGTGGCGCTGTTGCGCCGCACGCTCGATGCGTTCGCCCGGCTCGACGTTGCGGAAGCCGCGGAGATCGTGCGTGACGACAAGGCCATCGACGATGAATTCCGCGCTTTCGTCAGAAAACTCGTCACCTACATGATGGAAGACCCGCGCACCATCTCGGTCGGACTCGATTTTCTGTTCATCGCCAAAGCAGTCGAGCGCATTGGAGACCACGCGAAGAACATTGCTGAATTCGTGATCTACATCGTGCGCGGCACCGACGTGCGCCATGTGTCGCAAGAAGATCTGGAACGGGAAGCGTTAGGTAAATAACACCAGCGACAGTTTGAGAGGATGCAATGCCGAGCAGCATATTGATTGTCGAAGATGAGCCAGCGATTTCCGAGTTGATTTCGGTCAACCTCCAGCATGCGGGTCATTATGCGATTCGCGCCTATAACGCCGAACAGGCTCAGACGCTGATCAGCGACGTGTTGCCCGATCTGGTTCTGCTCGATTGGATGCTGCCCGGCCAATCAGGAGTGGCTTTCGCGCGCGAACTGCGCAATAACGAACGCACCAAGCACATCCCGATCATCATGTTGACCGCGCGCAGCGAGGAGCAGGACAAGATCATGGGACTCGAGTTGGGCGCCGATGATTACGTCACCAAGCCGTTCTCGCCCAAGGAGCTCATGGCCCGTATCAAGGCGGTGCTGCGCCGCCGGGCGCCACAGCTGACCGAGGACGCCGTCAGCGTCAACGGTCTGCGCCTCGACCCGGCTACTCATCGGGTCACCAGCCAGCGCGAGGGCGAGGAAATCAAACTGGATCTGGGGCCGACAGAATTTCGGCTGCTGCATTTTTTCATGACGCACCCCGAGCGTGTGCACAGCCGCACTCAGTTGCTCGACCAGGTATGGGGCGATCATGTGTTCGTCGAAGAGCGCACGGTAGACGTGCATATCAAGCGATTGCGCTCGGCGCTCAAGCCCACTGGCTACGATTCGATGATTGAAACGGTGCGCGGCAGTGGCTATCGCCTGACGAAATCCGCCTGACATGCCGCGCGAGACGAGCTGTGCCGCTGCCATGGTTCATGGCAGTCACGGGGGACATGGTTCAATTGCTTAAGCTATGAATATCATCTGGGCGCGCACAGTTGCCTTGGCTTGCCTGCTCGGCGCGGTAGCGGCGGCGCTGGGCTGGCTTTTCGGATCGAAGATCGGGTTTGCCTTCGCGATCGCAGCCCTGTTGCTGCAGGTTTTTTTCAATACTTTTCACGCGCAGCGTCTATGGCGGCTGCTCGATGCCCCGGTCTATGGCGAAGTCCCCAGTGCGATCGGCATGTGGGGCGAGATCTATTACCGCCTGTATCGCCTGGCCAAGCGCTGGCATAACCAGGTCAGACAAGTCGAGCAGCAGCACAATCGCTTTATCCAGGCGATTCAGGCGTCGCCCAATGGCGTGGTAATGCTCGACGAGCACAACCAGATCGAATGGTGCAACGCCATTTCCGAACGGCATTTCGGCCTGAATGCGCGGCGTGACGTGCGCCAGCAAATCACGCACCTGTTGCGTCAGCCCGAATTCGTTCACTACCTGGCGATGCACCGCTACGATGAAGCGCTCAGCATGCATCATATGGGCGAGCAGCACAATAACGTTCTGTCGGTGCAGGTGTTCCCGTATGGCGACAATCGCAAGCTGATTCTGTCGCACGACATCACGCAACTGGAGCGCACCGAGACCATGCGGCGCGATTTCGTCGCAAACGTGTCGCACGAGCTGAAAACGCCGCTGACCGTGCTCTCAGGGTTTCTCGAAACCATGAAAGAGCTTCCGCTGAACGAGGAAGAGAAGGAGCGCTACCTCGATATCATGCAGCGTCAGGCCGAGCGCATGAAGAACATCGTCGACGACCTTCTGACCTTGGCCAAGCTGGAGGGCAATACCCTGCCGCCGGTCGATCAGCGGCTCGACATGAAACGCATTGTGAAGCAGTTGGGTATCGATGCGGCAGGGCTATCCAACCAGACTCACGATATATCGGTCGATTGCGAGAGCGGGCTGGCCGTGCTGGGGTCGGAGACCGAATTGCAAAGTGCTTTCAGCAACCTGGTTTCGAATGCAGTGCGCTACACGCCGGCCAAGGGACGAATCAAAATCGACTGGCGCGGCACGGAAGACGGCGGCGCCATCTTCAGCGTTACCGATTCTGGATTGGGGATTCCGGCGCAACATATTCCGCGTTTGACCGAGCGGTTTTATCGCATCGACCGCAGCCGCTCGCGCGACACCGGCGGCACCGGCCTGGGCCTGGCCATCGTCAAGCATGTGCTGACCCGCCATCAGGCCCATCTCGATATCAAGAGCCAGGAAGGGCGGGGCAGCACCTTCTCCATCGTTTTCCCGGCAAGCCGCATCGCGCGGGATCAGGTCCAGGGCGACGCGGCTACCGCATCATCCGCCTCGCGCGACTGAACTGCGCGCTGAACTCAGTGGGCGGCGCCTGCCGCCACCCGGCAGGGCGCTCAGTCAGGCTTATTCACCGCACAACTCCGCCAGCAACGCCTTTTGGCTGTTGTAGAGACGCTTGCCGTGGCGTCGCCGCTGATAGCGGCCGTCGCTTTGCATGATCCAGGACGACTGGTTATCGCGCAGGTGAACCATCAAACCTTCGCGAATCACGCGGGCCTTGAGCTTTTTATCGAGCACGGGGAACGCGACTTCGATGCGGCGAAAGAAGTTGCGATCCATCCAGTCCGCGCTTGATAGATACACCTGCTCCGTGCCGCCGGCGTGGAAATAATAGATTCGATGGTGTTCGAGAAAGCGGCCCACAATCGAGCGCACGCTGATATTTTCCGACAGGCCCGGCACCCCGGGTTGTAACGCGCACACACCGCGCACGATCAGATCGATCTTGACGCCGGCCTTGGACGCCTTGTACAACTCGGCAATCACGCTTGGCTCGAGCAGCGCATTCATTTTGGCAATGATGCGAGCCTTTTTTCCGGCCTCGGCCGCGCGCGCCTCGAAGCGAATCGCCTCGAGCAATGCCGTATGAAGCGTGAACGGCGACTGCCACAAATGGCTCAGGGTAATTTGCCCGCCGATACCAGTCAGTTGCTGGAACACCAGGTGAACGTCGCGGCACATCGCCTCATTGGCCGTCATCAGGCCGAAATCGCTGTAAAAGCGGGCCGTGCGCGGATGGTAGTTGCCGGTTCCCAGGTGCACGTAGCGTTTGAGCCGCACCTGTTTGCCGGTTTGCGTGCGGCGCACGATCAGCAGCATCTTGGCGTGACATTTGTGGCCTACCACACCGTACACCACATGGGCGCCGACCGCCTCCAACTGAGCTGCCCAGTTGATATTCGTTTCTTCGTCGAAGCGCGCCAGCAACTCCACCACCACCGTCACTTCCTTGCCATTGCGGGCGGCTTCCATCAACGCATCCATCAGCGCCGACTCGTTACCGGTGCGATAGATGGTCTGTTTGATCGCCACCACGGCAGGATCCCTGGCCGCCTGAAGCAGAAGCTCCAGGACCGGCTGGAAGCTGTCGTAGGGGTGATGCAGCAGGATATCCCCCTGGTCGATCGCATCGAAAATTACCGAGGTATTGGCCAGCCGCTTGGGTAGCGCCGGCACATGCGGCAGGAACTTCAAATCAGGCCGATCGACCATATCGGGCAACTGCATCAGCCGTACCAGATTGACAGGGCCCTTGACTCGATAGCAGTCCGCGTCGCTCAGGCCGCACTCGATTTGCAACCGGCGTATCAAGCGCCCGGGGGTGTTCGCATCGACTTCGATCCGCACCGCGTCGCCCAGGTGACGGGCAGGCAGCTCGCCTTGCAGGGCCGTGCGCAGATTGGTGATTTCGTCCTCGTCGACGAACAATTCGCTATTGCGGGTGACCCGGAACTGGTGGCAGCCCTTGGTCGTCAGGTTCGGGAACAGCTCTCCGACAAAGCACTGCATCAGAGACGACAGCAACACGTAGCCATACGGATGGCCGGACAGGGCCGCCGGCATCGCCACTAGCCGGGGCAGCGAACGTGGCGCCTGCACGATCGCCAGTTCGGCGTCGCGGCCGAAGGCGTCCTTGCCCTCGAGTTCCACGGCAAAATTCAGGCTCTTGTTGAGCACGCGAGGAAACGGATGCGCCGGATCGAGACCGATCGGCGTGAGCACCGGCATCAGCTCCTGCAGGAACACTTCCTTGGCCCACTGCCTTTGCGCGTCGTTCCACCCGTCGGCGCCATGGAAGAAAATTCCCTCTTTCTCCAGCAGCGGCAGAAGGGTATCCGACAGCATGGCGTATTGCCGGGAGACCAGCGACTGCGCCTGCTGAGACACTTGCGTGTAGACTTGCAGGTGCGTCATGCCGTCCTGCGTCAGCACGCCCGGATTATCCCGCATCTGCTCCTTGAGGCCGGCCACGCGGATCTCGAAAAATTCGTCGAGATTGCTGCTGACGATACAAATGAAACGCAGCCGCTCCAGCAAAGGCGTTTCCGGATCGGCCGCCTGCGCGAGAACGCGTTCGTTGAAAGCCAGAATGCCAAGCTCTCGGTTAAGCAGCGGGTAGCTCATTTTTTGCCCGAAATCGCCAGTAGTAGTATTGTGATTTTTCATACCGATTGTTACGGTTATATGACATTCATGATTTTCACGCTATTGTCATATCACCTTTCTATTTTATCGTCGGCTTTTGCCGCTCGTCGCCTGGGTAACTCAGGTTGCCGATGACACCACGCTAGCGCTTATGACAGCACAACCTCACTTGTTGGCCGCGGTAGACCTGGGCTCGAACAGTTTCCGCCTGATTATTGGCCGAGTCGAAGAAATCGCCGCAGGCAGTCAGATTTATCAGGTGGATGCGCTGCGCGAGCCGGTACGGCTCGCCGCTGGGCTCAATGCGGACAAGTATCTCGACAACGCATCCCAGAAACGCGGACTCGAGGCGATCAAGCGATTCGGTGAGCGCCTGCGCGACTTTCATCCCGATCACGTGCGCGCGGTCGCCACCAACACGCTGCGGGTTGCCAAGAATGCCTCGGAATTTCTCGCCAAGGCGGAAAAAGCGCTGGGCTTTCCCATCGAGGTCATTGCCGGACGCGAGGAGGCGCGGCTGATCTATGCCGGCGCCTCGCATTCGGTGCCGACCTGTGCGGGGCAGCGCCTGGTCGTCGACATTGGCGGCGGCTCGACCGAATTCATCATTGGCCAGGACTATCAGCCGCTGATCATGGAGAGTCTGTATATTGGCTGCGTCAGTCACAGCCGTCAGTTTTTCCCCAGCGGCAACGTCGACGAGTACGCGATGAAGCAGGCCGAGCTCGCGGCGCGGCGCGAAATACAGATCATCGCCGCAACCTATCGGGAGTCCGGCTGGGCTCAGGCCATCGGCTCGTCCGGGACGGCCCGTGCACTGGCCGAATTGATCGAGGACAACAATTTCAACGACGATGGTGTCACCGGCCTCTCTCGCGTTGGGCTCGAGCGCCTGAAGCGGAGTTTGATCCGTGCGGAAAACGTCAACCGGGTCAAGCTCAGCGGTCTCAAGTCGGACCGCATTCCGGTCTTGCCGGGCGGGTTGGCGATCATGCTGTCGGTGTTCAACGAATTCGACATCGATGTGATGGAAACCACCGACGCTGCATTGCGCCTCGGCGTGTTGTACGACTTGCTCGGCCGTTCGCATCGCCAAGACATGCGCGCTGTCACGGTTGCGCAGTTCATGCGGCGCTACTCGGTCGATCGCGCCCAGGCCGAGCGGGTAGGGCGGCTGGCTAACACGCTGTATTTGCAGTTTCCCGAGCCGGACGACGAGGTTCGCACCGCCCAGCAGGAACTGCTGCTGTGGGCCGCGTCGTTGCATGAGATGGGGCTGTCGATTTCACACAGCGCCTACCACAAGCACTCGGCCTACATCGGCAGCAACGCCGACATGCCTGGCTTCTCCCGCCAGGATCAAGCCCGCCTGGCGGCGTTGTTGCTTGGCCATGTCGGTAAGCTGGGAAAACTGAGCTCGCAGTTTCATGCGCCGGAATGGCGTTTGTTATTTTGCCTGCGGCTGGCGGTGCTGTTTTGCCGGCGCCGTACCGATACCCTGCCGACCAGCATCGAGGTGGCCGAGTTGGCCGACGGCTTCGAGGTCAGCCTGTCCAAAGCCTGGATCGACGCCAACCCGTTGACTGACTACAGCCTGACGCGGGAAGCCGCCGAGTGGGAGAAAATCGGCCTGCGTTGCCGGGTCGTCTATCGCTAGTGCGGGCAGGCGAGCGGAGTGCGACAGTGCCGCGCTGCCGCGCCTTCACCCCGGCGCTTTACAAAGTCAAGGCGTCGAGCGCTGCCTGGCCGAGAAAGTGGCGGGCATAGCGGGGGTTGATTTCCGAGAGCCTGAACAGCGTCAGAAAATCCGCGGTGTTGAAATCGGGATCCCACGCCGGCGCGCCGCAAATACGGGCGCCCAAGCGCAGATAACCTTTCATCAG